>VBOG01000061.1 GCA_005877815.1 Nitrospirota bacterium
CGTCCGCATGTCCTGCCGTTCCTCTTCGGCCGTCAGAAGATCGAAGAGCAAGGTGCCAAGCCCTGCTGTGCGAAGAACGCCTGCGACGTATCGATTGCGGGGGCTATGGCGGCTGCTGCCGCTGCCATGCGCGAACACAACGATGCCCTGCGCATCGCGCAGGAGGTTCACGGTGCCTTCAAGGCTCACGGAGCCGGCCTGGATGCGGACGACGTGTTCTTTTTCCTGCGTCTGCATACTCGTGATGCCTGCCAGTTATTATTATATGCCGGTCGGAAACGTCTCCGGGGCTTCCCCCGTCTCCCATCCGGATGTCCGGTCCAAGGGTTCCACGGCCCGCGTTTCATCGATATGCAGCATGGCGTCGAATTGACCTGACAACCGCGCTTCGAAGTAATGGCTTTGGCGCTCTGTCTCGGGGCGGTATACAACTCCGATGGCCCGTTGAAGGCGCGGTTCTCGCAGCGCGGCCGCCGCGCGGTCGTCGGCGAGATTCACCAGAAAACGGCCACGGCCGACGTCATGAAAAAGGGCTTCATAGCTGCCGGCCAGGGCAGGACGTACGCGCTTGCGCTCCGCCAGGCCGTCCCAATCCGACGCCGCGGTCACGGTGCCCTGGTAGGTGCTGAAGCCGATCAAGCGCGCGTCCCGTCCGTAGCGCTCGCGCACTAACTGCCCCACGTTGAGTTCGCCGGCCTCGCCCATTTCCGTCGCGCGGGCATCGCCGAGGTGGGAATTGTGCTCCCACACGACGATCTTGGGCGATTCTCCATGCCGCATGAAGTATTCCATGAGGCTCTCGAGCGTTTCGGCCATGTGCCGGTCGCGAAGATTCCATGACGAGATCCGCCCTCGAAACATGGTGCGATAGTATTGCTCGGCATTCTTCACCAGAAGAGCGTTCTGCTCGATAAAGAAATATTCGTCCTCCGCGACGCGTCCATCGCGGGATGCGTATTCCGCGGCGCGGCGGCGCAGGTCCGTCAACTGGTTCACCACCTCCTCTTCGCACGTTTTCGTCAATCCGAAGCCTGCCGCGTACCCGTAGGTCTGCGTGTCGTCGCCGAAGTGATCGAAGCAGGCATAGCGGGCGCGGGCCCGGCGGGCTCCCTCAGGGTCCACCTTGCCGAGGTAGCTGAGAACCGCCGCCACGGAGGTATGAAGACTGTAGAGATCCAGCCCATAGAAACCCGCTTTCTGCCGCTTCGAGGCGGCTCTATCGTTGAAGGCGCGCAACCAGCCGATAAAGTCCAGCACGTCCGCATTTCTCCACATCCACAAAGGAAAGCGCCTGAAGTCGCTCAGCGCCTCGACGCCGTCGGCATCACGGCTCGCGCCTCGCACATACCGGTTGATCCGATAGGCGTCCGGCCAGTCGGCTTCGACCGCGACCGCCGTGAATCCCTTTTCAGCGATCAGGCGTTTCGTGATCACGGCGCGCTCGCGATAGAATTCATGCGTGCCATGCGAGGCTTCGCCCAAGAGCACCAGCCGGGCATCACCCACCAGCTCCATCAACGAATCGTAATCGCCCGGCGCGCCTTCCAGTCGATGACTGGTTTCTCGGATGGCCTCGACTGTGGATATCGGACTCGTCAGCGACATTGGCGTTCCTTCAAATTCAGCTTATCAAGAAGAGCACGGATTCCTAACTCCCCACAATGGTGTCACGGTTATGCCCCTACATAGATGCCTGAAGTGCACGCCGTTGGGCGTCTGAACATTACTAACGCAGTGTAGTTTGACAGTCCTGCTCTCGTATATCTTACGGATAGGTTGGGGGAGAGAAGAGCATGCACGGCCGTTTCTACCTGTGCGTCCCGTTTGTCCTCTGTCTCGCGGTCGGGGCGGCAGCCATCGGACATGCAGAAACGCCGGCGCCGAGCGTCCACTGGGGCGCGCTGGCCTATCCGGACCAGGAGCGCACGCTGATGGCCGGATTGACGTTGAACCGGTTTACAGAATTCAACAATAGCGGGCAACCCTACGATTCGACCGTCCATCAAACCATCGGGTTCAATTTTGCGTCGCTCACGTGGACCGAACGTTTCAACGCATGGGCGACGAATCTTACGGTGGGAGCCGGGCCGACCTCCGACCAGCCGACCCGTTATCTTCAGAACAATTTTGCGCACCGGCTCTTTCATTTCAAACCGGTCCCAGTGGGGGCCGCGCGCGAGGCGACGGATTTCATGATTGACGGGTCCGTGACCCGGTGGGCGAAATTGTGGGATGACCGTGAGACAGGCTTCGGCGGCATCGGTGTGTCGTCCGGGACGCTCTATCACGAAGGTTTTCTTCGCCTCGGAATGCGCAGAATGCCCTTCCCCATCGCCTCTTACCTGCGCCTCTCGGTGATGGGACGTTACAGCCAACTATGGAAGGCAAGCGCTTTCAATCAAGTTGCAGGGCAATCCTACATGGGACAGTTTTCCTTGAGCCTCGGGAACTATACGCAGACGAACACCCCGGAATGGGAATTCGAGTTAGGGGCAAACATTGATACCGGCCTTTTCGTCGACCCGAGAGGCCGCTCGCTCCAAGAGAAGTTCGGGACTGTGGCGCTGCGTTTTCCCTACGGACGATTTGAGATGTGGGATGATGCCATCAACTTTAAAGATAAAGGACCCACCTACGGAGGCACCTTGATGTTCGATCTGCTGGCGCTGATCAAGGTCTTCGGGTAAGCGCTTATGCAGCCGAGGAGGCTTGACCTTCCGGCCATCGGACATCTTCAGCATTGAGCCGATCGGTTTTGTCTATTGTTCCGTCGCGCGCCCGTATGAATTATTGAAGGTAAGCACGAGATCGAACGCCGGGAGAATCACCATGGAAGTTGCCATCGAGAGTCGTAATATCGATATGACACCACGCTGGCGGGCTGAGATTGAGGAACGCTTTGCCGACTTGGAGGCCGGCCACGGCGATCTCATTCACGGCCGGACGACATTGACGAAGAATCTGCGTCACCGAAAAGATGACCGGGTGGCGGAAGCCGTGGTCGTCGTGTCGTTGACCGGCCGCCACACGATCACTTCCCGGAAGAAGGACAAGACATTTGAGGAGGCCATACGGGGAGCGTTCTCCGCGGCGGAGATCGAGCTCACGAAGATTCGCGGGAAACGCGCGACCCATGAGGTGAGAACCACACCGCTGCCGCCTTTGCGGGGCGTGATCCTCAAGTTGTTCCGGGACGAGGGCTATGGCTTCATCCTGCAAGACGGCGGCGGCGAGGTGTATTTCCACAAGAACGCGCTTCACGGCCTGACGTTCGAGGATCTGGAGGACGGCACGGAAGTCGTGTTTAACCTTGAGGACGGCAAGAAAGGCCCGCAGGCCACGACCGTTGCGCCACCGCCGCCGGCCGAACTCCTTCCCAGCCGGGTGTGAGCAACGAGCGGCCGGCTATTTTTCCAGTTGCGTCCGCGTGTTCTTGAGGGCGCTCGCCCGCGACTTGGATTTTTTTTCCGGTCCGCAGAACTTTTCCCTGGCCGTTTGGCTTCTCTCGCCATTGCATCTAGCGTAAACCCATATGCCGCGTACAGGGAATGGCCCGAAGCATGACCCATCACGGAGGATAAAGTGACAGGGCGGGTGCAGACCCAAGGTGAATTGTCGCGGCATGACGGAGACGTCCATTGATACGGTGATCGTCGGTCAAGGGATCTCCGGGCTTGCCTGCGCGCGAAGACTCCACCAAAAGAACCTACCGTTCGTGCTCATTACCGACCGCCTGGGCGGACGCATGCATGCCTCGCGGGATTTCAAAGTCAATTATGGCGCAAGCTACATCACCTCCGATTACCGCCATACCAGCCGTTTCATCGGAAAGCGAGAGCCGATCAGGATGCGCGAGGCGTGCTTCCTGGATGGGGACCGATGGATCTCTATTTTTGATCGCCGAAACATTTCACGATTGCGACAGATCGTGACTCTGTATGGGCATCTGTATCGTTTTCGGCGTCATCTCAATCGCCTTCGAGCGCAGGCCGCGGAGCGCTGCCAACGACAATTGCTGGAGGAGGATCAGTTTCTGCTTCGGACCGTGCGCCAGGACGCCGTTGAGTTTATCAGGGCCAATCGCTTGGAGGAGATCAATGAGGTATTTCTCGATCCCATCCTGAATTCGACCGTGTTCGTGTCGCATGAACGGGTCAACACATTTTACTACCTTGCCGTCCTCATGCCCATTCTCCTGCCGACCTATGTCGCCGACTTTTCTGAGACGGTGCCGCGTCTCATCGAAGGATGGAAGGATCGCATCATCATCGACAAAGTGGTGGCGATCACGCGGCGCGGAAACGACGAGTATCAGGTCCAGGCGCAGCACGGCCGTTACACGGCGCGTGCCTGCGTGGTCTCGACGCCGTGTCACAACACGCGCGAGTTCATCCCCGAGGGCCTCAATCATGGTCCTGCACCGCTCCAGGTTCCCATCAGCGTTCTCTACGTGAGCGGCCGACGCAAGGCGTCTCTTCCCGCCGGCAAGATTCTCTTTTTCAGGCCGGACCATGACGTCACCGTGCTATGGCCGCAAGGCGACGCCCATGACCTGTTGTTTTCGAAATCGAAAACGCCCGATCTTGGCGCCTATTATGACCACTGCGACATTGAAAGCGCCGTGCATTGGAAGACCGCGGTCATGCTGTCACGTCAATGGCGGCACTTGGAGCCGGAAGATTCCCTGTTCATGGTGGGCGATCATAATATCTGCGGGCTTGAAGACAGCTACCTCACCGGTCTCTACGCCGCCAACAGAATCATCGCCGCCCGCCGAGGCTCGCGCGCCGCGCCGGCGGGATTACACCATGCCATACATCTCCCTGCCGCCGTTCACCGAGTCGCCGGTGAGATGAGTATAGAGGCGACAGCCTCCCACGACGGTGGCGCCGATGCTGGGAAACTCGGCGCTGGCACCCGTGAAGTAGAGATTCGAGATCGGCGTCTTGAAGGTCGGCCTGCAGAAATCGACGTTCCGAGGGCTTAGCTCGGAACCATAAATGTGCCCGCGGGGCGCCCACAGGTAGCGGATATTGGTCGTCGGCGATCCCGCCATCCGAAAACGAAGATGCTTGCGAAGGCGAGGAATGTAATCGCGCTCCACAATGTCAATCATGCTGTCTCGCGCGTGATTCTTGGCTTTCGTGTAGACCGCTCTGTTGGTCGAACGCAACGCATCAAACCGATCAAAGTTACAGGTGGTGACGAGTTCAAGAATCTGCTGCCCCGGAGGGCACAGGGCCGGCTGCGGGGTGCAGAGCGCCGGCGTGGACATGAAGAGCCATGGATCCGTCAAATCGCCGGCGCGATTTTGACGGTCGTAGGTCCGATTAATGTCGAGATGCGGATAATGCCAGACGTTCCAGTTTCCAAACCCATGGTCCCTGAGATCGAGGCCCTCGACACCGAGGTAGACGGTGAATGAGCTTGCCGAATACCGGTAGTCCAACTGCTTGACGTAGGAGGAGGGGAAATGCCGGTGACCGAGAGATTCGACAAAACGCTTCGGGTCCGTATTGCAAATAAAGGCGTCCGCTTTGA
>VBOG01000062.1 GCA_005877815.1 Nitrospirota bacterium
CTTCACGACGCCGTTCTTTTGTGTCTTCTTGTGTGTTTTCTTCTTCACGACTTTCGTCCCGTCCGCCTTCGTTTCGGTCTTCGTTTCCGTTTTCGTGCTGTTATCAGCCGCGAAGGTCGCGCCTCCAAACGTCACGGCGATCATCACGGCAAAGACTGCTGCTAGGATGTTCTTCATCGTCATCACCCCCTTTCTCGTCGTAGATATCAGCACGCTCCGTGCCACACAGGAGTTTCAATGGCTTAGCGCGCCGGGTCGCGACAAACTGACGGATATCCGGCAGTTTTCACCGTAGTGTAAGTATACGAAAGAGGGATTTCTCGGCCCGAATCACCCTCGATCGAATGGCCTCCCTTATGCCGTCAGATCAACCGGCCTTCTTGGCTGTTTCCGAAACGTGGCGCAGCGTCTCCTTTCCTTTTTTGAGCGCTTCTTGCCCCTGTTCCTTGACGCCTTCATAGGCCTCTTGACCTTTCTTGAACGTCGAGTCGAGCGTCTCTTTCATTTCCGGCAGCCGCTCATTGATTTCATCCATCGCGCGTCCCGCATAGTCACGAATGAAGTTGCGTATCTCCTTGCCGGATCGTGGCGCCAGCAAAAGCGCCAGGCCCGCGCCGATAAATGCGCCCGCCAAGAACGAACCAATTCTGTTGCTCTCGTCATGCATCGCCTCATCCTCCTCTTTTACCGTGTGAGTTTATTAGCCGCCGCAACTCCCATCACAAGGAAAAAGGCAAAGATGGCCAGGGCGAGATAGAACAAGACTTTCGCCACTTCTGCCGCATCTGCCGCGATCCCTGTGAATCCGAACACCCCCGCAATAATCGAGACAACAAAGAAAATGAACGCCCATCGCAACATTCTTCGCCTCCTTGGTGGCGTATCTTCAGTGCTGCTCTTTCAAGGTAAGCGGTGGCTCATGGAGGCTGGAATACCGCATTCGTATGTCAGCGGAACCGTCGCACAGGGATCGGTCTGGAAGATTGAAAAACGGCCGGTCTTGTAGTTCTTTGACCTGCTATCTAGTCCGCTCTGAATGTCGTCCTCCACGACTGAACAGGTCCGTCCTACCCCGGCGGCTTGGCGCCGTAGGCTTCGTAAATCTTCGCCTTCCACTGTTCCATATAGGGCGGAAACATCAGTGTCTCCCTGCCGGTGGGGCCCTTCCGTTTGATCACCACCTTCTGATAGCTGTCATCGGTCAGCACTTTCTCGCGGTGCAGGCGGTCCACCAATGAAAGGCCACCGGCTTCGAGCATCCCCGGATCGCGCTCGAAGAGGCCGCCCTTCAGCGTACCCGCGATTTCATCCTGCGTGGCATTGGCGACCAACAGCATCAGGTACAGAGAATACCAGGCGGCGAGATGTTCCCGGCGAGTCTCCTGCGTGGTCTCACGGTCCGGCCAGTAGTGGGCATGATCTAAATAACGCCGGGCGATGTCCTCGAAAAACGCCGGCACGCGGCGGACGTCGAGATACGGACCGTCCTGGCCCTCCACAAGGATGGATTGCGAGATCACATCGAGGGCCCAGAGAGAATCATTCGCGAGCGGTGCTTGCGTCGAGTCGAGGCGCTCCAGCAATTGTTCATTGGACAGGACCTGCCGGCTCAACGATTCGTACAGATACAACGCATAGGGAGGGCTCAGATGGGTCGCCACTTCGACCATCGCCGATTCGACGGATGGCTTTGGTGTCGGAGGGGGCTTGGTTTGGGCGGACGCGACTGTGGTGGTCAGGAGAACGACCATGAGCGTGAGACTCGCCCACGCGACTCGGAAAGACCGGTGACGCGAGTAAGTGAGCATTTCTTTCATCATCATTCCATCGCGCCACTATATGCTCTGCGGCAGGTCTTCTTCTGAGGACGCCTCGGCATGCCGCGATTCCGCGTCTGCGGGTGGAATGGGGCGGTCTCGGTGCATGCTTCCGAACGTGAAGCGATCCTCCGTGATGCTGTGCCATTCATCGAGCAGCACGCTATCCGTGAGTTCGTGAATGATATGATCCACGACGATGTCCACCTCCGGAATCCCCTGTACCTCGTATCGCCACTCGTGGAGGCCGTCCGGGTCGGTGGCATGATCCACGAACGCCCACCGTTCGCTATGGCCCGTGGCCCGCTGGACGATGGCCGGGAACGATGTCACGGCCCAGTGCTGGTTTTCCGCAAGCGCCTTGGAGAGGCGAAACCGGAGGGTGCGCGGGGTGGAAAGGCCCATGCGCCGAGAATACCCTCGGCCTCTGTGACGGTCAACCCACCCTCGTTCGCTCTGCATTGACCGGCGAGGTGGGTTGGCGGTAGCTTTATGCCGATCCCTAACGCAGACATCAAGGAGGAGACATGGCGACTTTCGTGAAAGTGGCGACCGCATCCGATGTCCCGCCGGGAAGCGGAATCGTGACGACCGCCAACGACAAAGAGTATGCTGTGTTCAATGTGAACGGCGCGTTTCATGTCATCGATAATACCTGCATGCATCGGGGCGGGCCGCTGGGAGAGGGAGAGTTGGAGGGCGATGTCGTCACCTGCCCCTGGCACGCCTGGCAGTACAATGTGAAGACGGGTGCCTGCCTGACGAAAGAGGGCGTCAAAATCGGTTGCTACGAGGCGAAGGTTGAAGACGGCGACGTGAAGATTGCCGTCTGAACAGACGGGCGGGGATAAACCCCGCCCCTACAGTCACCCGGTGGTCAGACTCCAGCACACGTCGATGTCGTGGGTGAGCGAGACGACGTGATCTTGAAAATTGAGATGGCGGATCGGCCAGAGGCGCGACTCGTACCGCACAATCAGATTGTCCCCATCGATAATGCGGTCGATGCGGGCCTGCTTGAGATGCCGGAGGCCGATGCCGACCGCCTTCAGGACAGCTTCCTTGGCGGTCCAGTAACGAAAAAACGTCTTCCAATCTCGTCGAGCCGCCAAGGCCCACTCCTGTTCATCCGCGATATATGCCATAAGGTCGTCGGCGCGCGGCCTGATCTCTTCAATATCGATGCCGACCGGCGAGGATGAGACGACGGCGGCAACATACCGGCATTTATGGGACAGCGACCAGTAGTTCCCCGCGAAGGGCAGCGGCGCGTCCACGCCATCCTTGTTCAGGACACCCATCGCGATTCCGCTGGCCGCGCAACTGAGCGCCAGGGCCTCGCGCGCTCTTCGCCTCTGCGCCAGCACGGCCTCGCGGCCTTTCAGGTGGCGGTCCTTCAACGAGATGGGTAGTATGACCGGGTGGAGAAGGGTCAAGAGTCGTCCTGCGTTTTTCGCGGCATTCTAGGCAAGCCTCTCGAGTCGGTCAAGCCAGGACCAATGATGATGCGACCGACAGGTATGTGCCCGGGGGAGGGAGGGACCTGATGGAGCTCCTTCGAGCGACTGTCCACCTCTATGTTGACGCGCTTCAGGCGACCGCTCGTTCCCTCGTGCGGGGGTGGATGATCGCGGTCGGCGTGGTTATCTTCGCGGTGTTGATGTTGATCGCGGCAACTATCGCTGCGCCGCTCGGCATCGTCGGCGGCTTCATCCTCGGGGCGGTCAATGCGTTGTTGATCGGCGCGACCCTGAGCCTCGTGGAGCAGGCGGTCATGCAGTCTCGCCGACTGGTGTTTCAGGACATTACATCGAGCTTCGGGCAATATTTCTGGGACGTCATCAACCTGGGGTTCGTGCTGTGGCTGCCGCTGCTCGTCCTTCAGATGGGCTCCGCCGCCAATCCCTACGGGCCTTTTCTGGTCGCGGCCGTGTTCCTGCTGATCTTCATCCTGCTGAATCCGGCGCCCGAAGTGATCTACCAAATCCGTCCCGGGTCGCCGCTTGAGGTGATCCGGACGAGCTATGAATTCGTCCTCGACAACTGGATTGAATGGTTTCTCCCGCTGGCGATCGTCGTGGCGCCGTTGGGGCTGTCGTTCTTTTTTCGGATTTCGAGTCGGGCCGGCGGCGGCGTCGCATTGGACTTCTTCCAGATGCTGATGCTTCCGTTCACCCTCCTCACGGCATGGCTGGGATATCTCGGACTGCCGGACGCCGCGAGCTCCGGCGTCGTGTTGGTGCTGACGCCGCTCGCCGCTGTCGCCATGATGATCTTCCGCGGCCATCTGTTTGCCGCCTTGAAGAACTCGACCCGGCGCAAGCGCCTCTACGAAGCGCGATTCTGAAAGACTTGCGGATTCCTGATTTCATGCGCTGGTCCTGTTGCCGCATCACCGGGGTACCAGTTGCTTCTTGGAACGGGTTCCGTCGCTCAGCAGCCCTTGCCATCTCAGGCCGCTTCGCGAATGCGGCGGCGGGCGATGACCATGGGACAAGCCGGTCTTGGCCGGCGAGGGCTGGGTGGGTGCAATGGCGCCCGCTACGCGCCACCCGTTCGGAATTTCGAGACTGATGCGTGATGCTGTGTGATGATAGTTGCAGTGGTGCGGGTGACGTCGAGTGGGACCCGGGCGGAGCGCAAGGTCGTGGAGCCGGATCTTCCACGGCCGCAATGGCGGAACGACAAGAGCACGTCCGGGTGACTCGACGGCAGGCCGCGCTCGATAAAGGCTTTCTTGACTCAATTTCCGGCTGCAGTGTAGCCTCATTTATTGGTGGGGAGGTCAAAGCGTGAGTGACGGCCCGAAAATCGCGCTCGTCAACATGCCGTTCAGTTCGAGCAAGTACCCCTCGATCCAACTGGGGACGCTCGCGACGGTCCTCAAATCGCACGGCCTCGGGGTCAAGACCTACCATCTCTATCTGCACTTCGCCTATCAGATCGGTGTCCCGTTGTACGAGGTGCTGTGCGAGAAGCGCGGGCTCCTCGGCGAATGGCTGTTTTCGCATCTGCTGTTCCGCGATCATCCCAAGAACAACCAATATGCACGCACATTCAAGCCGATCTTCGAGGACGTGGCGAGCCAAACCGGCTGCCCGCCGTCGTTCCTCGAAGAGCTCAAGCAGAACGGCGCGCCGCAGTATCTCACCCGCATGCTGACCGAGATTGACTGGGGTCAATACACGATCGTCGGCTTCACGTCCACCTTCGATCAGAATGTCGCCAGCCTCACGATGGCAAAGCTCATCAAAGACCTGTATCCCTCGGTGAAGATCGTGTTTGGCGGCGCGAACTATGACGGCGAGATGGGACTCGAGCATTTCCGCGCCTTCCCCTGGATTGATTATGTGGTGGTTGGGGAGGGCGAGGACGTCTTTCCGAGTCTGGCAAAGCAGGTGCTGGATGGACAACAGGACGGGTTCGGGCCCGGCGTGGCCTACCGACGCGGGGGAGAGATCGTCTTCACACCGAACGAGACGCTGTTCTCCGACTTCGAGCGGACCGGTCCGCCGGATTATGACGACTACTTCGACCTGCTGCGGCAGCTCAACCCGCAGGCGGCACAGGGCGTCAACAAGATCCTGCTTTACGAGGCGGCGCGCGGGTGCTGGTGGGGCGAGAAGCACCATTGCACATTCTGCGGCCTGAATGCGCAGAGCATGAAGTTCCGGTCCAAAACTCCCGAGCAGGTGTTCGAGGAGTTCAAGGCGCTCTCGAACCGCTACGACACGACGCGGTTCCGCTTCGTGGATAACATCATCGACATGAAGTACATTGACGGGCTCTTCGGGAAATTCGCCGCCGAGCGGTACGACCTGGAGATCTTCATCGAGACGAAGAGCAACATCAGCAAGCGCCAGATGCAGACCTTGGCCCGCGGCGGCCTCAAGTCCATGCAGCCGGGGATCGAGAGCCTGAGCATGGCGCAGCTTCGGGAGATGAAGAAGGGCGTGAGCCCGCTGCAGAATCTTCAATGTCTCAAGTGGGCCGCCTACTACGGCATTGAGGTGCTCTGGAACATCCTCCTCGGATTCCCGGGCGAGACCAACGAGGACTACAAGCGCCAGATCGGCCTGATCCCATCCGTCCTGCATCTGCAGGCGCCGCTTGCGGTGGGCGAACTGTGGCTCGAACGGTTCAGCCCCTATTTCAAGTGGCCCGAGCAGAACGGCATCCGCATCACGGGTCCCGGTCTGGCCTACGAATACGTGTACGACCCCGGGCGGGTGGACCTGAACAAGATCGCCTATGATTTCGAGTATGAGCTGGTGGAGAAAAAGGTGGATCCGAGCCTGATCGAAGAGCTGACGCACCTGACGCAAGAGTGGCAACGGCGTCACGCGAGCAACGACAAGCCCTTCCTGGTCTACTCAAAGTCCTTCAACTTCGTCACGATCTACGACGGCCGCGAAGAGAACAGGCCCGTCAAGGAGCGGTACGACTGGCCGCACGCCTTCCTCATCGAAGCCTGTAATGAAGCGCCCAAATACATCGATCAGATCAAGGAAGGTTTGCACGGACGGGCGGAAGGCGCTGCGTTCGATGAGCTGGCGATCCAAAAAGCCATTGACGACCTCATGGCGAAGCGCATTCTCTACGAGGAAAATGGGCGCTACCTGACGCTCGCTTTGCCGGTGAACACCAGCCTCTAGACTTCCCTTTCATGTCGAACGCGGGATTGCTACAATAGCGTCTGCTAGAACCACTACGGAGAACAAATAATGACACCGGAAGAGCAGATTGCGAAAATGACGAAGGCGATCACGCAGGCCATCAAAGTGCTGAGCGACCCATTCGCGGCTACCACCAAAGATCACGAGAAGGCGATTCAGGCGTTGAAAGAGTCTATGCAAAAGGACGGCGCGCCCGCCGCCGTCGCGCCCAAACCCGCGCCTGCCGCTCCTGCTGTCCCCGCTACTCCTGCGGCAACCTAGGCCGCACGCGTTCGAGCTACCGCACCGTCCGTCTACTAGTCCCCAAGCAGGTGTGAGGCCCACTCCTTTATCCGCTTGGTGGCCGGCCGATGCTTCCATGTACCGAGACTTCTCCTTAGAGGAATATGACAAGCGACACGTTGTTGCGAGACGTGGCGTAGAATAAAAGGATGGAGGTTCAGACATGGATGTTGCGCTCATAGGGGCTGGGTTGATGGGGCGGCCGATGGCCGAACGCCTCAAGGCGGCCGGGCATCAGGTGCATGTGTACAACCGCACTCGCGAAAAAGTGATGGACTTGGAAAATGCCGGGCTGCATGTCGCAGATCATCCCGACACGGCGATTCGCGCCGCCTCGTGCGTCATTCTGATGCTGGCTGACGCGACCGTCATCGGCGAACTGCTGCTCACGCGTCCCACTCGAAATCATCTCGCCGGCCGCGCGGTCATCCAGATGGGGACGATCGGTCCCCGGGAAACCAAGTGGCTGCAGCAAGAAATCCTGCTGGAGGGCGCCGAATATCTGGAGGCGCCGGTGTTGGGCAGCATCGCTGAAGCGCGGACCGGCAAGCTGATCGTCATGGTCGGCGCAAGCCATGAGCAGTTCGTTCGGTGGGCGGATCTCTTGCGGTGCTTCGGCCCTGAGCCGCGCCTGATTGGCCCCGTCGGCCAGGCCGCGGCGCTCAAGCTTGCGCTCAATCAGTTGATTGCGGCTGAGGTCGCGGCGTTCGGGCTCAGCGTGGGCTTTGTGGAGCGGGAGGGAATCCCGGTGGAAACTTTCATGGACATCTTGCGCGAGAGCGCGCTGTATGCGCCCATGTTCGACAACAAGCTGCCTCGCCTGCTCAAGCGCGATTATGCCAATCCGAATTTTCCGACGAAGCACATGCTCAAAGATGCGGAGTTGTTCCTGAAAGAGGCCGGCGCCGACGGACTGGACACCAGCAGTCTGTCGGGTGTGCGGACAGTCTTGATCAACGCCATTGAGCGAGGCATGGGGCAGGACGACTACTCCGCCGTCTATAACGCGATCAATCCGCCAGCATAATCCAGGTGTCATACACAACGGCCACCGCGGTAGTGATGGTGTAATGGCCGCGTCCGATACCGTCACAAAGATCGAGGTCCGGCGCATCGACATCCCGATCACCGATCCCTTCGTGGTGGCGACGGGCCGGCTGCTGACCGCGGAGAATCTGTTTGTGCGGGTCACGCTGCACAGCGGCGCGATCGGCTACGGCGAGATGGCGCCGTTTCCGGAGGTGGGCGGTGAAGATCGCGCGGCCTGCGAGGACGCCGCTTGGCGACTTGCGAGAGCCGCGCTCGGGCGATCCGCCGGGGAGTACAAAAATATCGGGCGCCTGTTCTCCGAGGTGTCCGCCTCGCACCCGGCCGCCCGCTGCGGGCTCGAGACGGCATTGCTCGATGCTCTCTGCCGGCACCGGGCTGTTTCACTATGGAGCTTCTGGGGCGGTGCGGATGTGCGGGATCGCGACACCGATATCACGATCCCGATCGCCGCTCTTGAGCGAACCGTCGCGCTTGCCCGCGAGTGGTACCGCCGGGGGTTCCGGATCTTTAAGACAAAAGTCGGCATCGACGCGGAGGAAGACATCCGCCGTTTGGAAGCCGTTCACCGTGTTTTCCCCGACGTCGCGTTCATCGCGGATGCCAACCAAGGCTTTACGCGCGAGGAATGCCGCATGTTCGTCAAAGGGGTCGGGCGGTTCGGCGGTCGGATCCTGCTGCTCGAACAGCCGGTCGCGAAAGACGATCTGGACAGCATGGCTGCGCTCCGGCGGGACACGGGGGTCCTGATCGCCGCGGACGAATCCGTGCGTTCGCTCGAGGACGCCCGGGAAGTCGCGCGGAAGCAGGCGGCGGATGTCATCAATATCAAGATCATGAAGAGCGGGGTGCTCGACGCGCTCGACATCGCCGCATTCGCGCGTACCGCAGGGTTGCGCCTCATGATCGGCGGCATGGTCGAGACGCGCATCGCGATGGGCTGTTCGTTCGCGATGGTCCTGGGGCTCGGCGGGTTCGAATTCCTCGATCTCGACACTCCGCTCTTACTGGCGTCCGATCCGGTGGGAGGCGGCTATCGGTATGCTGGGCCGATGCTGCAGCCGTGGACCGAGGCCGGTCTCGGCGTGGAGACGGACGCGGGTGATGTGGTGATGACGATCGCGTAGCCTTACAACGAGGAGCGTGTCTCTCGTTGCAATGTCGCGGCACGGTCTCTTGCATGCTGCGCTTCTGCGGTTTGCCCCAGCCCCTGATAGGCGTCGGCCATGTTCGTATAGAGCTGGACCAGCCAATACGGCTTTCCGTGGGCGCTGAGCGCTTCCGCCTGCTGAAATCTCTGGAGCGCCTCCGCATATCGTTCTTGGCGGAGCAGGACTTCCCCCAGTGTCTCCAGGTACATGCCTTGCCGTCCTGGATCCTGTTCGGCGGCTTGCGCGAGCGCCGCGTGCGCCAGAGATTCCGCCTCGTCCAACTTTATGCCTTGCTTCGCATACAAGACGGCCAGATTATTCAACGCCTGGCTCTGCCGGGGATTCAAGGAGAGCGCGTCACGATAAGACTGCTCCGCTTGCTGGAATTGTTCCAGGCCGGCATAGACGTTCCCCAGAAACACCCGGGCCGTCACGCCGTCTCCATGCGGATCCATTGCCGCCACTTTCTCGTATTCGGCAATCGCCGACTGCGGCTTGCCTTCTGACTCGTAGCTGACGCCGAGACTCAAATGTTCCTTGGCGGTCAACGGATCGTGAAATTCGTAGACTTTCAGCAGGGAGCAAGCCGGTGTCAGCACAAGCAGTGCAAGGACAAGGAGAGCGTGCGGCATCTAGGTCCCCGTATCTCCAACATGCGTCGGCTCGATCAGCAGAGACCAGTAGTTCGTCTTCTCCCATGCGTGCTTGAAGCGCTCGTACGGGATGCGCTGATTCTTTTCTTTGCCGGAATAGGCGATGACGCTCTTGTCATCCGGGTCCAGTCCGACCACCACAAGAAAATGTCCGACGGGGACTTGTTGAAAACCGAGATTCAGGAAGGCGATGACCGGCCGTTGTCGGCTCACCTGCGACTCCAGAAATTCCCACGAACCCTGCCGGATCGATGCCTGCAGATTCTGAGCCTTGGCATACTGCCAGAGGTCAAGACTCAACGTTCCCTTCATCTCCGGCCGGTAGATCTCGCGACCAATGTCTTCGGGCGTAACGTGGCGCCCCCAAAAATTCAAGACGGCAGCCAACGAGGCCGGGCCGCACTGGTATTGGGTTTGCGGGTAGAACGGGACCTGTTGCACATACACCGCGTTGGATGACAATGGTCGAGCGGCCTCGCCGAGTTGCTGGTCGACCGTGGCACAGCCGGCCAGCGTCCCGGCAAGACACATACACAGGATGCCTCGGGAGGCGAGCCTTCTCGTCATGCGCTCAGACTCTTTTCGCGAGGAAGATGATGAGGAGCACCAGGGCAATGACGAGAAGAACGGCGATGATGATCCCCACATCACCGCCGGCTTGGAGCCCATCGAGGTTGGTGGCGATCTGATGCAATTCTTCCGTCGTCAGCTTGGCCATCGATTGCTGAACTTCCTGCATGCTCAGGCCGAGGTCGGTCAGCCGTTGCGCCACGACCTTCGACTCCAGGACGCTTTGGATTTTCTGAATGTCGGCGAGTCTATCCGCGCCGACCATGAGACCCGCGGCATCTAAATCGGACGGAATGAGCGCCGCCATCAGATCGGTGGGTAGGCTGCCTAGGACAAGAAGCGCCATGATGAGATAGATCGCCAACGATTTTCGAATGCAGAGTCGCAGTTGCCTCACGGGGATCACCTCCTGGGGAGTGTTTGGCCTCTCATTTGCTGTTTACCTAATTTACCGAACGCACGTATAACCTACGGAGGAGGGGTCCGAAGATGTCGAGGGTTACAACTATCGCATGGTGAAGTCAGAAGGCAGGACCGACGCGGATCACTCGACCGGGAACCTAGAGCTGTTCTCGAACGCACACGTCTTTCAGGAATTCGCCGACGCGGGGATCGGCAGCGTCCGCGAGAACCCCGCGCGTTCCATCGTCGCCTCGATCCCGTACACGACCGACATGTCGTCGGGGTCGCTCGGGCCCTCGAACCGGTGATGGCTTCCTGCATCGTCGAATATGTCACGGCCGGCATGGTTGACCTCTGTCCTTATGCTACCGTATCGGTCGTCGCCATCGCCAATCGGCACGGACTTGGTTATGATTCCTCTATGTGCCACCGGCGGATACGCATGCGCGAACGGGGCGAACGGACTGGCGCGCTCATCTCTACATGGCTCGCGTGCATGTGTATCGCGGGGACGACGCCCGTGGTGAGCGCCGAAGCGCCACCGGAACTGGCCGCCCACATGGATGCCATCGCGAATCTCGCCGTTCCGTCACCGATGGTGAATGTCCCCGAGGGGTGGTTCATCATGGGGACAGGCCGCAAGGACGATACGAGCTACGGTCTGCACACGCAGTTCGACGATACCGAGCAGCCGCAGCGGCGCATCTGGCTGGATGCCTTTGCCATCGACCGGGATGAGGGGAGTCTCGGCGAATATGTCGCCTTCCTGCGCGAGCACAGAATGCCGGCGTCCGAAGAGCTTCAGAAATTGATCCGGCACATGGTCACGGTGCATTTCATGCCGGACTATGTCATGGCCCGCTGGCCTGCGCTCTATGTGACGTGGAACGAGGCGGCGGAGTTCTGCACGGCGCATGGCAAACGACTTCCCACTGAGGCCGAGTGGGAAAAGGCGGCGCGGGGCACCGACGGCAATCTGTTTCCATGGGGCAGCAAGCCGCCCGTGCCGGGTCTGGCCGTCTTCGGGAAGTATCACGCCCATGAGATCCCGCTGGTGGCGGCTGTGAACAGCGGTGAGGAAGGCCAGAGTCTGTTCGGCGCGCGGCACATGGCGGGCAATATCGCCGAGTGGGTCCAGGACTGGTTCGGGATCGATTACTATGCCGTCATGCCGGAGCGCAATCCGAAGGGGCCGACGACCGGACGTTACAGGAGCGTACGCGGCGGCTCATGGCGGAGCAGCCCGAATATTCTACGGGCCGCGACGCGCAACGGGGCGGTGCCGGACCAGCGTTCCGCGACCATCGGCTTTAGATGCGCGAAGTGAAAGGTCACATCGCTCTGGAGCGGGTCCTGCCACCGAGCAGCCCAGACGTGCTCAGGTCCATTTCGCCGTCGCAGCCCCGCAGACTCGTCTGCATGGCCCTTCCGCTCCGCCTGGGCGCCCGACTCGGCGTCACCCGCTCATGTCCTATCCAGATTCCGGTATTGGCGAAATAGAAGGTAGGCGCCCCAGATGAGGGCCAGCAACATGATGAGGATGGCCAGCTTATACGCATCGCGGGCAATGGCATGGTCGTACTCCAACCAACCCAGATGGCCGAGGATATATTCCCAGTCATGGCCTTCGACCTCTTTACCCGTCACGCCTCCTAACAACATCAACTCGAGGTCGCGCGCATCATTGATGTAGGGCGCGAGGTCCATCAGGCCTTCTGCGAACCACCACAGCGCGGCCGACGCGCCGAAGGCGTTATTGTGGAAGAGAAATGCGCCGAGGCAGATCGCCGGCATCAGCAGTTGTCCCAGGCTGCCGCCCAGCACGGTCATGAATCGGCCAAACGGGATGAAGACGAGATGCCCCGCTTCATGAAACGGCAGATTGATGTTGTGCATGAACGATTCGCCGACATAATTCGTCGCCATCGGCGTGACGATGAACTTGGCGCCCCAGATCACCAGCAGGATGTAGACGAGGACGCGGCCGCCAAAGATGAAGGGGGTAACCTTTTCCTCGAACGGCAACAGGCGGTCTTTGAGCATGGCGAACAGGCCTGGTTCAGGATCCTCTGATTTCTGCATCGGGATCGCGGGGACGCCTGAAACCGGAGGCATCGGTCGGAGCGATTCATGAACTTTCCCGAAGAGCACGCCGCATTTCACACATTCGCGAGTCGCATCCTGCTCGAAGCCGCATTTCGGGCAGACCATAGGGAGTTCCTTATAGCAAAGTAGGGTAGGTGTAATTCTTAAGTCTGTCAAGCGCGCCTTGACACCTCGCACGCGGCAGCCTAGCCTTTCTTCCATGAGTGAATTGTTCAAGGGTCTGGAGCGGATCGAGGAAGCGCGGGAGCGCCTCACGGGGTCCAGCTTTATGGCCGGCGTCTTCGTCGGACGCCCTGACTTCAATTTGCTGTTCCCGTCGCCCGAGACGGTTGAAGAACGAGCCGAGGGCGAAGCCTATTGCCGCAAGATCGAGGCCTTCCTCAAGAGCCAGGTGGACGCGGACGAAATCGAGCGCATGGCGAAGATCCCGGACACAGTGATCAAGGGTCTCCTGGACCTGGGCGCATTCGGCATGAAGATTCCCAGGCAGTACGGCGGGCTCGGCTTTTCCTACACCAATTACGGCCGCGTCCTCACGTTGATTGCGAGCGCGAGCAACATCCTTTCGCTGACCGTCGCGGTGCCCCAGTCCATCGGGATCGCGATGCCGATTCTCCTCTTCGGCAATGAGACGCAGAAACGCACGTACCTGCCCATCGTCGCGAAAGAGGCGATCTCCGCCTTCGCGCTGACGGAGCCGGCGACGGGTTCGGACGCCGCGAATATCCGGACCGAAGCGGCGCTCGATCGATCCGGCACGCATTTCGTGGTGAACGGAGAGAAGCTGTGGTGCACGAACGGACCCATCGCGCGATTTATCACGCTGATCGCCCGCGTGCCCGCGAGGAAGATTAGGGTCGACGGCAAAGCGGCGTGGGCCCCGGTGCTGGAAGGGGAGCGCGCCGACGATCGCGTGCACAGCGCGTTTATCCTGCCGATGGATTCCCCCGGGGTGGCGGTGCGCCAGCGCTGCCAGTTCGAAGGGTGCCGGGGCATCGAAAATGCGCACATGACGTTTACGGATGTGCGCATTCCCGTGGAGAACGTCATCGGCGAGATCGGCAAAGGCCTCAAATACGCGCTGACGATTCTCAACGTCGGCCGCGCCATCAGCGTCCCGGCCATCTGCCTGGGCATGGCGAAGCAGGCCTGGCAGCCGACGCTCGATCGCGCCAATTCCCGCGTGACCTTCAGCAGGCCGCTCGGCGAGCGGCAGACGCAGCAGATGCGGCTGGGCCGCATGGCGACGGACCTCTTTGCCATGGAAGCGCTGGCCTCGCTGGTGTGGCGCATGGCGGATCAAAAGCAGTACGACATTCGGATCGAAGCCGCCATCGCGAAAATCTTCCTGTCGGAAAAGACGATCCGGTTCCTGCGCGATGCGCAGATCATCTTCGGCGGGATGGGCTACGAGACGGCGGACTCCAAACGGGTGCGCGGCGAGCCGGCGTTCATGATCGAGCAGCTCGTGCGAGACGCCGAAATGTACCGCATCGGCGAGGGGGCGACCGATGTCCTCCGCCCGTTCGTGGCGCGCGAGGGGCTGAACCCGCACCTCGAGCGGGCGCGCGGCTACCTCGACGGGACATTAAACGGCGCCGCCAAGAACCGTGAACTGATGAGACTGCTCAAATTCTATCTACCCTGGTATCTGAACCAATGGCAATCCAAGCCGCTTCCCAATCGTTCCGAGATCCAGGACTCTGCAGTTAAGGCAAAACTAGCGTACGTGGAACGCGCGAGTCGACGTCTTGCCCGCGCGATCGTCTATGCGATGGCGCTCCATCGGGAAGCCCTCCGTGACGATCAGGGGCGGCAGAACAGGATCGAGGAAATCGGCGAGGATATTCTCACGATCGCCGCGACGGCGTTGGAGGCCGAATCGCGCGAGCGTACACGTGAAGACTTGAACGCATGGGATCTCGCCGACGAATTCTTCACGGAGGCGGTGGGACGCATTGAAGCCAACCTTGCCGGCCTCATCCGCAACGACGATCAACATTCCGCCGGCATCGGCGGCCGCGCCCTCCGGCAGGAATATGCGTCGCTCTCAGACGGTGTCATCCCCCGCGCGCTGAAGGATTATCAGCGAGACGGCCATGCCCGCTAGCGTTTGGTTATCCATTGTCATAAGCCAGCCTCCTTGTTGCGGGTCATGGCAGCATTTTGAGGGTTCTCACTCTCTTTCGTAGGATCTTGTGGACATTTTGATTCTTCCGCGGAGTTATTTATCCACTCACGTTGCCCTCTTTCAATGCTAACTTCTAATAGGCGTAAACCTTAGGCGATCACCACAAGCTGAGGGTTTTCGATTGCACTGCATCGATAGAGGAGGACCATATGCGTACACAGATCGCGGCTCTTGCGGCTATTGTCATGTTGACGTTCGGCAACGCGACGGCATGGGCATTGTTTGAAACAAACAAAACCTTGTCGGAAAGTGCCACCATCTCCATGGAACAAGCGCTCAGCGCAGCCCGGCAGGCGGTGCAGGGCAAGCCCGTTGAAGTCAATATGGGCAAGGATGAAGGCCGGGTGGTCTACAAGATAGAGATTGTCGACGCCAACAAGAAGACGCATTACGTCTATGTGGATGCGCAAAACGGCAAGATCGTCGAGACGAAAGGGAGTGTCTTAAAATAAGGCACACGACGGCCAGAGGAATAGGCCCGTCCCATGATTTTGGTTTAGCCAAGGACCGGCCACGCGACGCGCGCTCGCAGAGCCATCCTCGTAGATGTCGGCATCGCGGTCATGTGGACATTTTTGATGCTTCCGGAGGGTCATTTATACACTCGCATTTCCTTATTTCAGTGCTACCTTCTTCATGTGGCGGAAACCTTAAGCGATCACCTACCAGCTTAAGGGGTCTCGATTTGCACTACCGACAGAGGAGGATCATATGCGTAAACACATTGCTGCTCTGGCTGTCCTCGTTGCGTTGACCTTCGGGAACGCGACGGCATGGGCGTTGTTTGAAACCGACAAGAAGTTGTCGGAGAGTGCGACAGTCACCATGGAACAAGCGCTGAGCACGGCCCAACAGGCGGTGCAAGGCAAGCCCGTTGAAGTCAACATGGGCAAGGATGATGGCCGGGTGGTCTACAAGATAGAGATCATCGACGCCAACAAAAAGACGCATCACGTGTATGTGGATGCGCAAAACGGCCAGATCCTTAAAAACAAAGAGGACAAACTGCGCTAAGAGCGCCTGAACGCGCTACGGACGGGCCGGAGGGCCGGCCCGTCCCCAATCCTACACCTCCGGCGACCGCTGACCCCACCGACCGGCAAAGACAAATTCCTCCAGTCCTTTTCGGCTCCGTGCCGCCAACTCCCGCTTGCGGAGTGTGTCCGGCAATGTATTGGGGTCGCCCGGGTACCCCAAGGCGATCATGGCGACAGGTTCATAGTCCGCGGGGAGTGCGAACAGTTCCCGCGCCTTGTCCACATGGAATCCCGCCATCTGATGCGTAAACACGCCGATGCTCATCCCTTGCAGGATGAGATTTTCCACGGCGAGTCCGACATCGTGAAAGGCATGCCGGTTGGGCGAGTTGTCTTCCTCGAACACCATGTGCGCGATGCTGAGCATCAGGACCGGCGCTGCCCCCGCCCATAATTGATTGCCCGGCACTAAGCAACTGAACAGCTTCTCGAATTCCGTCTTGTTGTCCCTTGTGGCCACGATGAAACTCCAGGGCTGTTCATTCGAGGAAGAGGGCGCCCATCGCGCCGCCTCCAGCAGCCCGCCGAGTTCCGTCCTTGTGATGGCCCGATCGGCAAAGGCTCTCGGACTCCATCGCTGCCGAATAAAGTCATGGATCGGATACGAAGCCTGCGCGACCTTCTGCATGATGCCTACCTCTTCTTGGGCCTTCAGTTCGAGATTGCGCGGTAGTCTAAGTCAGGGTCGGTTGACTGCGCAACAGCGGCTTCTCTGCGGCTCCGTTTCAAACGCAACCTTCACCAGGCATAGATCACGCCGGTGCCGAGTCGAAACCTGTCCTGCTCCACGGGATCCTTGAAGTCCCGCCAGACGGGAACCGAGACCAGTCCGAAGAACACCACGCCATGGCCCGGCGAATAGACCAGCGTCGGATGCACAAGCAGTTCTTTGCCTCCGGTATTCGGATCGCCGGCCCCCGCCACGCGGTTCCTCAGATAGGTCTCATAGGACCAGCCGACTTGATAGCTGATGAGCTTTCCCGTGGTCACGTCTTCTCCAGGTGTATAGGCGAGGCCGCCGCCGACAAAAATATTGTCGCCGCGTTTGCTGTCCGTCTTATCGGGGCTGTTACGTCTGTAGTAGGTATAGGCGATGCCCGACCAGGCGCCCTTTTCCAGGCTGCCCAGCGCCCCGCCGAGATAATCCACCGGGCCGTCCCATGACTTGTGATCGATCGAGCCGCTTGGAATTTCGATGCCTGCCACGCCCAACAGGAAATTTCCGTCGCGGTTCCACTTGTCGATCAGGTTCGAGAGATCGTAGCGGTAGCGCGCGCCGATGATCATGTCTTCGAGCCCCGCTCGACTGGATCCGGCATCGAGTTGATTGATGAGCGAGGCCGGGGCAATGGCGGTGACCGTGAGGGGAACGCCTTTCAGAGGATTCGCGCCTGCGGCAATGACGCCGGTGGTCTCCTGTGTCTTTTGTGTCGAGGGGCCGGTCTGTCTCGAGAACACCTGCACGCTGACGAACCTGTCGAGGCTGTAGAGGAGCGAGGATTGCGGTCCGAAGATCGCCTCATGGTGCGCAGAGGCCGGAGGAACAACCGACGCGAGCGCGGCCATGCACAGGCCGAGAGCGCGACGCCATGGGGTTTTTGGGGAGGGAGTGTAAGCCAAGATGGAAGGAGAATGAAAGGGTCAGCTGCTCGAAAAGCCCGAGTCCGTGGGGGCGATGTTGTATTGCAGCTCGAGATCAAATTCGTCAATCAGCTCGTTGGCGGTCTCTCCGCCGAGATCGGAACGCACTTCGTTGATCACGAGGTCGATGGCCGGGGCGGCGTGCGGGCCGAACTGCTTGATGGCGGCTTCGATGCGCTGCCGGGCTTCTTCAAGTTTCATTCATGGTCCTCTCGTGATCTGGGCATCTTAGCGAATCCCACCCCGTGATGCTATTCCAGCGGGATGCGGCTCTTGTTCTTCGCGAGCCATGCATCGAACGTCTGCAGTTCCGGGTTCAGGGCTCGGGAGACATCGAGTCGGCGCGCGCCGCAGAAGACCTGTTCAAAATCGCACTTGAACTGGAACATGTTGCCGAGGTCTTCTGCGCCGGGGAAGCCGAATTTGC
>VBOG01000202.1 GCA_005877815.1 Nitrospirota bacterium
ACGGTGGGACAGGCGTGGACCTTCACCAGGGGTATCTCCTGGTCAAGAATATCCTGACACCGGGTCTCAGTATGAAGGCCGGCCGCCAGGAAATCACCTTCGGCGACCACCGGTTGTTCGGCAACTTCGGATGGAGCCAGATCGGGAACTCGTTCGACGCCGTGCGGCTCACCCATGCATCGCCGATGGCGGATTTAGACCTGTTTTGGGCTCGCATCGCGGATACGGAGGGTGGCGCCCTGGGTTCTAATGGTGGTGCGGCTGCGCATGGTGTCATCTTTCCTGCTGCTGGTGCAAAAGCTACGACCGACCAGGACATCTACGGTGCGTATTTGACGTTAAAGCCGGTCGCAAACTGGACATTGGAACCCTACTATTTCCTGCTGAAAGACAGCAGGGCAAATGGTGGAACACTTGCTGGTGTGGTAGCAACACCGCAGGCTCCTGATCAGGTCTTAAATACTGTGGGTGGCAGAATTAACGGTAAGGCCGCCGGGCTCGATGCGACGGTGGAAGGGGTCTATCAGTTCGGAGGTATAGGAGATATCGCTACTTCTGGTGCGCACAACCTCGCTGTTCATTCGTATGCTGGAGCGGCGAAGGCTGGTTACACTCTTGAAGTCGTTCCGATGAAACCGCGTATCGGCGTGGAAGTGGATTACGCGAAGGGTGACGGCTGTGTCGCGCCAGGCACGTGCAACGCAGTAGGGCATCTCAACACCTTTGACAACCTGTACCCCACGAACCATTTCCATTATGGGTACATGGATTTGATGGCGTGGAAGAACATGGTGAACTACCAGGCGAACTTCGCCATTCAGCCGGACGCGGCGAGTAAGCTCCAGGTGAACTTCATCATCCACAGGTTGCAGACCGCACACGACAATTGGTATCGCGCGGGTCAAGGGGTGTATGGGGCCACGAGCGCTGCCAATACGTCGTCCTCTATTGGACGCGAATTGGACGTCCACTATTGGAGGACATTCAAAGAGAAGTTCAAAGCTGAAATCGGCTATGGCCATTTCTGGGCGGGCCAGTACATCACCAGCGGCTTGAATACGATTGATGGTGTTGCTGGGGGACACAATGGTTCCGGCCAGAACTGGGGTTATGTGATGGGGTCGGTGCTGTTCTAAGCTAGCGACTCTATCCTGTTTGAGAATAGGGGCTCGGCTCGCCGGAATGGCGGACCGAGCCCCGTTTTTTTTGGCGTGATTGCACTCGCTAATTCATGACTTCACTCCATCTTTCCAAGCCTAACTGCACCTAGCAAAGCCGCTCTCGCTTGCGGTATCATGTCTCGCTAGAGGCTCCACATCATCTAAACTCATATGCCAGAGAGGCCATCCATGAAGCCAACGTTCGGTCTGATGAGCGCGAGTGTCGTGTTCGGAGCATGCCTTGCAGTGTCGTTTGTTGTAGCTCCAGGCGCTGAAATTACCAGTAATGCCGCGGGCGTGCCGCCACAACTTGCCGAAGGCTTCTCCGGCGTTGTCAAAGCCGTGACGCCGGCGGTCGTCAATATTCAGGTAACCCAGGGCGAGCGTGTGCGGGGACCCCGCGACCCCCGCCGTCGTGACCATGAAGGCCCTCCCGGCCGTCCCGGCCCCGGCCCCTTCGGTGGCCCCGGCGGACCCGGAGCTCCTCCTGGTCCATTCGGCGGACCCGGCGGCCCTCCAGGCACATTTGGTCCTCCAGGTGAACAGGAAGAGCCGGACATGGGTCCTCCCGGCGGCGGCCCGCCGCGTCCTGAAATGTCCGGTGGTTCCGGCGTCGTCATTGATCCCAATGGCTACATCCTCACGAACAATCACGTCGTAGATAAAGCCTCCGAGATCAAAGTCTTCCTGCAAGACAGGCGCGAGTTCGTCGCCAAGACGATCGGCGTAGACCCGAAGACGGACCTTGCAGTCATCAAAATAGAAGCCACCGGATTGCCGTTCTTAAAATGGGGGGATTACGAAAAACTCCAAGTGGGCCACATTGTGCTCGCCGTCGGGAACCCGTTTGGTCTTTCGCAGACCGTGACCATGGGGATCATCAGCGCGCTTGGTCGCGGCAATGTCGGCATCGCCGATTATGAAGACTTCATCCAGACGGATGCCTCCATCAATCCCGGCAATTCGGGAGGCGCACTGGTGAACCTGAACGGCGAATTGATCGGTATCAACACCGCGATCTTCTCACGGACGGGCGGAAACGAAGGCATCGGATTTGCCGTGCCGGTCTCGATCGCAAGGACTATTTCCACGAGTTTGATTAAGACGGGCAAAGTCGTCCGCGGCTGGCTGGGCGTCGGGATTCAGGAGATCACCGCGGACCTGGCGAAGGCGTTCAAAGTGAAGGAGCAGCGGGGCGCTCTGGTCAGTGACGTGAATGATCGCGGTCCCGCCCTGAAGGCCGGGGTGCAACGCGGAGATGTCATCGTCGAGTTTGATGGAAAAGAGGTCCAGAGCGTCAGTGAGTTACGGAACCGGGTGGCCCAGACCCAGGTGGGCTCGAATGTGAAATTGAAGGTAATGCGGGAAGGGCAGGAGAAGTTCCTGACCATCAATATCGCCGAGCGTCCCTCCGATGCCATGCTTGCGCGGGGTATAGAACCGGGATCGAGCACCCCGGAAGCTGCCGAACCCCGAAAGGGACCCCTGAATGTGCTGTCGGATCTTCGGATCAAGCCCCTCGATGAAGAGAGCCGAGCGCAATTGAACGTTGGACCGAAGACCGCTGGCGTTGTCGTCGCTCATGTCCAGGCCGGCAGTCCGGCCGAACAGGCGGGGTTACAGCGCGGGGATGTCATCCAGGAGGTCAATCGCCAGCACGTCGCGAGCGTGAAAGATTATGAAAGTGCGGCGTCCAAGATCAAAAAAGAGGAGAACGCTGTCTAGCTGGTCAATCGCCAGGGCAATACGATCTTCATCGTGATCAATCCGTAAGTCGAAGGGAACGCATGGCGGGCGGTCGTTTTGAGAAATTCTTCAAAGGCGTGCAGGATCGGGTCTTCGCCCCGCTCGAAGACCCGAAAATGCCGCTCATGCAGCACCTGGAGGAATTTCGGGTACGGCTGACCCGTGCCGTGATCGTGCTCGCCATCGTGTTCGCCCTGTGCTTTTATTTTTCCGTCCAAATCATGGACATCGTGCGGGTCCCCCTCCAGAACGCGTTTGTCTTCGTAAAGTTCAGCGATCAATATACGCTCGACGGCATTATCAAACACCGCAGCCTCGGCGAATTGATGGCATGGCTCTCGTCCGGCCAGTTGGTGATGAAATGGGAGCCGACGGCCTTGCAGAAACTGCCCTTCGTCTTTCTGGCGCCGGCCGAAGCGATCTGGAACAACGTCAAGGTCTCGATGGTCTTTGCCGCATTTCTGGTCATGCCGTACCTCTTGTTTGAGGTCTGGATGTTCTCGTCACCCGGACTGCACGCGCACGAACGTCGGTTCATCCTGCCGTTCGTCATCATCAGCAGCGTCGCATTCTATGTTGGGCTCGCGTTTTGCTATTTCATCGTGCTGCCCTTCGCGCTGAACTTTTTGGTGACCTACGGGATTGATTCCGGCTTCATTCCACAGTTGTCCATCGCGGCGTTTGTCGGGTTCAACCTGTGGTTCCTGCTGATCTTCGGATTGATGTTCGAGCTGCCGCTGGCCATCACCCTGCTCGCCCGTCTCGGCTGGGTGAATGCGGTGACATTGCGGCAATACTGGAAATGGGCGCTGGTGGGCTCGTTTGTGATCGCCGCCGTGCTGACGCCGACTCCGGATCCGTTTAATCAGTCCATCATGGCAATCCCGATGTACACATTCTACGAGCTTGGCATTATCGGAGCCCGTTGGTTCGGCAAGAAGAAAGAGAATGTGGCTTCCGAGCAGGCAACGACCACCGCTTCGGCGGCGGCCGGTCATCCGTGATGAAGGCCGCGATTCTTGTGGTGAGCAGCAAGATTGCCGAGGGAAGGGAGGAGGACAAGGGAAAGACCGCGTTGGTGGAGCTTGTCGGTTCCATTCCCGCCGTGCTGACCTCTTATGAGGTGGTCCCCGACCAGGCCGCCGTCATTCGCGACCGGCTCGTGGCTCTCTGCGAAGGTGATGCCACTGAACTCGTGCTCACCGTCGGGGGCACGGGTGTGCGTCCGACGGATGTTGTGCCGGAAGTGACCCGTGAGATCTCCCAAAAGGAGATTCCCGGGATCGGTGAGGCCATGCGAATGGAGAGCCTGAAGAAGGTCCAAACGGCGATGCTGTCGCGCGGCACGGCGGCCATTCGTGGGAAAACGCTGATCGTGAATTTGCCTGGCAGCCCCCGCGGGGCCCGGGAGAATTTAAATATCGTGCTGCCGGTCCTGGAGCACACCATCGAGAAGATCAAAGGGAGATAGCGCCATGCCGGGAGAGATTCCAATCATCCAACATTCAGCTTCGCAACTCTGCACCTATACATGGGCGTGCGCGCTGTGCGATGAAAATGAAACCTGCCAGAAGGACAAAGAAGGCCATAGCCGTTGGCTCGTGAACAAGCGGATGTCCGTCATCCGTAACAAGGTATTGGTCATGAGCAACAAAGGCGGCGTCGGCAAGAGCACGGTGACCACGAACTTGGCCGTGAGCTTGGCATTGCTGGGGAAAGAGGTCGGCGTCGTGGACATGGACATTCATGGCCCGAACATTCCCAAGATGGTCGGGGGCGAAGGGCAAAAATTGAAAGTCAGCGCGGGCGGCGGGATCATTCCATTTCAAGCCTTCAATATCAAAGTTGCCTCGATGGCGTTTCTCTTGCAAAATTCCGACGATCCGATTGTGTGGCGGGATGCCTACAAATATGAGTTCATCAATCAGTTGATTGGTGGCGTGGAGTGGCAGGAGCTGGATTATCTCTTGGTGGACCTCCCTCCAGGCACCGGCAATGAGTCGGTGACCACGATGGATCTCATCGGAGACGTCACGGGCTGCATCATCGTGACCACCCCTCAAGAAGTGGCCCTGCTCGACTCACGCAAGTCGGTCAACTTTGTCAAAGACAGCGAGCTGCCGATCATCGGGATCGTGGAAAACATGAGCGGCTTGTCCTGCCCCCACTGCCACAAGGAGATCGAGGTCTTCAAGAAAGGCGGCGGAGAAGCGGCAGCCCATGAAATGGGCGTGCCGTTCCTGGGACGCATTCCGCTGGATCCCGATGTGGCGATTCATTGCGACGCCGGCGAGCCGTATGCGATGTTCTGTTCCGATACAGAAACGGCGCAGGCCTTTCACGATCTCGCCAACAAGGTGGAAGAGTTTGTCCGAAAGCGCGGGACTGGCCCGGTGATGGCGCCGCACAAAAAGGGCTTCTCCCCGATCAAGCAATGATGAACGACCTCACCCGCTTAGAAGACGCCCTCAAGGTCGTCTTGGACGCCGTGCCTGTCCTGGGCGTGGAGAAGATCAACCTGCTGGATGCCTTGGGCCGCGTTCTGGCCGAAGACATTATCGCCGAGCGCGACAATCCGCCGTGGGACAATTCCGCGATGGATGGGTTTGCCGTCAGGTATGACGATATCAAGCAGATTCATGCCA
>VBOG01000060.1 GCA_005877815.1 Nitrospirota bacterium
CGACACCATTCGTTTTCTCTATACCTTCCAGTTCCCCGACGGAACGGAAAAAATATTCGAAGTGTTTCTGGATGCCCACTCCTTGGCGTTGGTGCTCGGGGAAGATCGCCCGAAGCCCGACTGGACGAAACTGAAATACTACCAATGCGACAATTGCCCCCTGAAGGATGACGTGGAATATTGCCCCGTCGCGGTGAATCTCTCGACGCTGATTGAGACGTTCAAAGATTCCATTTCCTTCGAAAGTCTCACGGTGTCGGTCCAGACCACCGAGCGAACCTACCAGCAGAAAACGACGCTCCAAAAAGCGTTGAGCTCCGTCCTCGGCATCTACATGGTCACGAGCGATTGCCCGGTCATGGACAAGCTGCGCCCCAATGTCAGGTTCCATTTGCCGTTCGCGTCCCTGACCGAGTCCGTGTACCGATCCGTATCCATGTACCTGACGGCACAATATTTCCTGATGCAGCAAGGCAAGACGCCAGACTGGGAACTCAAACACCTGATGGACACATTTAAAGAGGTCGCCGTGGTCAACAAAGGCATGTCGAGACGGCTTGCACAGGCGTCCAATAAAGACGCGAACGTGAACGCGGTGGTGATTCTCTCCTCGCAAGGCGACATGGTCAACTATTCCATCGAGAACCAGCTCGACGAGTTGAAATCCTTCTTTACGACGTATTTCAAACCCGAATAGCGCAGGTCCAGACGAGGGATCAGGCGGCGAACTTAGAGCGTCGCAGCCGGAGAGCGTTGCCGACGACGCTGACGGAAGACAATCCCATTGCGGCCGCCGCCAGCACCGGATTCAGCCATCCAACCGCCGCCGCGGGTATCAGCACGACATTATAGATAGAGGCCCAGAACAGATTCTGTTTGATGTTTCGCATCGTGGCCTGACTCAAACGAATCGCGACGACGACCTTCCTCAGATCGTTGCCGATCAGCGTGATGTCGGCCGCCTCAATCGCCACATCCGTGCCGGCGCCGAGCGCGATCCCCACATCCGCTTGGGACGATGCAGGGGCATCATTAATGCCGTCTCCGACCATCGCGACGTGTTTGCCCTCGCCTTGGAGACGTTTCACGGCGACAGACTTTCCCTCCGGCAAGATTTCGGCCAGCACCTTCGTGATACCGACTTCCTTTGCCACCGCTGCCGCCACGCGCTGATTGTCCCCCGTGAGCATGACCACCTCGAGCCCCATGGATTTCATTCCCGAGACCGCCTCGCGCGCGCCGAGCTTGACCCCGTCGGCCACCGCAATAACCCCGATCACCGCACCCCCCACGGAGACGAACATGGGCGTCATGCCCGCATCTGAGAGCCTTTCCGCCTCGCCCAGGAAATCCTGAGCCTTGAGCCCCTCCGCTTCCATCAGTCGAAGGTTCCCGACACGCACCGGCTGTCCATCCACGACGGCCCGAATGCCGTGGCCAGGCACGGCGGCGAAATGGTCGAACGAACGCAATGTGAGTCCTGCCGCGCGCGCCGCCTGCACAATCGCCTGGCCCACCGGATGTTCCGTGCCTTGCTCCGCCGATGCGGCGATCTGAAGGATTTTCTGCCGGTCCCACGGAGCTGCGTGGGGAGCATGTGGCTGCAGGACGACTTCTTTCACCATGGGCTGACCCAGCGTGATCGTGCCGGTCTTGTCGAGCACGACCGTGGTCAATCCCCGCGTCTGTTCCAAGGCTTCCCCGCTTCTGATAAGAATGCCCTCTTCGGCCCCGCGTCCGATGCCCACCATAATAGAGGTGGGCGTTGCCAGGCCCAGGGCACACGGGCACGCAACGATCAGCACCGCCACGCAATTGAGCAATGCAAGCAGGAATGAGCGCTCAGGCCCGAATGGGGACGAACAGGCCCGCGACACGATCCACAAACCGGGCAACCGGCGGTTTGGAACCCTGCGCCTCCTCGACCAAGCGCACGATGTTCGCCAACGCGGTGTCGGCTCCGACTTTTGCAGCTCTGAAGCGAAAGCTGCCCGTACGGTTCAACGTGCCGCCGATCACCGTTGCACCGGGTCCCTTGTCCACCGGCAGAGATTCTCCCGTGAGCATGGATTCATGAAGCGCAGATGCGCCTTCTTCGATGACGCCATCCACCGGCACCTTTTCCCCTGGCCGCACCACGACCACATCGCCGACCACCACCTCTTCAATCGGAATATCCATTTCACGGCCGCCGCGAATGACGCGCGCCTGCTTCGGCTGAAGTCCAATCAACCTCCTGATGGCCTCTGACGCGCGCCCTCTCGCCCGCGCCTCAAGGACCCTCCCCAGCAAAATCAAGGTGACGATGGCCGCGGCTGAGTCGAAATAGAGCGGCGGAAAGCCGCCGACTGTAAACGCAGAAGGAACGATCGTGGCTGCCGCGCTGTAGCCATAGGCCGCAGACGTACCAAGCGCAATCAACGTATTCATGTCGGCGGACCCATGTCGCCCGACCGCAATGGCACCCTTATAGAATTGCCGACCGGCCCAGAATTGAATGGGGGTCGTCAATAACAGTTGCAGCCATGCCGAGATGATAGGCGAGATGCTCAACCCAAGATGTTCTGACATGCCCAGAATCATGACGGGCACGCTCAGCGCGGCCGCCACCCAGAACCGTTTTTGAAGATCGCGATAGGCCGCCTGCTTGCGGGCTTCCTTCACATCGGGTGATTCTGCTTGTTGGGCCACCGGCATGATCGGCGTGTAGCCGAGACTGCGGATCGTTTCTGCAATCGCGGTCGGATCCGTCGCTCCCTGCTGGTATTCGACGGTGGCTTTTTCAGTGGCCAGGTTGACGGCGGCGCGGGAGACTCCCGGCACTGCGCTCAAGCCGTGCTCGATCTTGGCAACGCACGACGCGCACGACATGCCTTCAATTGGGATCGTGAGAGACACTGGCTTAACCGATGGTGCAGTTTTCGAAGGAGCGACAGTGGTGACTGATGGCGCGGGTTTCTGGCGTGCTGGCATCATCATGACCAACTGCGGCGCAGGACTGCTCATGCCCTTCGGCCCGCCATGCAGCACCGCTTCCGGGTCTTTCTCGAATGTCCGCTTGCACCCCGGCGCGCAGAAGTAATATGTGGTCCCGTTATACTGCGCCTTCGCCGGCGCAGTCTGTTCGTCCACGGTCATCCCGCAGACCGGATCAATTGCCATTACACCCTCCGCCCCCGGCCGCGCCGAGACGCGTCCTTTACCCGATGAGGTAAGACTATAGGGCGGAAAGGGAGAGGGTCAAGGGATAGAGAAAGGCGCGATTTGCTTAGCGGCAGGATGCTTACGCCACAAATTGATTCATAAAAAGCCTGTGCTGCTCAACAGCTTCCTTGATCACCGTCATCAGTTCTTCCATCGGCACTGGCTTGACGAGGTAATCGAGCACGCCTCGCTTCATCAGGCACACGGCAAGCTCCACATCCGGATAACCCGTCAGCACCACGACGGGGATCGCAGGATAATGCGTCCGAAAATACGACACGGTTTCGATGCTGTGGATTTTCGGCATCCGGATATCGCAGAGGATCGTGTCCACCATGAGGGCATTGCCTTCGGCTTTCAGTGCTTCAATGGCCTGCTCCCCGTTATTGGCCTTCACCACCTCGTAGCGCGCATCAAGCAAGCTCAATACAACGGGCTTTCTGACCTCTGGTTCGTCGTCCACGATAAGAATGCGCCCAAGTCTTCCATTCACGGCATGATATTTAGGCATTCCCATGGCTCGCCTCCGTGCTCGACACTGCGAGCGGAAATTGAATGCTGAACGTCGTCCCCACTCCCTCCTGGCTCTCGACGCTGATTCGGCCTCGGTACTTGACGACAAGCGTGTGCACGATGCTCAGCCCCAGCCCCGTACCCTTCCCAGGATCCTTGGTTGTAAAGAAGGGGTCAAAAATTTTGCCGATCACCGCCTTCGGGATGCCGGGGCCAGAATCGGAAATGAGGACAGTCAAGGTCTCTCCCTGAGCGGATGTGGCAAGCGTCAAACGCCCGCTTCCCTTCATGGCCTGTACGGCGTTGCTGATGATATTCACACACATCTGGTCGATCTCGGCACGGCGGGCGCGAAACGGTGGCATCGTTTCCAGCTTCGTGATGACCTCCACATCGCCGAACTGCGGGTTCAATTGTACGAGCTTGACGGCCTCCCGAAGTCGTTCCGCAAGGTCCACATCCACTTCGCCATCCCGCGACGACAAGCGTGCATAGCTTGCGAAATCACGCACGACGGTGGCGGCATGACGTGAAAAATCCACGATGTCCTGGGCATACTCCAGGATTTTTTCCGGCTCTTTCTCCTTCAGGATGATCTGCGCCATACCGAGAATTCCCTGCATCGGATTGTTAATCTCATGGGCCATGCCGGAGACCATGGTGCCGAGGCTCGCGAGCTTCTCGGCCTGGATCAACTGATCCTGCAACTGCTTTTGTTCGGTAATATCCCAGATGACAAGGCCGATTTGCTTCCGTTCGCTTCCCCGAATGGCCACCGGGAACAATCGGTAGCGAAAGATTCGCTTCTTCGTTTCGAACTCGCCGTCATACGTCGAAGTGCCGTCCGGCATCATGGCTGTGTTGAATTCATCGACTAAGCGATGCCACTGGGAGGCCGTCAGCGGCAATATCTCATGAATGAGATTCCCGACTACCGCCTCGTGAGCGATCTCAAAATCCTGCTCCACCAAATGATTGGCATAGACCACCCGCTCGTCGTTCTCAACAATGATGATGGACGCCGGCAGGCTGGCCAGGATCTTTTCTGTTTCTCCATAGGCTTTGCGCAGCGCCTCCTCCGCTACCTTCCGGTCCGTGATATCTTCGGCGATCCCAGCTATGCGGTATATCATTCCGAAATCGTCAGGAACGGGAAAGGCGCGGTCTTTAATCCATCGCACGTTCCCATCTGCACGGATGATCCGGTATTCTTCATCATAATTGCCACTCACCTGACGCGTCACAGCCGACGACAGCACCCTGGCCCTGTCCTCGGGATGAATCGTCTCCAGCCACGACAATGGTGAAGCATAGAGGCTCTCGCACGTCCGACCCCAGATCTCCTCATAGGCGGGGCTGATGTAGATCATGTGATTCTTGTCGGTGTCGGTTATCCAGAAGACTTCCCGAATGTTCTCCGCAAGCTGCCGAAACCGCTGCTGGCTCTCGTGCAACGCATCTTCTGCCCGTTTGCGCTCGATAAATTGTCCCAATTGATTGCCAATGGCGGCGAACATCAACACCAGTTGTTCGTCCGGCGGCTGGATTTCACGGCTAAAGAATTCGATCACGCCAAGGACGTCCATGCCGACCAAGATCGGGAAGCCGATGCCCGCATGTAGACCTTCCTGTTCCGCCACCGGCGCCCTCGGAAAATTCGGGTCATGGATGACATCGGCAATCCACTCGGGCTTGCCACTCTCCCAGATGCGGCCCGGTAGTCCCACGCCTCGCGCAAACGTGATCTCGCG
>VBOG01000203.1 GCA_005877815.1 Nitrospirota bacterium
AAATTTGACAAGTAATCCATAACCTGATATACTATACATAACAATAGCACTAGTGTCAACTACCAATCACAGGAGTTCCTTATGAACGATGCCGACGTGTTGCTGACAGTCCCCCAGGCCGCGCGCATGACAGCATTAAAGGAAGCCACTATCCGGCGTCGCATTCTGGAACGGCGCATCGGCTACGTCAAGCTGGGCCGTAGTGTGCGTATCCCACTGCAAGAGGTCGAGAAGCTCATTCGGCGCGGCTATCGGCCACCCATTGGCAATGAGTGATTTATGCCGCGACAGGATCGTCCCTCGGATGACGCGAAAAATCTGGTCTTCGCATGTCGCTCACACATTCCACCGGCCATCCCCGATGGAGACCAGTATCAGGTCAGCTTTATCCGTGCCGAGCATAGAAAGCACTGGGGCGGCAAGGTGTATCTATGGTTCAAACTGATTACACCCGGTGAATGGTGCGGGGAGGAATTTTATATGGCCTGTAGCATGCCCGAGAGTGGTCGTTTAGGGCCGTCCTCTAAGTTTTACCAGGCCTACGTCTTGGCACATGGGCAACGGCCCAAACGTGTGGACCGACTCAGTACCGCCGTGTTCAAGAACAAGGTGTTTCGAGTGAGGATGCGCCAAGTTCTGAAAACCGTAAAGCAGACCAAACGCACTGAGGCACAGAGGTACAGCGTTATAGACGATTTACTGGAGATACTGGCCGGGTCATCGCTGCCAACCGAAACGCCAAATGAACCTCCTAGCCTGGGTGGATCCAGACAGGATCAGGAGGGGCGGGGCGATACCCCGCCCCCTAAACCGGAACCAGACAGGACATGAGCTACCAAACGTACCGAGGCTCAACAGTACAGCGTTATAGACGATTTACTGGAGGTACTGGCCCGAGTCATCGCTCAGAGGGGGGTTGGCTTTAGCCACCCCCCTGGAAGGGAATGCGGAGGGCGGCCAACCGAAACGCCAAATGAACCTCCTAGTCTGGGTGGAATCCATGCCTGAGGTGGTACTGGTACACGTACAGGTACAGGGTAGGTATAGGTGAAGTTCTGATTCTCTCCAGAATCCGGTGGTGCAACCTAACATCGCACCATCGGTCGCGCCGATACGGGTCGGCTGCGCTACTGTCCTGGTGACTGTCACCCGCCCGGTCCAGGCCCTTTACGGGGTCTGGCCGGGGCCAGGCAGCCCATGGATCACATCCCGCAAAAATAACGTCTCCTGAGCCAACGCACTTTCACAACACGTTGATTCTACTAGGGGTGATTTTATGGCAAAACAGCCATCACTGACTCGCTTGTACGTGCCGAAATGGATGCATCGGAACGCGGAGGATATTGGCCTGCAAATCATCGGCTACTGGCAGGTCGGTTACTCCAGATGTGACCTACAAACCGGTGAAGGAAGTGCGGCTGTGTCCGCGATCCAGTCAGAGCGTTAAAGAATCTGTTTTATTTCCGACGCAAGACAGCTTTATCGTAGCTGAGTAGGCCCCGTTTGGGTAATTGAAGGCTGCACCCACATAGGCTTTCTGGGATCGTGCGTTTCAGGTCGTCTATGCCGGGTTCACTTGCATAAACGATGGCCTCTCTAATCCCACTGGGACCACCTATACCTTAACATGGACTGAAACGGTAACGGACGGCAAGTTCCTTTTAGACTCAGCCAGTGTGAAGGCAGTGTTCTGCGGGAGTACAAACGGACTGGAGTGCGGCGGCACTTCATTCTTCTCTGGGCAGGTGTCTGAAGGTATTACCGTTCAGAACGACGTTCAGAACCCGGTCCCCGAGCCTGCCTCCTTGCTGCTGCTGGGCTCCGGCTTGGCTGGCCTGAGCGTCTGGGGTTGGAAGCGGCGTCGGGAAGAGGTCAAAGCCTACGCTTGAGACTCGTGCACTCGACTTAACAACGGATCCTTATCCATGGGCCGGCTCGATCGAACATTCTTTGCCTTGATCCCTTTTTTCTCCTAAGAGACAGACAACCATCTCGCGATCCTCTTGGATGATTCATCAGGTGCGCCCGGGGATTGCCTAGTACAACAATCCAGCCCGAATTAGTGACAAAGGAATGGACAGAACAGAGAGAATTGCCCACGTCCATTGCCTTCCCATAGGTTTCATAAGCCATTGACAATACTGTTTAGGTAAACTTTTCATTCGACTTTGGTCGAAGAAAATTGCGTTGACAATAAAAAAACAGATAAAGCAATTCACTCTGCTTTGTTTATTATTTTTCAAGTATTTATGTGGCAGAACTATCTAGGCATAAGACCTGCTTTAAGTCATCTTCATATCGTACGTAGACCGACCAAAGCAGGAGGGGGTATGCGAGACAATAAAGGAATGGGGCTGCTGATCATCGCAGCGGTGCTTGTAGTGGCATTCTCGGGAAACGCCATGGCCACGGTAATTGACGTTGGATCGGCCGGGTACAGCTGGGGCACGGGGTCAGGGATCATCAGCTGGCAGGGATACGCCGGTGAGACCAGTCCTGCAGAGGGGAGCCTTCCCATATCTGGGTCAGAATGGACATATACCATCCAAGTGCTTACCGGTGACCTGAACTTCCTGACTGTCCACTTGGCGTCTTTTGGTGCGCACGTTACCCTCTTAGAGAATCCCGGCGTTGAAACAGAATTGGCCTCTCCGGTAGGTGGTGGATCAAGCTTGGCCTGGTCAGTGGCAATGGATGCGGCAGGGACCATTCATTGGTGCTATCAAGATTGTCGACACGATGTACTTGGCCCTGGCACGTACACGGGGTTTGAATTTTACACCTCAGATACGAATGGGGGGCGCGTGATAGCCTCCATTGGAGACGGCGGACAAGCTGAGGTTCTGGTCGGAGGCCCTGCCGTTCCCGAGCCGGCCTCGCTCCTCCTCCTCGGCTCCGGCTTGGCGGGACTAGGTCTCTGGGATTGGAAGCGGCGGCGAGATATGCAGGTCTAAAGTTCGCGTAGCAAAAACGGATCCCATCCCATGGGCCGGCTTCGATCGAACATCGGGCCGGCCCTTTTCTTTGTTCAAACCCCTCTCTTACGGCAGCCTCACGGTTCGAGAAGCGAGCGCCGAAGTAT
>VBOG01000063.1:0-5154 GCA_005877815.1 Nitrospirota bacterium
CCTGAAGGGCGAAGCTACATGGCAGGGCAGCAATGCTTCCTCCGGGAAACGGCCAGGGGCGGGCTGCGAGGGAATCCGGCATCACCGCGATTTGTGACCTCAAGCCGTACGACGTTCGATCGAGGACAAGGACTATGGTCATCAGCATCCGGCAGAAGGAAATCATTCGAGGGAAGATCCTCTATTACCTGGCGCTGATTTATCCGCGCTCGGCCACCCTGCCGCTGTTGCAGGGCGAGCTGGACATCTTCGGATATCACGTGCCCATGGATGAGCTGAGTTTTCACGTCGCCTATCTGGCGGACAAGGGTTTTATTGAAGTTGAAAACGTCCGCGGGCCCACTCCCCGGCGAAAGCTCGCGCTGGTAAAAGTTACCGCGCGTGGGATCGACTACTACGATGGGCGGCTTCCCGAAGACGATGGCATCTATCTTGAGCCGCGCTCGCGGGAATTTGGGACGGGAGAATGAAGCCGGGTAGCCAACGGTCAATTCGCCGTTTGAATTGACCGTGGGTCCTTGGATGAAGCGAAAAGCCCATGGCTGGAAAGGCGCCAACCGTGGCCCACCCGATCTGGCTGTGGAGCCGCGGTTTATTCGCAGTTTGAATTAAGCGTGGGTTCTTGGATGAAGAAAGCTGGCGCGCAAAAGTGAAGCACGACGTCCGAGAACGAAGACGGATCGCCTGGCGAAAGATGCTGGAGCACATGAACCAGGAGGCAGAGAAGGCGCGCCGTAAGGCAGAGCGCAAGGCCGCGAGAGAGCTCGAGCAAGCCGGCGGGCCGAAAGTGCAAGGGCCCGTGAAAAGTCAAAGCGGCAAGCGAAAAAGCAAGTACAGCGGTCCAGAACGTCTTAACAATTTCACGCTGCTGCCCGCGAGTGTCCAGCTGGAAGCGCAGAATTTATTTGTCGAAGGCTCCACGCTCGAAGACATCACTGAATTCATCAACGAAGTTCACTCCGCGGAGAGACGCGATGAGGGCGCGGGAGGCCCGGCGGAGGGCGTGACCCTGGCCGCGGTACAGCGCTTCTACCGCGGCAACCTTGAGCTGCAGACGCAGCGGATCAAGCGCCTTCAGGAACGAGGGGAGGCGCTGAAAAAAGCCCTGGCTGGCGACCCGAATTCGGCCGAAGGCGCGCTCGCAGACGCCATCCTCTTTACCGGCATGATGGGCATGGACCGGGCCGCGGCGCAATTCCGCATCAAGGATGCGAAGCAGGCGCTCGCCTCACGCCAGAACATGAGGCTGAAAGAGGGTGCCCTCAGGCTGAGGACGCTCGATTCGGAGGTGGCCAGGAGGAACGTCGAGGCGCGCACGGCTACTGAAGTCAAGAAGCTCGACCAGCTGGAGCGCAAGATTGTCGAGCTGGAAGGGGCCATGGCTCGCGAGAAAGACTCAACAGGGCTTGGTCCGGAGACGCTGAGGAAGATTCGCGAGATTTACGGGCTGGCTTCGGAGGACCGGGAACCTGCGAATCAGGAGCCGCAGGCCTAGAGTTCCGAGCCGGAACCGGGACCACCTCTGTGCGCGCCTCTCAACGCCGGTCGCCGCTGCGACACGGGCGCCACAGCCGAGGCCGCACTGATCTTATGAGGGCGGCCCCTTCGCATTTAGTCCCCCCTCTCCCCTGCCGGGGGAGGGGCAGGCGGTGAAGGGAATCTCATCGGGCAGGAAGGCCACGTAAGTAAGTATGAAACGATTGTCTAAGATCAAACCGGACGCAAACCGCAAGGCTGTTTCCTCCGCGACCCTTTATCCGCAGGCGGACCAGGCGGCCGCGCCGCCACCCCGCAAGAGCCCCCAGGGCGGGCAGAAGGAAGCAGCCCCCGGACGGCAACGCACCCCGGAGAATCGCGAGGAGCTGATCGCGTTCGTGAAGCCGGCGGGACCCGTGGTGCGGTTGCTGCCCTACCAGCAGCGCTGGCTGGCAGACGATTCGCCGCTGAAAATCGTGGTCAAGGCGCGGCAGATCGGGTTTTCCTTTGCCGCCACCATCCGTGCGGTCTTCAAGTGCCTGGAAAGGAAAATGACCTGGATCCTGCTCTCCAAAGGAGAGCGGCAGTCACGCCTGTTGATGGAAAAAGTGCAGGAGCACGTTCAATCTCCCGGCATTGTGGCGCAAGCCTTTGAGTCGAACTTCTTCGAAGGCACCATGCTCAAGCAGCTCGAAACGCGATTTCCCAACGGTTCGGTGATCTATGGCCTGCCGGCAAACCCGGACACGGCCCGCGGCTATTCGGGCAATGTGATCCTGGATGAGTTCGCCTTTCACGCCGACGCCGAGAAGATTTATGCGGCGCTCTACCCCACCATCACGCGCGGCTACAACCTGGAGGTGATCTCCACGCCGAATGGCCAGCAGGGCAAATTCTTTGAACTGGCGCAGGGGGCGGGGATGGGCGAAGGGGATCCTGCCCGCCGGCTCACGGAGAAGGACTCAAGTCTTGCGGCGCCGACCCCCGGCCCGCGGCGCGTGAAATGGTCCGGCCACTGGTGCGACATCTACCAGGCCGTACGCGAGGGGCTGGAAATCGATCTCGCCCTGTTGCGCGCCGGCGTGGACGATGAAGCCTGGCGCCAGGAGTTCTGCTGCGAATTCATCTCAGGCGGCTCGCAATGGATTCCCCTCGGGCTGTTCCAGATGAACGTCTCGAGCGAGGCCAGCGTCGACCTGCCCCGCCGGTTTCAAGGATCGAACCTGGGGGCGCGGGACACGCTCTACGCGGGATGGGACATCGCGCGCAACCACGACCTGTCTGTCATCTGGCTCAGCGAGCTGGTGGGTGACGTCACCTGGACGCGCGGCCTCATCGAGATGCGCAATCTGCCCACGCCCGACCAGGTGCGCCAGGCCCGCGCCATCATGCCGCTCGTGCGGCGTATGGAAATCGACCAGGGCGGCATGGGTCTGGCCATCTGCGAGGCCCTGGCTCGCGAGTTTCCGGGCAAGGTGGAAGGCGTGCAGTTCACCAGCGGCAAAAAGGAAACCATGGCTGTCCTTGCCAAACGGCGGCTGGAGGAATCCAAGGTGCGCCTGCCGGATACGGATGCGGTTCGCGAGTCGTTCCGTTCGGTCAAGAAGAGTTCGAACGCCCTGGGTCAGTCGCGCTTCGATGCCGAGCATGATTCCACCTTTGGCCATGCCGACCATTTCTGGGCGTTCTGCCTGGCGGAAGCTGCGGCCCAACAACCCGGGTGCCGTCTGGCTGAGGTCGCGAGAGTGGTGGGCCGGCCCCTGCTGGCTGGGTTCGGATTGCGAGGGGGACGTCCGCTGTGAGGCGGTGACTGATCGCTGCGACACGCTATGAATTACCGGCAACGGGCAAGCCACAAAGGGCAGCAGAGAACGGCCTATGACGCAGGTGCCGCCAATTATCATTTTCCTGGCCACGCTCGCGGTCCTGGCTTTCGCCGCCGCGGCCGCCAGCTTTCTGTTGCTGGTCTGGCGCCTTTCCTGGAGTCTGCAGGGCTACGTGGCCACGGAGCTGCAGCGCTCGAAGTACGAAGAACGAGTGGTAGCCATGCTTCACGATTTTGTGGAAACTCAGCGCGCCACCAACGAGCAGACCTGGATGGCTCTGCAGGTCCAGGCGGACCGCTTGAATCGATGGACGGAAAAGCGAATCAGTTCGGGTCAGTAGCCGGTTTGCCCATCGCCCTGGCCATTGGGTCTATTTCTTCCTCGTCCCCGTTGGACAGGGCAGGGGACAACGGTTGGCGAGGCGCTCGGCTGGAGGCCTGATTCTGGAATTGGTGTACCAGCCACGGCGCAGCTACGGACCGACAATGGATAGTCTGGCGCATGAAATACGGGACGAAATCGTCCGCGGGGTGATCCTGACGGTTCTTATCAAGCACCGCCTCGAGTGGATCACCTTCGGGAGCTTGCGCGTGCAGGTGCAGCGCGGCCAAGGATACTCCCTCGAAGAAAACGAGCTGAGATTTCACCTGGCTTATCTGGGTGATTCGACGCGCGGCTATGTCGAAAATAAGTCGCTGCGCGCCAGCTGCTGGACGGCCGCATTGCTCCTGATCCCGGCGTGCTCTTCTAGTGTCGACGCCCTCCAGGGCGGCAGGCGGGCCGGGCTGAAATCCCGGCGCTATGTCCGACGGGTAATGGGAAATGGAACCGAAACGCAGAAAAAACACGCGCAGGAAGAACGCCGCGGCTCCCAGCCGGGGAGAGTCGAATCGCGCGGCATCGGCTCTGGCAGAACTCGGCCGGGCAAGAGGCAATACGGAGCGCAGGCGCCTGCCGGCGTCTTCCCGCCGGGCCACTCGCGACTCGCGGCCGCGCTTCTCGCTGTGGCTCGTGAGGCTTGCTTCCCAACTGGGATCGAAGCTGAGCAAGACGCTGCTTCCGCCGCCCCGGTTGTCCGCGGCTTCGCGTCAACGGGTTAATGCGCTCATCGCCAGGATGAAGGCTGACGCGCCGGTGCTTTCCGCCATGGTTGCCGAGAGCTGGCTTGCCGTGGAAAGGGTGGCGCGAACGGACTGGCGGGTGGAAGACGCCAGCGTCCAGGCCAATGCTGAGGCGACTGCCTTGTCATCTTGGGCGCAGGAACCGGCGCCAGAGAGCCGAACTGAAACCGTATGAAACAGCATACGAACGGTGATCAACTAAAGACCCTGGCGCGCGAGATGCGACGCGCGGAGCGACTGGCCGGCCGGCTCGACCGGACCCTCGCCCTGGCCGATAAGGAAGCCGGAGTCCAGGGTTCCGGTTTCGGGCTTGGTCGAATACCTGGGCTGGCCGGCGCGGCGCCTTCGCAACCTGTTCCAATGCCCAGCCCTGGTTTACCTGCCCTCAGTCCCGGGCTTCAGCGGGGCGAATTCGAGTCGACTTACGGCGTCAGCGGCACGCCCATCACCTCAGGATTCCTCACGGACCTCGGCGAATACAACCCCGAGCTCATGGGGCGCAATGCGATTCATGTTTACGAGCAGATGCGCCGCGGCGACGCGCAGGTGCGCGCTACGCTGGCAGCCTGCAAGCTGCCGATCCAGTCCGCCAAATGGGAAGTGGTGCCCAACCGGAGAAAGCGCGGCAAAGGCTCGGAGTCCAAGGCCAGGGAAGTAGCCGATTTCGTTGGGGAAAATCTCCTGGCGGGCCTGGAGTTCCGCACCTCGACGGGCGGATGGACCTCGCAGAG
>VBOG01000063.1:5220-6089 GCA_005877815.1 Nitrospirota bacterium
CTGCGCAACCTCCCCGGGCGTCTGCCGCTCACGTTCTATCGCTGGCACACCGAAGCCGACGGCGAGACGTTGCTGGCTCTCGAGCAGTACGGGTACCGCGGCGGCCAGTTTGCCAACGTGATTCTGCCCGCGGACAAAATGGCCCTGTTCGTCTTCAACCGCGAGGGCGCCAACTTCTGGGGGCTCCCGCTGCTCCGCCCCATGTATCCGCACTGGTACGTGAAGAGCCAGCTCTATCGCATTGACGCCATCGCCTGCGAGCGCAACGCGCTGGGTGTACCCGTGTGGAAGCTGCCCCCAGGCTTCTCCGAGGAGGACCGCGACGCCGCTTACAGCTTCGTGACTCAGCTCGCGGCGCACGAAGCCACGGGCGCCGTGGAGCCGCCGGGTGAGCCGCATACCGGCCTGCGCATTGTCGGATACCAGGGCAATTTGCGCGACGTGATGCCTTCCATCCAGCACCACAACGTGATGATTTCGCGCGCGGCGCTTGCGCTCTTCATGGACTTGGGCACCGCCGAGCACGGCTCGCGTGCGCTTGGCGAGGAGCACGGGAATTTCTTCATGCTCGCCCTTCAGAACCTTTCGGACCAGATCGCGCGCACGATCACCAACAACACGATCCGGCGCCTGGTGGAGTTCAACTTTGGCGAAGACGCGCCTGTACCGCAGGTGCTGGCGGCGAATGTACAGTCACGCGGTCTCGGCGCGCTGGTCGAAGCCCTGACCCGATTCGCACAGGCGGGCCTGGTGGTTTCGGAAGAGAATCTCCGCCGGTTTATCCGGGACGAGCTGGCGTTGCCGGAAGAAAGCGCCGAAGGAGTGGTGGCCGCCAGAGGCGAGAAGATTACGGTAGAGAGCGTACAAGA
>VBOG01000204.1 GCA_005877815.1 Nitrospirota bacterium
CGGGTGATCGGCGAAGATATCGATCTGGTCCCTGTCTTGGACCCCGCCCTCAAACACGTCAAGGCCGATCCGGGACAGATCGAACAGGTCATCATGAACCTTGCGGTCAACGCCCGGGACGCCATGCCGGAGGGGGGACAGCTGACGGTCGAGACGTCCAATGTCATGCTGGATCAAGCCTATGCCAGTGAACACGCGCCGCTCGTTCCCGGACCCTATGTGATGCTGGCGGTCAGCGACACGGGCACCGGCATCCCGGCGGAAACACAGGCACGAATCTTCGAGCCGTTCTTTACGACGAAGGAGCGCGGCAAAGGTACCGGACTGGGATTGGCGACCGTCTATGGGATCGTCAAGCAAAGCGATGGGTATATTTTTGTGAGGAGCCGACCAGGGCAGGGGACATGCTTCACCATTTACCTTCCTTCGATCGATGAACCGGTCGAAGCCCCGGCCTCGCCCCCGCCGCTGGGTTGCGTCGGCGGAACGGAGACTGTGCTGCTGGTCGAGGACGAGGAGATCGTCCGGTCGTTCGCCCATGAGGTGCTCACCCAGAACGGCTATACGGTCTTGGTGGCGCGGCACGGGCATGAAGCACTGGCGATCAGCGAGCAGCATACCGGTCCGATCTCGCTCATGGTGACCGATGTCGTCATGCCCGGCATGAGCGGGAAGGAATTGGCCGTCCGGTTCGCGCCCATTCGGCCGGACATGCGCGTGCTCTACATCTCGGGCTATCCTGAGGAGGCGGGAATCCGTCCGGCGGCGCTCGACAACGCGACGGCCTACCTGCAAAAGCCGTTCACGCCCGACGTACTCACGCGGAAAGTGCGCGAGGTGCTGGATGGTCCGGCCGACCAGGTGGCGACGTAATCAGACCGGGATCGGTGGACGACGATGGCGGACGCGAATTCCTTCGATGTGGCGTCGAAAGTAGACCTGCAAGAGGTCAAGAACGCGATCGACCAGACGCTCAAGGAAATCCAACAGCGGTTCGATTTCAAAGGGACCAAGACGGACTTGACGTTGAAGGACAAAGAAGGAGAGCTCGTGCTCATCTCGGATGACGACTACAAGCTCAAAAGCGTCGTGGACATTCTCAAGGCGAAGCTGATCAAGCGGAGTGTGTCGGTCAAAGCCTTTGCCTTCGGAACGCCCGAGCCGTCCTTGGGCGGGGCAGTGCGCCAGACGGCCAAGATTCAGAATGGATTGTCACCGGAGAAGGCGAAGGAGATCGCCAAGGGGATCAAGGACGGCAAGTTCAAGGTGCAGGCGCAGATTCAGGGTGACCAGGTCCGGGTGCAGAGCAAGAGCCGCGATGAATTGCAGGCCGTGATCGCGTTCTTAAAAGGGAAGGACTTCGGGGTGGATCTGCAGTATCTCAACTATCGGTGATCATGTGGCGCCTCTCAAATGCGCCTCCATGAAGTCCTCCATCTCCAGTTCGACGCCGCATCCGGTACAGATAATGGGTTCGCCGGGCGGCGGGGGCAGGACTTCTTCTTTTTGCATGACGCCTTGGCAGATGTGGTAGAAATGCCCGCTGGCGTGTTCTTCGTCCAAAGGGTCTGAGACAAACGCTAGGACCATCCCGACATGACTCCTTCCATTGATTGCGCGGCGCATCGGACGCGCCGGTAACGTTCACGATTCTACAATCTTCACCAGGATGCCCGCAATTGCCTGTCTTGAGAGGATGGCTTGCGCATTACTCTGAGAACCTCGCGACGAACATGAAGCCTCAGGTCACCGGCTTCATACTGATCCTCGGCCTGTGTCTTGGCACGCATATTCCGGCCGCCGCTGCGGCCTGCGGCATTGAACGGGACAACGTCAGCGATTCGACGGTCTTCATGCGTCACCTGAGCCGCGAGTGCTCCCAAGTGGATCGTGCGAGCCATGCGGTGACGGCGGCCGAGATCATCGGGGCGATCAAGGCGGGGCAAGGCATTTCGCTCAAGAATGCGGTGGTGACGGGAGACCTCCTCCTGACCCGGCTTGCGTCGGTCCCGATCCGGTCCTTGTCGCTGCCGGATCGAGTCCTGTCAAAATTGTCGCGGGGTCGGGTCACGGACGCGCGCGTCATTCGCGGTCCCTTTCTGATCGAGGATTCTGTCGTGGACGGCATCGTGGACACGCAACTGAAACCAGACATGGTCGAGCAGCGTCTGCTGGGAGACATGGTGGTCATCCAAGGGCCGGTCTCATTTCGCGGCACGACATTCACGAAGACGGTGGACCTTTCGCGAACGATCTTTCTGGGCCCGCTCGATAGTTCGCAGACAATCTTCCTCGAGGACTCGTTCTGGCTGTCCTGCATCTTCGACAAGCCGGCCACTTTTGAGAAGACCGCGTTCGCCGGCAACGCGCGCTTTTATCAATCGGTGTTCCATGAGTCGATCACCTATCTGAGAGCAGGTTTTGCCGGGCTCACGAATTTTCTCTCGGTCACCTTTCAGAAGGAGGCGGGTTTTTCCCGCGCCTACTTCAAGATGGGCACGTCATTTTCAGGGAGCCGTTTTGAGGGGATGGCCGACTTTTCAGAGGCGGTCTTCGAAAAGGCGGCGTTTTTTATGTCTACCGTCTTCGCCGCAGACACCTATTTCAGACGCGCCACGTTTCAAGGAGAAGCGAACTTTTCGGATGCGAGCTTCCTGGCGAAGGACGATTTCGCCAAAGTCGTTTACAAGGAAGAGCCGAATTTCACGCGGGTCAAGTTTGCGAATCCCCGGACGTCGGTCGGGTTTGAAAACCCGGTGTTCCTCGCGATCGTCGGCGCCGGCCTCACGGCGTTTCTCATTGCCTTCATCGTCATCCTCAAGAAGGGCTAGCAATCATTGACATGACTCAGCAGCGGACACTAGGCATTGACCGCCTTCCTGATGATATCAGCCTCAGCCCCAGTCAGTATAATGTGTCCATCCTGTCCAGACAGCGTGAGCTGAATACCGCCGTCGCTTCGGAGCCGGCAAGACGTAATCAACTCAAGATTGATGACATATTCTCCGGCTCGTATGAAGTGCATGGGTCACCTCCTATGTGGTTGCGGGGCCAGATTTCTGAGTCAAGTATAGTATTACTGAGGGGGTAATTTCCACAATATATGGGCGAATGCTTGCCTTTGCCCCCTTAAGCTGGTATAGCGGGGCTCTAGTTGCTGGTGGAGGCCTTGTGACCGAAGGTCTGGAAATCGGGATGGACACGCTTGAAGACTCCTACAGGATCCGTCTGGATCAGTACGAGGGGCCGCTCGATCTGCTCCTGCATCTGATCAAGAAGAACGAGATCAACATCTATGACATTCCCATCGCGTTGATCACCAAACAGTATCTCGATCACATCACGGCGATGAAGATGTTGAATCTCGATGTCGCCGGAGAGTTTCTCGTGATGGCGGCGACGTTGATCTACATCAAGTCGCGGATGCTGCTCCCGGCGGAGCCCTCCGAGGATGAAGAGGAGGGGGAAGATCCGCGCGCTGATCTGGTCCGCCGCCTGCTGGAGTACAAGCAGTTCAAGGAAGCGGCCCATGCGTTGGAGGGCCGCGGGCGCCAGTGGCGTGAAGCGTTCGGACGGATGCCGCTGAGCGCGAATACCAAGGAGGAGGACGGTCCCCTCGATCTGACGTTGCTCGATTTGATGGATGCGCTCCAGGACGTGATCCAGCGCACGCCTGCCAAGGCGTTGATGGAATTGTCGGCGGATCATTTCACCGTGAAAGATCGCATGAACTATATTTTGGAACGACTGGAAGAGGAGGAAGCCATTCCGTTTGAGATGCTGTTTCGGCCGGAGGAGGGGCGCCTGGTGCTGATCGTGACGTTTTTAGGTCTGTTGGAACTGATCCGGCTCAGGCTGGTGCGGGCGTTTCAGCCAGAGGCCTTCGCGGGCATCCTCCTCTCACGGGCTTTTTTGCCGGCGGATATCGGAGACGCGGAACTGGAGGAGACTCAAGAATGAGCACACAGGAATTGAACGTGGTCCACCCCTGCCATGATGAACATGCCGAGAGCCGCGAGGCGTCTCAAGGATTGGACGGGCTGAAGGGCATCCTAGAGGCGCTGCTGTTTGTGTCCGGCGAGCCGGTTTCCGTGGATCGTCTGCTCGGCGTCGTCGAGGGATCATCTCGGACGGAGCTGGCGGCAGCACTTCGCGCCCTCCAGTCGGATTATGCCGCCGACAACCGCGGCCTTCAGATCGTCGAAGTCGCCGGTGGATTTCAAATTACGACCCGGCCGGACTGCGCCCCGTGGGTCAAACGCTTGGAGAGGACGAAGGCGAGCGCAAAGGTGTCGCGCTCGGCGATGGAGACGTTGGCGATTATCGCCTACAAGCAGCCGTTGGTGCGGTCAGAGATCGAACAGATACGGGGGGTGGATACGGCGGGCGTCCTCAGAACCTTGCTGGATCGCCGCTTGGTGCGGATCGTCGGGCGAAAGGATATTCCGGGGCGTCCGATCATGTACGGCACGACGAAGCAATTCCTGCAGTCATTCGGGTTGAAGGACCTGTCGGATATGCCGGCGCTTCGTGACCTCAAAGAACTCGGTGAGCCCGAGCAATCGTCCTTGTTGTCTGAGCTGGATGGAGTCGTCGACGAGGCGGCGCCCAGGGCCTCGGAAACTCGGTCCGAGGTGCTGGAACCCGTTTAGCGGCCAACCTCACGCAGCGGCCGTCCGGTCGCCGCCACATAGGCTTCCCCCAGTGTGCCCACCTCCGTGACCTTGACGCCGGACCCGATGCCATTCCACACGACAGGGATGGAATTCTGTCCGGCGGGCAGAATCAGTTCGTGACGGTCGAACTGCTTACATCCTTTGATCTTCTCCTCCAGGCCGCCGACGGGCCCGATCGAAAGATCGCTCGCCACCGTTCCCGCGAGGCATACATCCGTCCTCAGTGGATCCCCAAGGATGCCCGATGCGATGGCCACGGCCCACATCATGCCCGCGCTGGGGCCGTTGAAGGTCCGCTTCCTCTCCTTGCCGTTGAGCTGCGATGACAGCCGGACCTTGAGGTATCGGGCATCATAGCCCAGGGCTTTTGCCGAGGCAGCAAGCGCTGCTCCCAATGCCGCGCGGCTGTCCTTCCCAAAGTGGGCATCGGCAGAGACGGCAGGGCCGGTTCCCTGGCTCACGTGGCTGATCGTCAGGGTCGCCAACGCGATGCCGCCGGCTTGCTTGACGCCGGGACCGGCATCCTTTGTCGAAAGAATGGGAACGTGACGGATCGTGGCCGGAAAAGGAGTCGAGACGGCCTGGAGCGGGGGCACCACCGGCGTCGAGAAGTGCGTCGTGTAGATCTCCCGGCAGTTGGGCCCGGCATGATCTCGAAAAATGGCGCCCTCAGGCTCCGAGCACATCCAGGTCTCGGCATGCCCCACGGACGTCGCGAGGACGGCCAGGACGAGCGTGACGAGCAGGCGCGTGGCCATAAGAGGTTACCGCGCGGCAGGCGGCGATGCGGGCCGTCGTCCGATGATATTCATGGCGAGTGCGATCATCGAGCCGACGTCCGACACGCTTGCGGGCAGGACCAGGGTGTTGCTGGTTTTCGCCAGCTCGCCGAACTCTCTGATGTACTGTTCCGCGACACGAAGTTGCACGGCCTCGTACCCGCCTTGTACCTGGGTCGCATCGGCGACTTTCCGGATGCCTTCCGCGGTGGCGGTGGCGATCGCCAGGATGGCTGACGCCGCGCCTTCCGCTTCATTGATCTGCTGCTGCTTCTTGGCTTCCGACGCCTTGATGACCTGTTGTTTTTCGCCCTCGGCGTTGTTGATCGCCGCGTCCCGCACGCCTTCCGACGTCAGCACGACGGCGCGCTTTTCCCGCTCGGCGCGCATCTGTTTTTCCATCGCTGCGAGGACGTCTTTGGGCGGCGTGATATTCTTGATCTCGTAGCGCAGCACCTTGACGCCCCAGGCCTCGGACGCCTTGTCCACCTCGTTCACGACTTGCAAGTTGATGTTCGTGCGCTCTTCAAAGGTCCGATCGAGTTCAATCTTTCCGATCTCGCTCCGCAGGTTCGTCTGGGCGAGCTGGCTCACGGCGAAGTAGAAGTCGGAGATCCCGTACGACGCGCGCTCGGGATTCAAGACCTTGAGGTAGAGAATGCCGTCCACCGCGACCTGGACGTTGTCGCGCGTGATGCAGACCTGCTCGGGGATATCAATCGCGGTCTCCTTGAGCGAGTGCTTGTACCGGATGGCATCGAGGAACGGGACTAACAGGTGGAATCCTGCGCTGAGCGTCGTGGAATATTTTCCGAGCCGTTCGACCACATAGGCGCTTTGCTGCGGCACGATCACGGCCGTCTTCGCAATGACAAGGAGGACCAGAGAGGCGAGCACCAGGGCCACGATCATCCCACCTGACATCATGTTCCTCCTCGGTTCAAGATTCGGGTTCGATCCACAGCGTCAGGCCGTCCACACGCACGACCCGGCTGCGTTGCCCTTTGAGAATGCCGGCTCCGCCTGCATTGCGGACGGTCCATGCGCTCCCGCGGACCTCGGCCTTTCCGGTGCCTCCCGGCAAGAGATCGTCCAGAGGCATGGCGATCTCGCCGACCATGGTGTCGACCGGGGCACCTTTGCGTTCGATGGTCTTGAGGCGCGCCAGCAGGGGGCCTCGAAACAACAGGAGGGAGACGACGGCCAGTCCCGAAAACAACACCCACTGCAACCACTCCGGTTCTACATCGGCAACGCCCGTGAGAGCGCCGACTGCGAGCGCCGACAGTCCAAAGAACATGAGATAGAACCCGCTTGGGGCCACCATCTCGAGCGCCATCAGCACCAAGCCCATCGAGAGCCAATACCAC
>VBOG01000064.1:0-985 GCA_005877815.1 Nitrospirota bacterium
CCAGCCGTACCCAGATCCCGCGTTATTACGATCTCTCCGTCGAAATGGAGGCGGAGGCTGAGCGCATCAACGCCCGCTTTCAAACGGGCAAATGGAGACCGATCGTCCTGCTGAAGCGCCACCACAGCCATCGTGAAATCGAAAAGTTTTATAAAGCGGCGGATGTTTGCATGGTGACCTCGTTGCACGATGGCATGAATCTGGTCGCGAAGGAATTTGTGGCAACCCGCGACGATGAACAGGGCGCCCTGATCCTCAGCCGCTTTACCGGCGCGTCCCGCCAGTTGTCGGACGCGGTTGTGGTGAATCCTTATGATACGGAACAACTGGCGGAAGCCCTCCGTTTCTCGCTTGAGATGCCGCCCGAGGAGCGCCGGGCCCGGATGCGCCGCATGCGCACTATCGTCAGGGAGCACAACGTGTATCGCTGGGCGGCGAACCTGATCACCGAACTCTCCGAAATTCGGCTGGATAAACCGGAGACGGTGAAGGAAGGATAAAATGTTGAGTGGCGGGGTCTCGGGTGTGAAGGCTTCTGCCATCAAAGAGCTGCATGTTAAGGCGCGCACCCGCCCTTCCCACCTGTTCAGCCAATGGCCACTCTTGGCCAAGCAGCTTCGAAACGCCCCACACGTCGCATTGTTCCTTGATTTCGACGGCACGCTGACGCCGCTGCGGCATCGGCCGGGCGAGGTGTGCCTGGATGAACCCACCCGCGCGGTCCTGCGCTGGCTGGCAAGGCAAAGACACGTTACAGTGTGGGTTATCAGCGGACGCCGCCTGGCCGACGTGCGAGCACGCGTGAACCTGCCGGCCATCGGCTGCGTGGGATTGCATGGCTGGGAGCGGCAGGATGATACGCGGTCCAGATCGCCTTCAGTGAGCAGCATCCGGCGGGGTCGACGGCTTCTGGCCGAGGGCGTCAAACCTCTTCCGAAAATCTGGTTGGAAGATAAAGGCCCGGTTTCCGTAGTTCACTATCGGG
>VBOG01000064.1:998-3794 GCA_005877815.1 Nitrospirota bacterium
GCCTGCCCTTCGCGTGCTGCCGGGCAAGGACGTCTGGGAAGTCCTGCCTCGCGAATTTGAGGGCAAGGGCGCAGCAGTCAACGCGCTGCTTTCGGAGCTGCCAGTGGGGACCCTTCCGGTCTACGTAGGTGACGACATCACGGATGAATCGGCGTTTGCCGCGCTTCCAAGCGGAGTGACTATCCGCGTGGGGCGGGGTCGCCTGAACGAAATGATCGCAGCCGACGATGGCACGGGCGACGGCGTCAAGGTGCGTTTCACGATGGCGCGTTTCACGGTACGCAACCCGCGCGAGGTCAGGAAATTTCTGGAGCGCGTAGCCGAGGAAATCAAGAATCGTGGAGGGCAGACTAAAAAGCTAGAGCACCCTAAACCGGCTCACAAGGCCGCTCGCACCAACCAGCCCGGCAAACCGCACTGATGCTCGATGTTTCGCGAACTTACCAGCGCCACCAATTCGCTCGTCAAAGTGTTTCGAGACGCCCTGAGCGAGGGCGTCACGCGCGATGGCTGGCTGGCGGTTGAGGGTCCCCGGCTCCTGGAAGAGGCTCTGGACTGCGCAAGCGGCCGAGCCCCAGACCGTTGCCAGGTGCATACGGCGCTCGTACGCCGGAGCGCAGCGGAAAGGTTTGCGACGCTAATCCAGCGACTGCCGCGAGAAGCAGAAGTTGTCCAAGTGCCTGACGCGGTCTTCGATCGGCTGGCCCTCACGGAAACCCCTCAGGGCATCGCAGCTCTGGTGGAGCTGCCGTCGCACACCCTTGAGGCCGCCGTGACTCGCCGTGATGCCTGCCTGCTGATAGCTTGTGGAATTCAGGACCCCGGAAATATGGGAAGCATGATACGGAGCGCGCAGGCGCTGGGCGCGACGGCGGTCCTGGCGATGAAGGAGACGGTCAGCCCTTTCAATCCGAAAGCCGTCAGGTCATCCGCCGGCGCCATCTTCCGGCTTCCAGTGTTTCGCAATCTGCAGGCTGACGAACTCTTCGCCAGGCTGCGGTCAGCGGGAGTGACGATTATTGCCGCCGACCGGCATAGCTCAGATTCGCTTGCAAGCGCCGACCTGCGCAGCCGCGCGGCCTTCCTGATCGGTAAAGAGGCCACGGGCGTGGATGAGAGTATGCTGCGGGAGACAGGCCTTCGCCTGAGTATTCCTATCCGGGCGAATATCAACTCCGTGAACGCCGGGGTGGCCGCCGGTATCTTTCTCTATGAAGCTGCCCGGCAACGTGGCTTCAAATATTGAGTCATGAGGGCTATTCGGTCATCCGGTCATTGAGGGACGACCATCGGTTTCGGATCAGTGGCAGTGGCTCAATGGCCTGACGCTCGATGAACGCACCGCCGATCAAATATGAGCCTGTTTGAAACAGCCCCGGTTCCTGCCTTCGCGGACGACCGCCGCCCGTTAGCAGACCGCATGCGGCCCGAGACGCTAGCTGAATATGTAGGCCAGCAGCACATCCTGGCTGCGGGCAAACCCCTGCGCCAGCAGATCGAGCGCGACGAACTCGCGTCCATGATCCTGTGGGGTCCGCCGGGCTCGGGAAAGACCACGCTCGCTACCATCGTGGCCCGCCAGACTCACAGCGACTTCATGAAGTTCAGCGCTGTGCTCTGCGGCGTCAAGGAGATCAAGGAAGTGATGGCGGCGGCGGAGAAATCGAGACGATACGGCCGTCGCACGATCCTTTTCATTGACGAGATCCATCGTTTCAATAAGGCCCAGCAGGACGCCTTTCTTCCCTACGTGGAGCGGGGCGACGTGGTCCTGATCGGCGCCACCACGGAGAACCCGTCGTTCGAAGTGAACTCGGCATTGCTTTCGCGGGCCAAGGTGTACATGCTCTCGCCACTCTCGACCGATGAGATCCTGGCGCTGCTCGAACGTGCCCTCGAGGACGAACGGCGTGGACTGGGTAAGGAACGCGTGGTGATTTCGCCGGACCTGCTGAGGCAGATTGCCGTGTTTTCCAACGGTGACGCGCGGGCCGCCTACAACACGCTCGATATGACAAGGCGGGCGAGGAGCACTATAACCTCATCTCGGCCTTGCACAAGTCCGTGCGGAATTCTGACCCGGATGCCGCGCTTTACTGGCTGGGACGGATGCTGGAGGCGGGCGAGGACCCGCTTTACGTGGCGCGCCGGTTGATCCGCATGGCCTCGGAAGACATTGGCCTGGCGGAGCCGGGCGCTCTCGGCGTCAGCGTGGCCGCCATGCAGGCGGTGCACTTTGTCGGCATGCCCGAAGGGAACCTGGCGCTGGCCCAGGCGGCCGTCTACCTGGCAGTCGCGCCAAAATCCGATGCGTTATACGCCGGCTATGGCGCGGTACAGGCCGACGTCCAGAGGACGATCGCCGAGCCCGTTCCGCTGCACCTGCGGAATCCCGTCACCGGATTGATGCGGCAATTCGGTTACGGCAAGGATTACCAGTACGCGCATAGTACTCCCGACCGCCTCACTGATATGCAGTGCCTGCCTGACAATCTGAAGGATCGGCGCTACTACCTGCCTACTGATGAGGGATTCGAGAAGAAGCTGAAGGAGAGACTGCGGACAATTCAGGAGTGGAAGGAGAAGTACGCAAGCGGGCGGAAGGAGTGACGTGACGCTGGTCGTATTGAGTCCTGCTCAGGTCGTCGAAGTTCCGGAACTCAAGACTCCCGACTAGAGACTGCGGATTGCCTTTTGCCGTTGGATTGGCCCTCCTCCCGTGTTTCTGTTAAGAGTCAAACATGCCATCACCAGAGTCGACCAGCCAGGTCCGTGAGATTTTCGCGGCCACGCGTC
>VBOG01000065.1 GCA_005877815.1 Nitrospirota bacterium
CGATGGCGGTGAACACAGGTGTCATGGTCTGGGAGCGGCGGCGCGGCGAGGCGCTCGAGAGCGAAATTCTGGTGGCGGATTCTCTGCACACGGCCAGCGACATTCTGTCCTCATTGGCGGTCCTCGTCGGATTGGCCGCGGTGGCGGCCGGTTATCCCTTGCTGGATCCGCTGGTGGGAGTATTGATCGCCGGCTTTATCGGCCATACCGGCGTCCTGGTGCTGAAGGAGGTGTCGCGCTCGTTGTCCGACAGGGCACGCATCGATGCCGATGCGGTTCAGAAGGTCGGTCTCACTGTGCCGGGCGTGGCCTGTTGCAACGATATACGAACGCGCGGCCTCGCGCGGCATGTGTTCATGGATTTGACGATCCATGTTGACCCCGCGATGCCGACCGCGCGAGCCCACGCCGTGGCGCACCAGGTGGAGGAAACCGTCAAGCTGGCATTCCCCGGCGTCGCAGAAGTTATTGTCCACGTGGCGCCGGAAGATCATGCTTGAAAGGCATCTTCGCGCCCTTGTGGGCGAACGGCATGCGATCTCCTCGCCGGCGGCCCTTCGACAAGCTGAAGAGTATCTTGCCACCCAGATGAGGCTGTTGGAGCTGGACGTGTCCACTCAGACATTCACGGCATTCAAGGGAACCTACAGGAACATCATTGGACGTCTTCCGGCGGGCGATCGAAAAGCCGTCGGCCGCCCCCCGCTGATCATTGCCGCGCATTACGATACGGTGAATAATTCTCCGGGCGCCGACGATAATGCGAGCGGGCTGGCCGTGATGCTCGACGTCGCGCGGAAAGTGCAGAATTCGCCGGTAGCACGAGAAGTGAGATTTATTGCCTTTTGCCTGGAGGAGGCCGACCTGATAGGGAGCCTGGCCTACGCCGCCTCATTGAGAAATGCCGGCGAAGACATCAGCGGGGCCTTGGTGCTGGAATGCGTCGGATTCGCCAGCGCCAAAGAGGGTTCGCAGCTCACACCGCCAGGAGTACCAATCAAGGTCCCCGGCGTGGGCGATTTCCTCGCCGTTATCGGCAATCAGGCCTCGGCTCACCTAGTCGGCGCCATGGAAGGCGCGGCAAAGCGTCATGTGCCTGACCTCAAGACGGTCTCGCTGATCGTTCCCGGCAATGGCGAACAACTCCCCGATACCAGGAGAAGCGATCATGCGGCCTTCTGGCACCATGGGTATCCGGCCATCATGCTCACCGACACCGCCAATTTTCGGAACCCTCATTACCATCGGTCCACTGACACCCTTGAGACGTTGGACCTGGATTTCATGCGCAAAGTCAGCAAGACTGTCACTGCAATGGTGCGGATGTGGCCATGAAGACGCGCAAGGCAGAGAAGCCGTTGCTGGGCATCACGATGGGTGATCCAGCGGGGATCGGCCCCGAGGTGATCGTGAAGGCGCTCTCGCGACCGGTCATCCGGCGATTGTGCCGTCCCCTCGTCATCGGTTCTGTCGAAGTGTTGGCGCGGGCTGTCTCTTTTTCGAAAGTGTCGCTCAAGCTCCGGAGCGTCAACCTCGGCGGTTTCGAGGCCTCCGATGGGGCGATTCCCGTTTTGGATCCCTTGAGAGACCCGCTCGGGCCTTTTACCCCTGGAAAAGTCTCCCAAGAAACCGGCGCCGCTCAAGCGGTCTATATCAAAGAAGCCGTCGAACGAGCGCTCGACGGAAGCATTGCGGCAATCGTGACGGCTCCCATCAACAAAGAGGCGATCAATCTGGCGGGGTACCCGTATCCCGGCCATACCGAGATGCTTGCGGATCTCACAGGTACTGCCGAAGTTGGCATGATGATCGTGGGTGGACCATTGCGCTTCATGTTTACCACCACCCACGTGGCCATTAAAGATCTGCCGGCGGCATTGACGCCGGACCGCGTGGCGCAGGCGATTCGACTCTGTCATCGGGCGCTGCGCGAGTTATTTAAGATCAAGCAGCCGCGCATTGCCGTTGCAGCTCTCAACCCGCACGCCGGCGAAGGGGGATTGTTCGGCAGCGAGGAGCGAACGGTCATCGAACCGGGCATCATGAAGGCCCGCGCGTTGGGATGTCCGGCCACCGGACCGTTTCCCGCCGACACGTTGATCGGACAGGCTGCGAAGGGCTCTTATGATGCGGTGGTCGCCATGTATCACGATCAAGGGCTGATCCCCCTGAAGCTCGCGGCATTTGGAAAGTCGGTCAATATCACTGTCGGACTTCCAATTATTCGGACGTCCGTCGATCACGGCACGGCGTATGACATCGTGGGCAAAAACATTGCCGACGAGGGGAGCCTGCTCGAGGCTATCCGTCTGGCCGCTCAGTTCGTGGCACGCCAACGGCCGCGCGGATGACTCCTCCCCCGCGTCGCAATGGCCCCCCCTTTCCTGTAGCCCGAAAATCTCTTGGCCAACACTTCCTCATTGATCCGAACATTGTGCGGAAGATCGTGAGGCTGGCTGAATTGCAGCCGGGGGAGACGGTGCTAGAGATTGGACCGGGGCGTGGAATCCTGACCGAGGCGCTTTTGGAAGCCTCCGGACTTGTCGTTGCGATCGAACTCGACCCGGCCCTGTGCGACTATCTTCGAACAACCCTCGGGAGCCGGCCGAATCTTAAGCTGGTAGAGGCCGACGCCCTACACTACGAATACGACCAGATACCGGGGCCGATGCTGGTCGTGGCGAACCTCCCGTATTACGTCTCCACACCAATCTTATTCCGCCTGTTGAAAGAGCGGCAACGGGTCATGCGGATGGTCCTCATGCTGCAAGAGGAAGTGGCCATTCGTTTAGCTGCTTCCGCTGGGGGAAAGGACTATAGCGTGCTGAGCGTTGCCGCGCAGTTCTCGTGTGAGGTACGGATGGGCTTTAAAGTTGCGCCGAGCTGTTTTCGGCCAAGACCACGAGTCGGGTCGGCGGTCGTCGTCCTCACGCCGCTGCCCAAACCCCGTGTTTCCGTCCCAGACGAGGCTTTCTTTTTCAAGGTCGTACGGTCAGGTTTTGCCCACAGGAGAAAGGCGGTGCTGAACTCTCTCCGAGACGAAGGGTTTGAAGGGGCCAGGGTGGCCGCCGCGTTAAAGAAAACCAATCTTGATCCCAGACGCCGTGCTGAAACCTTCACTCTCTCCGATTTTGCCGACCTGACTGTCGCGCTCCAATAATCTCCAAAAGCAGGGTCTCCTCCTCTTAAGGGTTATAAAGTGATTCTTTCTGGAAGAGCCTATTTGAGGCACGTATAATTCGCTTCTGGAATCGAGGCGTTATGGCTCTTGCCGATAAGTCATGCATACCATGCAGAGGCGGCGTGCCTCCAATGGAACCCGCGAGAGTTCAGGAAATGCTCAGTGAATTGGCCGAAGGCTGGGAATCAACGATGAATAAGGCACGGCTGGAACGGACCTATCCGTTCAAGAACTTCGCTGGGGCACTGGCCTTTGCCAATAAGATCGGCGAAGTTGCGGAGCGTGAAGGTCACCATCCAGACCTTCATATCAGATGGGGCGCGTGTAAAGTTGAAATATGGACCCATAAGATCAATGGGTTAAGTGAGGGTGACTTCATCCTGGCGGCAAAAATTGACCGGATTTATGAGGGCCAAGGGCCAAAAGACCTATGATTTTATAGGAATGGTCCTTTTAACCCTCTCATTTTCACAAGAATTTTCATCCAGAGACTAGACACCATCCGCTTGGAGCCTTATTTTATGTTCGAGATTTATGTTGGGATTTATTTTAAGTCATGAGGGAGACCAATATGCGGAAGTGTAAAAAGTGCCAAGGGATGATGTTTCCTGAGCGCGTCATTGACATGCTTGACGGCTTGATCGGCCATTTCTATGCCTGTGCCAACTGTGGCAGACGGGAAGAGGCAGCGAATTGCATTGAGCCGATGCATACCAGTGAGACCCTAAGCGGACGGTAGAATTGACATCAGTTGGGACCGGGCGTAGGCTCGATTTTGTATCGACAATCCCAAGGAGGTGTCCATGCAAGACAATACTCCACCGGGCCACTTAAACGCCCACCTGCGGCCGGGCTTCGTATCTCTGATGAAGTCTGTCACGTCGTCGTGCCGGGTTGATGCTCCAAGAGATTGCCCAAGGGCAAAGGGTTTGTGACCCATAAACAGAGGAGCCGTAACCGACTTTCAGAGTAAAGTATTCGGTTTCCTGGCCAAGCACATTTCGGTCGGACTCTCCCAAGCGGCGGGTGGGCTGCACAGCAAAAATATAAAATAATCGATGGCGTCCTAAGCGCCGAAGGCGGGCCACTTCCTCATGCAGGAACGTGGCCCGTGCTTTGTAAAGAGAATTGATCGTCTGCGAATGATGTGTTAGTCTCTGCGAATGCCCACTGCCGGTATGTCCAAAAGTGGGGCGATCGAGACACGGCATGAAATGGTTGGGGTGATTCTCGTCACCCTGGCCTTGCTCTTCGTTCTTTCGCTTCTATCCTATTCCCCCCGCGACCCGCTACTCTTTCAAGACAGCCTTTACACCGAGCAGACGAGCAATTTGATCGGAAAGGTGGGGATGACCCTGGGCACCGGGGCATTTCGCTTAATAGGGGGAGCCTCATACCTGCTGCCGCTCGCCTTGGCCGTGCTCGGCGGTCGATGTTTTGTCCGTGGCGGCATACAAATCACCGTACGGAGCGCGATCGGATTTACCTCGCTCCTATTTTTTCTGTCCACTGCTCTGGCGTTGCGTCTTTCCGGTATTCCGACCGTTATGAGCGGATGGATTTACTTGGGGAGCGGCGGTGGGTACGTGGGGCGTTTGCTGAGCGAGCTGCTCGTCACCTATTGTGCATCGGTTGGCGCGCATATTGTGGTGATGGCCGGGATTTTAAAAAATACCGCTGAAGCCACCGCGACACTCCGTGACTGGGCGGCTGAGCGCTGGCACCACTTCCGCAGCCGGGCCATCGAGAAGCGACCCAAGGCCAAGGCGAAGCCGGTCAAAATCATACGAGCAGAGCCGGTACCGGCCGTTGAAGAAGAAACGATTGTCAATGCGGAGGCTGCCGAAGTCGCGACAGTTTCAACCGGACGCCGACGTAAAAAACGCACGCCAGTTGAAGAGACGCCGGAGGACCTTCTCACACCTCAAGTGGTGGGAGGAGTGGGGTACGTCCTGCCGAACCCCGAGATTCTTCTGTCGGGTCCCGCGGCAATCGTTGAACGTGTAAGCGACGAAGATATTCGAGCTCAGGCCAATGTTCTGGTCAGCGCTCTGGCCAATTTCGGCATCAACGGCCAGGTCATCCAAACACACGTCGGCCCGGTGGTGACGATGTATGAATTCGAGCCGGCGCCGGGCGTGAAGGTTGCCCGCATTGTGAATCTGGCAGACGATCTGGCGCTGGCTTTGAGAGCCATGAGCATCCGCATCGTCGCGCCCATCCCCGGCAAGTCGGTCGTCGGCATCGAAGTCCCAAACCCCCGGCGCGAAGATGTAGCCATGAAGGAGATCGCGTTCAGCGACTCTTTTGCGAAGTCTCGGTCGCCGTTAAAGTTGGCGTTGGGGAAGGACATCTTCGGGGTGCCGGTCGTGGCGGATCTGCGCGGCATGCCGCATCTGTTGGTGGCGGGGGCCACCGGTTCGGGGAAGAGCGTCGCTCTCAACAGCATGATTTTAAGCATCCTGTTTTCGGCTCGACCAGACGAAGTGAAATTTCTGATGATCGATCCGAAGATGCTTGAGCTCGCGGTCTACGAGGGCATTCCGCATCTCTGGCGGCCCGTCATCACGGAACCCAAGGCGGCCGCTCGCGGACTCTTGCTCGCCGTGAAAGAGATGGAGCGCCGGTACAAGATGATGGCCGAGTGCGGGGCTCGCAACATCGAGACCTATAATCGCGTGGTCGCAGAAGCGCAGGGAGTCTTTCCACCCGAGAGTTCAGGGGTGGAGGGGACAGAAGGACTCAATTCTGCGCCTCACTTTCTGTCAGAGGAAGAGCGGCTGGCAGCGGGCGAGAGCACAATCGAAGCGCCTGCCGCGAAGACCCCTCCCGCCCCGCTTCCGTACCTCGTGATCGTCATCGACGAACTTGCCGATCTGATGATGGTGGCGCCCAAAGAGGTGGAGGATTGCATCGCACGCCTCGCACAAATGGCGCGGGCAGCGGGGATTCATCTGATTCTCGCGACGCAACGTCCGTCAGTGGATGTGCTGACGGGGATCATCAAAGCGAACTTTCCCGCCCGCATCGCGTTCCAG
>VBOG01000066.1 GCA_005877815.1 Nitrospirota bacterium
CCGCTAGTGCTTCCTAAACCTAGCCGTCACGGATGTATTGGCGTTCAGTGTCACTGAACACGGGTTGCTGCTACAGCCACCGCCGCTCCACCCGCGGAACGTGAATCCGTTCCCTGGTATCGCCATCAGGGACACATTTGTACCCGGGGGGTAGGTCCCGGCTCCGGTTACACTCCCCTTACCTGACGTGCTGACTGTCAGGGTGAAGGATGTTGGTGTACTCGTAGTAGTCGATGTCGTTGACGCTGTCGTGGTTGTGGTCGGCGGTGTCGTCGATGTCGTTGAAGCCGTCGTGGTTGTGGTGGTCGGCGATGTAGTCGATGTCGTCGGCGACGTGCCTACTCCCGCTGTAAGAGTCGGCCAATCTACGCCAATATCCGTGCCATCGGAGGCGGCTTTCTTGTAAGGACTTCCTGTCACTAGGCTATAATCGCCGCCGGCTAGATTAGTGTATCCAATGCTGGATTCGTCTGCCGGGTAGGCATTACCACTCCCTTGCGGCGCGAGACTGCTCGAACAACCCCCGAATGAGGGCCACGGCCCACCAATCACCGTATTGGTCCAGACATATCCTGGGGCCGCCGTCGTAAAACCTGACGCCGCGCACGACCCCGCGACAAAAAACGGGTAGTTTCGGCTGAGGAAGATATTATCTTTCACGACGAACCCCGTCATCTGGGTCAAGTCGCCGTTTACCGGCCCATAGGTGAGCACCATCGTTTGCCCGGTCGGGTAGGCATAGGGCGCATACGAGGCGACGGTGTTGTGCTGAATCGTTACGTCAAACGCCCCAGTACTCAGTTGAAACATGATGCCTGTTGAAGCATAGCCACCGCTATTGACGAAGAGATTATTCTTGATGAGAAAGCGTCCGCCGAGTGTCGTACACGGGTCCTGCCCAGAAAGAGCAATGCCATTGGCTGTGCCCTTGATGATATTATTTGTCACCGTCACGTCTTTCACGACAGTCCAAGGTTGGGTGCACGAGTCCATACGGGGCGTAAAAGTCATGCCAAATCCAGGCTGCGCACTCGGCCAGTTATTCTCAAACACATTACCATCAGCCAGGACGCGCTGGGCATTTTTTAACTCAAACAGATTCTTAGTCAAAATTTGATTGGCCCCGCTATTGTAAGCAGAGTCATCCCGCCACTTGAGCGGTTTATAGATGTAATTATTGCGAATCTCAATGTCTGAGGGGATGAGATTGGCGATTTGGGTATCGGCCCCGCCGAACATAATATTCTCGCCGCTTGACGAGAGAGCATTATTTTTGATGACAAAGGGACCGGCCCCCGACCAGCTCACGAACGTAATGGCGTCACTCCCATAAGTGATGTCCGCAATCGTTGAATCCACTACACCTTCATTCTGGCCCCCAAAGGCAATGCCAAACTTGACACCGTACGAACCCCCAGCTGACGGACCGTGAATATAGACCCGGTCAAAAAGAATATGATGGCTCTGAGTGGCGAGAGATGTCTCCAGCACAGACACACAAGCCACAAACGCATAACCCCGATATGTAGTATCGGTGTTGCCGGGATTCATGATCTCAACCCCGACGATGCGATAGTGATGCGCGGATAACTCGCAAGACATCGCATACATTCCAAGAGTTGGCCGTGTAATCTTGGGCATGACATTCGCATAGTCTGGCGTGAGCCGGGTGCCGGGAGGCGGCAAAGCGGAATCGTTGGCGCTTCTAATGATGATCCAGCCACTCCCGGAGGTCTTGTTTTTGAGAATAAATCCATAATCGTTCGAAGGAGTATAGGTGATTCCCGGTTGTAGCGTAATCGTCGTCCCGGGCTGGGCCTCATCGATGGCCTGTTGCAACTGATCGTTGGTATAATTACAGCCACTTGCGCACACGGTCTTGGTGATCGTTGTGCTGGGCATGCTGGTATCAACATACGCTTGCGGTAATGCAGGGAGAGCTGCGTAAGCCGATGCGGTTCCGAAAAGGAGGACCACTGAAAGAATAAGTTGGTAGAGCATACTCCCCCCTTGTTTCCTTCGTCCCATGCTTTGTCAATCTTGAAAGGCTCTCACGCCTATTCAGATTGACGATTGGCGACTAATGAATAGGTATAAAAGCAAGGCTAATGCCATCTTTCATGTTTTGTGTCGACTGGTCTTTAAAACGTTATAAATCATTCAGTTAGAAAATCATTCAGTTATAATTCAGAGCACGCCTCGTCTCCTTGCTGTCGGAGATCATCATTCATTCATGCGTGGCGAACCATGCGCTCCTAAGATTAGAAAGTAACGCCTATGACGTCAATTTTTTTCACCATAGATCTGCTTAGATTTGTCCGGGCCGGCGAAACCCTAGCACCCTGAAATTTGAGCGAATTGTTTAAGCCTTAACAGGAGCACTAGTTGCGTCTACTTTTTAAAGGCATTGTCTTCACAATTCTGACGTTCTGCCAATGCCTTTGTAAGTAATTCCCAGCGCTTGTCAGCGCTTAACGGTTCCGCAGAGGCGCGGATTGTTTGGAACGATGCCGCGAATTGATTGCGACATTCCATCAACCCCTGAAGAATATCGACACTTTTGTCAACAATTTGATTGACAGGAACTTCGGGTTTATCGGAACAAGCAGTCAAGCTCATTGCCAACATCAAAACCAGAGTCAAAACCGCAATCTTGACTCGAGTAGTGCATCTCATTGACATCGATTGTCTCTCTTTCAGTGCGGAATCTTCCCTGTTTAGGTGCTCTCGATAGACCAGAACGCGGCAATATCCGCCGAGGAACGTGGTTAGACTAGGCCGCCCGTCTGGACCTGTCAAGAGTGATGATGTCAATCCGTTCTCCGTCTATTGACTTACTGTCGTGTTCAGGAGAAGATACGAAAATTTTGGTGATAAGTTCTTGAAATCTCATAATTAAGGTCATTCTTTGACTCGCCGATTGGGATGGCGAAGTAGCGTATGGGAAGTAATCCAGAAGCATGTCAGCTGGCCAGTATGAGTAAGGGTGGACGGTCACGGGGCTGGGCTTTCCGTGCTATTCGACGGGAGCTATTGGGGTTCCGCTTCGACTATCCAATTGAGATTATTCCCGGCGCGGGGTCTTTGGACTCCTTGCACTACTATATTGCCAGCGACTACCTTTTCCTTGATGATCTGGAATTCGATGAGAATGGCGTGCCGATGAGGAACTATCGGGCGCATGGCCCGCAATATAATCCCCTCTTCGTCGCCTGGTGGGGTCTTGTCAACCTGGAACGGTATTTGAAAACGACCGACGAGGAGTGCCTGAAGACATTCTTCCTTCAAGTGGAATGGCTTAGGACGAACGCTGTGGAGCGGAAGGACGGCGCGGTCGTCTGGCCTATCTATTTCGACTGGCAGGAAGGATATTGCCGATTACGGGCGCCCTGGATCTCAGCCATGTATCAGGGCGTGGTAGTTAGTGCCTTGGTCCGCGGATATCGGATCAGTGGCGACAAGAGACTCCTTGCCCTTTGCGAGAAAGCTGCGCGTGTCTTTGAAAAAAGTATCGAGGATGGAGGCGTGCGTACCTCTGAAAATGGGTTAGTGCTGTATGAGGAGTACCCGGGTTATCCACTGCCTCGCGTGTTGGACGGGTTCCTGTTTAGCCTACTTGGGCTGTACGATCTGGCTGTTGAGACAAGCAAGGCTGATGTGTGGGATCTGTTCAACCAAGGCATTGAAGGTCTAACTCATGTCCTTGGCTTTTGGGACTATCGCGGAAAGTGGAGTTGGTATGGATCACATGGATATCTCTGTCCGCCGCACTACCATAAGGTCAATTGTCTTTTGTTAAGGATTCTTGGGAACGTGACTGGCAAGGAAGCCCTCATCAGAATGGCCAAAAGTTGGGACTATAACAGGCGATCACTGATGGATAAGTTAGAGATATTCATAGTGTTTACCCTGACGAAAAATTGGGCGCGTCTCAGGCTGCCGAGAAACTAGCATATGTGTGGCATAGCTGGAATTTTCAATTACCGCGATTCCATCCCGGTGGATCATTTTCAGCTCAAGCGCATGGCAGATAGCATGATTCATCGCGGCCCAGACGACGAAGGATTTTTTATCGGCGGTCCTATTGGACTGGCTCATCGGCGTCTGAGCATTATTGACCTTGCCGGCGGCCATCAGCCGATGTCGAATGAGGATGACTCGATCTGGGTCGTCTTCAATGGTGAGATCTACAATTATTTAGCGCTCCGTGAATTTCTTGTGTCAAAAGGGCATGTCTTTAAGACCAGGTCAGACACTGAGGTTATTGTTCATGCATATGAGGAATTTGGCGTAGAGTTCGTGGAAAAGTTGAGGGGGATGTTCGCGTTCGCGCTGTGGGATGCACCGCGGAAGCGACTTATTCTAGTCAGAGACCGGCTTGGAATCAAACCGGTGTATTATCTCGCCAATTCCGAACAGATCGCCTTCGCGTCGGAGATCAAAGGAATTCTCCAACTTCAAGGTGAAAAATCCGACGTCGAGCTTTCAAGCCTTGGTGCGTATTTCAACATTAGGTATGTTCCTGGCCCTCGGACCATGTTCCAACACATCATGAAGCTGCCTCCCGGGCACATGATGATCGTCGAGAATGGAGTGGTTACGATCCGTAAGTATTGGGAAGTGGTATTTGAGGGGGATGATTATAGATCTGAGAAGGAACTAAAGGGTGAATTGGAAGATCTGTGGGGCAACGTGGTTAGTTGCCACTTGATGAGCGAGGTGCCGTATGGAGTCTTTCTCAGTGGAGGAATTGACTCCAGTCTTCTTGTTGCAATGATGTCCAAAGTCGTGCGTACGCCATTGTCGACGTTCAGTATTGGTTATGAGTCGGGTGATAAGGAACATGAGCTAGAATTCGCTAGGTCAGTAGCGAATCATTGGCAGTCCGACCATCATGAACTTGTCGTCACGGCGGAAGAGTTTTGCAACCTGATCCCTCAACTCGTCTGGCATTTGGAAGAACCTTTGTCGGATGCTACGTGCATCCCCGTATTGCTACTTTCGCGCTATGCCAAGAAACATGTGACGGTCATCCACTCAGGAGAGGGGGCTGATGAGATTTTCGCCGGGTATGGCAGGTATAAGACGATGCAATGGATTGACCAGATGCGGGAGATTCCAGCGTGGCCTCTTTTCGTCCGGATCCTAAAATCTGCTGGAATGAGGTGTGGCGCGAGCAAGTTGGTGAGGTATTTAAACTTGTCCGAGCTGCCGCTGGACAAGCGGTACTATGGGGTAGCATCGGTATTTACCAATGGATTGCGGGATGGCCTACTGAGGGATTGGCTCAGGAATGATCTCAATACCGAGCGATATCTGGATGAAACGATGGCTGGCTACTATCGTGCAGTTCAGAGTGTTCACCCCCTTAATCGAATGCTGTATATCGATCTAAAGACCTGGCTCCCCGATAATCTTTTGCTGAAGGCTGATAAGATGACCATGGCCGCATCAATCGAACAACGAGTGCCATACCTGGATCATGAGTTGGTCGAATTTGCCGCCACGCTTCCGCCGCATCTAAAAATCAAGTCTAGAGAGACTAAGTATTTGCTAAAGCAGATCGTGAGACCCAACCTTCCTGATGAAATCCTGTCTCGTCCTAAGCAGGGATTCGGCGTTCCTTTAAATCGCTGGTTCAGGCACGAGCTGAAAAGGTTTAGCTGCGATACATTGCTGGATCCGACGAACCGAATCAGTCGGTTCATTAATTTGGATGTCGCAAAGAACATCCTACATCTCCACCAAGAAAAGCATATGGACTTGGGTGAGGAAATCTGGAGCTTGGTTCTGTTGGAATTCTGGTTGCGAACCTATGTCCGATAGGATTTGAGGTGGGGCATTCTTTGGATATAGATCGCTTGATAGATCTCGGTGTTCGGTATTTGCACACTGCTTACCGCGAAGAAGACTTGTATCCTTTTAAGATTGTGCATAAGGAGGGCGCACTCCAGAAGGTTGGCATTTCGGTGAGATACTCAGCAATGTCGGCGATTGGTTTGTACAGAGCAACCGCCCACGGAATTCCTCTGAATCTTGATCCTAACAGGATCGTTGCGCAGTTGGTAGACCGGCTTCCTCAAATCACCAACATTGGGGACTTGGGATTGATCTGTTGGGCGGTTGCGATAGGAAAGAGTGACTACGGAGAGCAGATCTTAACCGCAATCGAACAATATGGCGAGATCTATGTGCGGAAGGGGACACGAAATTATGCGTCAATGGAATTGCAATGGCTCCTGATCGGGCTCTGTTATCTTTACCCACAGTGCGGCCATAAGGCACGGATCGAACTACTAATTACTAGATGCCGTGAGAAGTTAATGCGCAACTATCATCCTGAATCCGGGCTTTTTGGTTTTTGCTCAAGCGATGAGGATCTCACTTTTCGGCAACGCCTGAAAAAGAATCTTTCCTACTTTGCAGAACAGATCTATGGGATTTACTCACTTGCCTGCTACTACGAACTTTCTGGAGACAGCCGCTCATTGAGTCAGGCCAGGAGGATTGCTGAGATCCTCTGTGCTTTTCAGGGCTCAGAGGGACAGTGGTGCTGGACCTACGATATAGAAACTGGAACTCTGGTGGAGGCGTACCCAATTTATTCGGTGCACCAACATGGAATGGCCCCAATGGCACTGCTTAAGTTATCTTGGCTGAAAGGAGGGGAGTATATCTCTCAGGTCAGCCGGGGAATCGAGTGGATATTCGGGAAAAATGAATTGGGTGTGTCCATGGTTGATTGGAAACAAGCAGTGGTGTGGCGTTCCATTCGGAAAGGAGGATGGTTAAAAGGAGTTTCGAATATAAATAAGATGTTGTTCATACTTGGGCTGGGTCAACCTATGCCCCTTCGCCAAGTACGGGCATCCGGGTTGGAAATTGACTATGAGTGCAGACCGTACGAAATTGGATGGATGATTTACGCCATGCTTGAATACCGTCAAAGGTTGAGAGAAAACAAGGACTATCATTGAGAGGTTATAAATGCCGGAAATGAGCGCCGAAAGGTATTGGGATGACCCGATGCTTGCAGGGAAATACGACGAAGAGTTTAAAGGAGTTATAGGTGCACATGTGAATAGGGCTGAGGTGGATACTATGATTGAGGAGTTTGAAATTAAGGGTCGTCCGGTTCTGCTCGACGCTGGGTGCGGGACTGGCAGGCATCTCATCAAATTACCGGAAAGTGTAAGGTACATCGGAGTAGATACTTCTTTGCCTATGCTCCAGATCGCGAAAAGGCGTGCCAAGGCGCAGGGGCGATCTGGTCATTTTGTTGCCTGTGATATAACCCAGTTACCTTTCAAGAATGGGGTATTTGATGGAGTGATGAGCACAAGGGTTTTGCAGCACATTACGAATCAGGGACAGGCAGTCGCTGAGTGTGCTCGGGCCACCAAGATAGGAGGGCAAGTAGTTATCCTTGTGTATAACAGTCTTACCATACACTGTCTTTGGAAATGCTTCCGGCATAGCCGACTGGCATTCCTGTTAGGGCGGATGTTTGGTCTTCTGTCAGGCGGGCGATCGAATTCACTTTTGGCCAGGATCCATCGGAACTATTACAACGATTTCAACTCCGTGCCGGAGATGAAGCGATTGTTTTCTAAGGCGGGTATCAAAGTCCATAAAGTAAAAGGAACAGATATATCTCACATTTGGTTCGTCACAAACTTTAGGTTGGCGACGATGTGCGAGCGATTTATTCCTCGTCTCCTGGCACGGTATTTCTCGCTATGCGAAAGGGTTGAAGCTAAGGTGTCTGAACGGGTTCCCTTCGTGTATCTGCTTGATAAGATCGTCGTGAAGGGGATTGTAAATGGTTGAGAACGTTACGGATGATAAGAGGGTGTAGTCATGATGGCGGGCCAGAACATCGTGTGCTTCGCGAATGATTGGGACGTGGATCCTACGAGCATGCACCAGGTCATGAATATCCTGGCCCGCTCGAACCACGTGCTCTGGGTGCACCGATGAATTTGAAGTCATGCGATGCGAAGTATCTCCGCCTAAAACAAAGCATTGTTCCGAACCTCACCTTCAATCAAACGCTCTTTGAAAACATTCTGCGTTCCCATGTGTCTCAGAAAACAATATGGTTGGAAGCCGGAGGTGGTCATAAGCTGTTGCCGTCCTGTAGAGGTGATCCGGAGCGAGAGCTTGTCCAAGGCGCAGAATTCGTGTGTGGATGTGACGGAGATGAAAAAGCGATTAGGGAGTACCGGAGTCTCAAGCATCGAGTACCTTGATCACCCGCAACATGGTGGCGGAGCATCTTGTGGATCCGCAATGGGTTTTCATCGAATTCTCGAGAATTCTCAAGCCCGGCGCTGTATTTCATTTTCTCGCCGATAGTACGTTAGGCAGGGTGATTCTCCGAATGGAGTTGTATTTGTTGAGTCTCTCCCTAAGACCGTCGTGGCGTTTCCTCCGACTGAGTATTTGCGGAGTGTACAAGAAGAGCTGTTAGCGCAGGCTGATTATTGATGCAGGAATTTCAGGTACCGATATGATGCAGGGTGAGAACATCGTCTGCTTTGCCAACGACTGGCAGTCCGATCCGACCAGCAAACATCAAGTAATGAAGATTTTGTCTCGGACCAACAAAGTACTCTGGGTGAATTCAATCGGGCTGCGGAGGCCCGCGGCAACGGTGCACGATGTCAACCGTATTATGAGAAAAGTACGGCAATTCTGCCAAGGTCCTGTGTCGATCAGTCCGAATATGCGTGTGCTGACGCCTCTCGTGATTCCTTTTCATGGATTGCCCGGCAGTCAGACTTTGAACGAGTTGCTGATCAGCCGGTACGTGCGTGCGCATGCGAGGAAATTCGGCATGGACCATTTTCAGTTGTGGTCGTTTCTGCCCACGACGGCGCCATTGGTTCGTCATTTGAAACCGGATAAGGTCATCTATTACTGTGTGGACGAATGGTCTGCGTTCACGTATCTCGACGGACGGCTGATGCGGAACTTGGAAAACAGCATGATTGCCCAGAGCAATCTCGTCATCACGTCGGCCGAGGCGCTCTATCAAAGCAAACTGCATCTCCATCCACACACCTATTTGGTTCCACACGGTGTTGACAGCGAGCATTTTGCCGGCGTCCGAAGTCAAGCTACGGAGGTGGCCCCTGAACTGAAGGATCTTCCAAGGCCGGTGATTGGATTCTGGGGGCTGATTCATGAATGGATCGATTTTGAGTTGCTGGAGCACGTAGCAAAACGACATCTCGAATGGTCGCTCGTTCTTATCGGCAAGACAGATGTGGATTGTGCCACTCTCCGGAAATTGCCGAACGTGCATTTTGTCGGCCAGCGCCAGTACAGTTCGCTTCCCGGCTATGCCAAAGGATTTACGGCGGCCATTCTCCCATTTAAAATGAATCGCCTGACGGAGAATGTGAACCCGATCAAACTTCAGGAATATTTGGCGGCGGGCTTGCCGGTAGTTTCGACAGCCCTGCCGGAGGTGAAGAAGTATGCATCTGTGGTCCGTATCGCAGCGACGGCAGATGAGTTCGTGAAGATGTTGGAAGCAGCGATTTTGGATACAGGAGAAGTAGCGGTCAAGCGCCGGATGGAAGCGGTCTGTAAAGAGACCTGGTTGGGAAGGGTCGAACACATTTCGACTTTGGTTGAAAACATCTTTGGCAACGGCCGGTAGGGTTGACTATGGATAAAGCAGTAGTCCTTACGGACGAAGCGAGAGCGGGAATCGGACCTGTCGGGATGAGAGCTCTGATAGTAGCGGTGATAGCCGGGCTGCTCGGCATGCTGTACTACAGGATTTTTTACCATATGGGTGTGCAGTGGTATGACGACCCTGATTATTCACATGGCTTCCTCGTGCCAGTTTTGGCAGGATATTTTCTGTGGGAGCGGCGCGGGAAGTTTACTTGCATACCGGAAACACCAACCCCCTGGGGCATTGCCCTCCTGGGATTTGGATTGCTGATGCTCGTCGTCGGTTCCGTCGGTGCCGAACTGTATTTCCAACGCAGCTCACTTATTGTGGTGCTAGCCGGATTGGCACTGTTGCTTCGCGGGAGAGAGTTTTTGCGCGCTGTGGCTTTTCCGATCGTCTTTCTATTGTTCATGATCCCTTTGCCTGCGATCGTCGTCAACATGGTGGCCTTCCCACTCCAACTTTTTGCTGCCCATACAGCCACATTCTGTTTGTATAACTTCGGCATCCCGGTGTTGCAGGAAGGAAATGTCATCATCCTGGCGGGGACGACGCTCGAAGTGGCCGAGGCCTGCAGCGGCATTCGATCGTTGCAAGCGCTGCTGGCGCTTGGAACTGTCTATGCCTATTTTTCGCAGCATGTGATGTGGAAACGCTGGGTCTTGGTTCTCCTGTCGATTCCCATCGCCATCGTCGCGAATGCGTTCCGCGTAACCGGCACGGGCGTTTTGGCCCATTACTGGGGTGTTGAAGCGGCGGAAGGTTTCTATCACACCTTTGCAGGTTTGCTGATCTTTGTCGTGGCTTTTGTGCTGTTGTTTGTTGCCGGCACCGTGTTGTCAAAAGTGGGCAAACGGCAAACCGACGGGGATGTTGCACAATGAAGCGCTGGCCGGCGGTCGTTGCCATTGCCATGCTCGTGGGTGCATGGGGACTTCTATTGTCTCTTTCGCACAACGAGGAGGCTGCTTTGCCCAGGAAATCTTTTTCTGAGTTGCCGATGACGCTTGCCAACCGATGGCAAGGCAACGAACTCCGTTTGGATCAGGCCGTCCTGGACGTTCTGAAACTCAGCGACTACACGATGCGCGTGTATGCCTCACAATCTGATTCTGGACACAAAAACATTCCGATTTCGCTGTATATTGGGTATTACCAAAGTCAGCGGACTGGGGCTACTTATCACTCACCTAAAAATTGTCTTCCTGGGGCTGGATGGCAATTTGTGCAATCGGAACAGGTTAATCTTTTGGTGCCCGGAAGAGGATCCATCGTCGTCAACAACGTGCTTATACAAAAGGGTCTGGAGAAGCAGGTCATTCTGTACTGGTACCAGGACCGTGGTCGTATCATCGCAAGCGAGTATTCGGCAAAGGCCTATATGATCTGGGATGCGATGACGCGCAATCGCACTGATGGCTCCTTAGTTAGAATCTCGGTTCCGGTTGAACGATCGGCCGAAGAAGCGTTTGCAGTAGCAGTTGAATTTCTCAACGACATCTTCCCGCTACTCAGCGGCTATTTGCCGACATAATCAATGGAATATAAACATCTTCTGTACGCCCTCCCTCCCTTTCTTGGTTTGATTCTGTCAGCAGCTCTCTCCGGGTTGGTCCTGGCCCGGCTCAAACGGACTCCTGTCCATTGCGGTTTTGCTGCCGCCATGGCCGCGCTTGCAGTCGCACAAACGGGGAATGCTTTCAGTTTGCTTGCCGAATCGCCTCAACAACTCCTGGGATGGAGGCGGGTGGCTGTGGCTGGTGAAATTCTCATGCCTATGGGTTCGTTATTGTTTAGCCTGACCTACAGCCGATCGAACGCAGAAGCGTTGCTGAGGGAATGGCGAGGCTGGCTATGGGCGGT
>VBOG01000067.1 GCA_005877815.1 Nitrospirota bacterium
ATCTATCGCGAGTTCGGCAAGACCGCTGAAAAAGTTTCGGCGATTGGCCTGGGAGGGCACCATATCGGCCGACCGAAGGACCCTCAAGAGGGGATTCGTCTCATCCGCAGCGCGATCGACCGCGGCATCAACTTCATGGACAACTGCTGGGATTACCACGACGGAGAAAGCGAGCGGCGTATGGGCCTTGCTCTCCGCGACGGCTACCGGCAGAAGGCATTTCTGATGACCAAATTCGATGGCCGCTCCAAGACAGCCACGGCGCGGCAGATCGAGGAATCCTTACAGCGCCTGCAGACGGACCACATTGACTTGATGCAGTACCACGAGAACATCCGGCTGGAAGATCCCGACCGCTTTTTTGCACCGGACGGCCCGCTCGAAGCGCTGCTGGAAGCCAAGAAGGCAGGCAAGGTTCGTTACATTGGATTCACCGGGCACAAGGGTCCGTATGTGCATCTGAGGATGCTCGAAATCGCGGCCGCGCACAATTTCCATTTCGACTCCTGCCAGATGCCGCTGAACGTGATGGACGCGCATTTCCGGAGCTTCGGCCAGCAGGTGCTGCCACTGCTCGTACAGCAGCGAATCGCCGTGTTGGGTATGAAGCCCATGGGAGACGGCAACGTGCTGAAGAGCGGTGCGGTAACCGCTACCGAGTGCCTCCATTACGCGCTGAGTTTAGCGACCACGGTGGTGATTACAGGGTGCGAAAAAATGGAGATCTTGGACCAGGCGTTACAGGCGGTGAAGACATGGAAGCCGATGGGCTCCGAGCAAATGGCCGCGGTCCTAGCGAAGACTCGCGACTTGGCTATGACGGGAAAGTTCGAGCCATTCAAGACAACGTCAATGTTCGACGGCACCGCCCACAATCCGCAATGGATGGGATAGCCGTGGCTGCTTGCGCTCGCGAGGAGAAGACCCTCTGAGTCGTAGCACCGCGGCCACGCATACTCGGGTTCGCCTTAAGAACCCCGGCGCCATCTCGGTGGACGCATTCTGGCCGCCAGACGTAAATTTCTGGTTGTGGCGGATCGCACCGATCGTCTCGCCCTGAGCGACCCTTTTCAGCTAAGGTGGGCGAGAGTCGGGCTGAATAGTCCGTAAGGCTGCCTCCAGTTGTCCGTCAGAGAAGAGCGTCGCGCACCACTCCTTAATCTGCCTGTGAATGGCATCGAGCTGTTCTCGTTCCGTCCCCTGTCCTTCGATTGCTCTTGCAAGACTTCGCTGGACGATAAGGAGACTCCCGTTCCCTCGCTGGCCCTTAGTCAACGCGCGCGTGTCGTTTCTCTGAAGTTGGGGTACGAGACGTCTTAGGACGTCGAGCACTGCGGCCGGGTTCGGATTAGTCTCAGGCTTGGCTTCGATGCGGAGCAGTAGATCGATGCTGTCTGGTGACGTAAACTCCACGGCGTGGTTGTCGCGATTGTAAAGAAACCCAATGGTCATCGCGGGAGACCATCGCCCTTCGGACCAAGGGAATTCGACTCGGTAGGGTTGTGGCAAGAACGGCCAGTCACACCCGTTCCCGTTTAGCAATTTGTTGGCATAACGCTTCAACTGGCCGAGAAACCCTTGTGACGTCATAAACGCCTTGATGAGATCAGGTGTGATTGCCTTGCCCGGACCGAGTCCGTGTGTGTCCATAAAGGTCAGAAACTCCTTCAACATCACTGTAGGGTCGGGTACCGTCGCGAGTACGGCGTGTACGTCCTCCCACAGAAAGGCTTTAAGCTCGCAGGTTTCGCGAGCCTTCGTTACCTGCGTTGGGGTTAGGCCAACGAACACTAGCCGCTGCTCTGTTTTATCAGGTCGCCGGATCAGTTCGGTGTATTTGCGCAGCTGTTCGGATGAGCAGGGTGAAGTCCATTTATGCTCGGATTACACCGTCATGCATTGCCCGGAATGCATCTCGGCCTCAATCTTCATGTCTGGAAAGAGGGCGGGGTCGGCTTCCCCAAGCGTTGCGGCCGTGCGGGTCGTCGCTCTCGCGCGCGCAACGGACAAAGGCGCACTGAATACTTTTGAGAGCCAAGCCTCAGCCGCGCCATCGGCTGTGTTCAAGATGTACCCGAACAATTCTGACAGGAAGTTTTCCTTCGGGGCTGGGGAGGGCAGAAGGGCGAAAAGCGAGACAAAAAGATTGGGCTCCTGCGAAGAATCCACCGGCCAGGCATTTCTGTTGGCGCACGACCTCAGGCTCGGGCTTCTCCGCTCAGTTCAGCGCTTTCGGGGCTGACCCACTTCTCGGTGCGAGCGCTTTCCAGGATCGCGTCCGTCACAGCCTGGGTTTCCAGGGCGTCGCGGAAATCAGGGCGCACGCGCTCACCTTTTTCCAGCGCCTTCAGGAAATCAGCGAGGGCATTTACAAAGGTGTGCTCGTAACCGATCACGCAGCTGGGAACCCACCAGTTGGCCATGTAAGGATGCTCGGCGCCGGTCACGAGGATCGTGCGCCAACCCTGAACGGGCGCAGGATCCTCGTGGTTGAAGTATTGGAGCTGATGCATATCTTCGAGATCGAAGTAGATGGAGCCCTTCTCGCCGTTCACTTCGAAGCTGTTCTTATTTTTTCGCCCGCGGGCGTAGCGCGTGGCCTCAAAAGTGCCGTTTGAGCTGTTGGCGAAGCGCGCCAGAAACGTGCAGACGTCGTCGATTTCCACGCGCGCCGGGCGGCCGTCCGGGCGCTTACGGTCCTTGATGAATATCTCGGTCATGCCGCAAACGCGCGCGATAGGCCCGTTCAGCCAGAGGGCGGTGTCGATGTTGTGACTCGAAAGGTCGCCGGAAACCCCGGCCCCGGCTACTTCCTTATCAAGCCGCCAGGTTCCGGCGCCACCCAGCGGAACACTGGGTGATATAGTCCAGTCCTGCAGGTAGGTCGCGCGATAGTGGAATACAGTTCCCACCCTCCCTTCGTCGATCAGCTGCTTCGCGAGGCTGATGGCGGGAACACGGCGGTAGTTGAACCAAACCATGTTGGGCTTTCCTGATCTCTCGACGGCGCGCGTCATCTCTCGAGCCTGGGCCAGGTTCATGGCCAGGGGCTTCTCACAGAGG
>VBOG01000068.1 GCA_005877815.1 Nitrospirota bacterium
GAAAAGTATTGGCGATGCCCGTAGAAAACAATGAACCTTAGGATTACTACAACAATTGCCAGCGCCACACCACTTATATTCAAGAACACGTGATATAAAATGATGTTCACAATTACCGGTCCAAGCAGAACTAGCGCCAGCGGCACGAAACGGTTCACCAGTAGCAAAGCACCGCCTGCGACTTGTAGCGCAGCGACCACCCAAAAGTAATGAGACAGTACGAGCGCGCCAATAAATTGTCCCGCCAATCCTGAAGGCATTGGGCCCATGCTGAGGAAATTCAAAAAACCATTTAGCCCAAGCACAACGAAGATCAGCCCAAGTAGAAGACGCGCGATCAAAGTTACGATTTTCATTTCACGTTCCCTTCAGAGATAGATTTAGCTGCAGTGTTTTTCAAATATTATCATCATGGAGTTGAACAAGGCCCATGTCGACGCGGCCGATGGGGCTTCAAGCGCTAATCGCTCCCATCCGACCCAGACGGTAATCTTCAATCGCCTGACGGATTTCGCCATCCGTGTTCATCACAAAAGGCCCGTAGCGAGCAACTGGCTCGTTCAAAGGCACTCCGGCGATGAGCAACACTACGAGCGTAGCCTTCGCGTCCGACGGATTTTCGATTCTCACTTCGTCGCCGTCCTGCGCGAACAGAACCATTTGACCGTCTCCAGCGCGTTCGACCTCTGCTCCGAACAAGCCCTCTCCCTCCACCACGTATGCGAAGGCGTTGTATACGCCCGGCACCTGTTGGCTGGCCGCACCTCCGGGCTCGATCCGGTAATGCAGGTAGATAATCGGCGTGCGCGTCTCAATGACGGCTTTTTCGCCCATCGCTTCGCCTGCGATCACACTCACCTTCACCAGACCATCGGCCGAAGTCGCTTTAGGAATTTGCGAGTTCGGAATCTCCTGGTAGCGCGGGTTCATCAAGGTTCACCCAAAGTTGGAATCCATGCAGATGTCCTCCGTCGCGCGCGAACTCGCGGCTAGGCATTTCTGAGTGGACGACGCCTGCTCCGGCAGTCATCCACTGCACGTCACCCGGCCTAAGGCGTCCGGCGTGTCCTCGAGAATCCTTATGCTCCATATCGCCCGCCAGCACGTAGGTCACCGTCTCGAATCCGCGATGCGGATGGTCCGGGGCGCCTTTCGCTTCGCCGGGCGCGACGTCGATCGGCCCGATCTCATCAAGTAACAGGAACGGATCAAACTCTGAACACGAGGCTTTGGGGAATGGGCGGCGGACCAGAAAGCCCCCGCCTTCCAAAGTCTCAATGCTATTCACGATTCCGGCGACCGTGCGCCCTTCGCCCACGCGCGTCTCTTCACTTCTTAATGCTTCAATCACCATCGACATAACATCTCCTCTCTTTACCGATTTGGCGCCCTCGCTAAACGACAAACGAATTCACGCCGTATTCTCCTCTTCGCCTTGTTCTAACGAGCCCGCCGCTTCATAACCGATCTTCTTCAGCAGGCGGATGAGCGTTTCGCGCTCCGCCCTGGTCAGGGAGGCGGACGCCAGCCTTTCCATGTCAGCGGCGTGATCGGCGTACCCGCGTGTGATCAGCTTCCTGCCTGCCTTCGTCAAATGAGCTATTCTTGCCCGCCGATCGGTGCCGTGCGCGCGCCGCTCCACCAACCCCTTAGTCTCTAAGCGGTCAACTGCGACTGTGATCGAGCCGCTCGTCAGCAAAACCTTTTTTCCGATCTCGTTTATAGGGAGCGGTCCTTTGTGCAGCAGGGCTTCGAGCACGGCGAAGTCGCTGCCGCACATCTCCAACTCCGAGACGCTCTCTTCGGCGTAGGCCTGAACCGCACGCAACGCCCTCCACAACACCAGGAAAACGTGCACGCCGCTTCCGCCCGTCCCATCCCTGTTTGCCCGCTTACCATGATATCAAGATATTTTACATTAAGCTAAATGTCAAGTTGAAGCCGCCGTTATAGCTGTGAAGGCTCGGTTGAAATTAGGCCGATTCGCTCGACGACGTTGTGATCTCCATGCCTGTGCTACCCTCAGCTCCGAGACTAACCGGCCAACTCACTCGCGCTCGGGACATCGGTGTGTGGCCCTCGTTCAAAGTGGATTGGCTTATTCAACGTCACTGGTCATACACTTTGATCAGGTCGCGCTTTCAGACCGGGCGTTATCTGAAGAAAACGCCTCCCGGAAAAAATACTAACTAGGTTACCAGCCGGGTGACTTTTAAGTTTTGAGAGGAGCCGTATCTGAACATCCATGACGAGTAAACCATTTCGCATTCTCTTACAAACAACGATACCTCCGATCGAGGACGATTGGAATATTGAGCGATTCTCTTTGCTTCGCGATCACCTCAGTTCCATCAAAGATAACGCCGGTAATGCCCTTTGCGAAGTAACTGCGCGCAATCGCGAAACGAACAGCGAAGGTAACGATGAAGTATTGAGCGCGCTCGATACAACTGACTTCGATGAGCTTTGGCTCTTTGCTGTAGATACGGGCGACGGTTTAACCGCTGCCGATTGTCAGGGTATTACTCGTTTTCGGCAAAGAGGCGGCGGAATTTTCACCACCCGTGATCATCAGGATTTGGGATCGTCGCTTTGTACATTGGGCGGTGTAGGCCGCGCGCATTTCTTTCACACGAGACACCAGGACCCTGATGAGTCCCGACACATGCGCGATGACCAGGATACGAAAACGATCTCGTGGCCCAACTATCATTCAGGCAGCAATGGCGACTATCAAAGAGTCACTGCCGTAGAGCCGGTTCATGAACTGCTCCTGAATCCCAATAACGCTTCCGGCGTGATTGAGTATTTTCCAGCGCACCCGCACGAAGGCGGTGTCGGCGTTCCCGAAGGCGACGATCACGCGCGTGTGATCGCGACGGGAGTGAGTCAAGTAACGCAGCGTCCGTTCAATCTCATCGTTGCTTTCGAGCGAGCGGGTGATCAGAATCGCAATACTCTCGGTCGCGCAGTAGCCGAATCAAGCTTCCACCATTTCGTGGATTACAATTAGGATCACTCCAAAGGCTGCCCAACTTTTTTGGCTGAGCCGCCTGGCGATCAGATCAAACGCGAGCCTCATAAACTCGAAGACGTGAAAGCTTACGTGAGCAACCTCGCGCATTGGCTGGCGCCTTCCGATGAAGCTGACCAGCACCCAGGATGAATTCGCTGCTACGAAAGACTGGGCTTTACATTGGCGGGCCAGGACGTACCACAGGAGCCGAAGTACGCGCGGATGCGGCGAGATAACGCTGATACATCGTAAGAATAATTATGCGATCTATCCTTAAGTTTTTCCTGCTTGCATATTTCGTGAGCTGGAGCTTTTGGATTGCTGCGGCAGCGATCTCGGGCTGGAGCGCTTCGCCGCCTCCCGAACTCGCATTAGTCGCTGGCCTGCTCTTTCTCTTTGGGACCATTACGCCGTCGCTGGTCGCCCTTGTGCTAACCGCGCGAGCTCACGGTCGCGAGGAGACACTCATATTACTTCGGCGAACGGTCCGTTGGCGCGTGGGGGTGCAGTGGTACACCTTTGCGATTGCCTATATGGCGGCGATCAAACTCACTGTGGCCCTGCTGCACCTTATCGTGACCGGCGCGTGGCCGAAGTTCGGTCAGACTCCCTGGTACATCATGGCGGCAGCTATCGTATTCTCGACACCGGTGCAGGCGGGTGAAGAGATCGGTTGGCGCGTGTATGCTCTTCCACGATTGACAAGACATTTCGGATTGGCGCCAGCGAGCATTCTGTTAGGAGTGATTTGGGCGTCCTGGCACTTCCCTTTCTTCTTTATTTCACGAAGCGACAACGCGGGGCAGTCCTTCCCAGTTTATCTCCTGGCAGTAACGGCGCTTTCCGTCGCGATGGCGTGGCTCTACTGGCGCACCAATGGAAGCCTGTTGCTAACTATGCTGATGCACGCCGCCATCAACAACACTGCCGGTATGGTGTCCTCCCCTCCGTCGGCGGCAACCAATCCTTTTACTCTGAGGCCTAGTCTCACCGCGTGGCTCACTGCCGGCGTGTTATGGCTGGGCGCCGCTTTTTTGCTGTTGAGAATACCTAAGGG
>VBOG01000069.1 GCA_005877815.1 Nitrospirota bacterium
ACGCCGACGGCGACACCTACACCGCCGAGGCCTCTTCCAACACCGAGACCTCGGCCCACGCCGCCGCCTCGACCGTAGTGGGAAAAGTGACTGCTGATTAGGTTTGGTGCCTTTGCGCAGCGCAAAGGTCCAAAACTTCTTTTGGTAGGGGCGGTTCCCCTGAACCGCCTGGGCGATTGGGGTCAATCGCCTCTACCTGTGGTTTCCTTGCCAGACACCGCCGCGACTTGCCGGGCGAAACAGCATCCCAGTCATTAGCCTAATCCGCAGTTCGACTCTTTTGAGGAGATTTGGATTTTGGCGATTTCATCGGCGTAATCCGCGAACTCTGCGGTCAAAAAAATTTCAAAATAAGATTGACACGCTCTCGCGGATTCAGGTAAAAACGGCGCTCCACTCTTGAAACCAAGGGAAATTAAAAAAACGGGAAAAGAAAACCCGCGTTGATGCGCTCAGGGTGCATCAACGAAAGCCACCACTCAGCCGAAACTCCACTCCATGAAAAAGAAATCCGCTTCGAAATCCGCATTTTTTAAACTCCGCGTTTTGCTCGGCGTTCTGCTGTGCTTTGCAGCAGTCACAATTGTCCTGTTTGCGCAGCGAACGCCTTCTGGGCAGTCCGGCAGTTCGCAGCCGATTGTTCAGGCCCAATATCGCGGCGTCCTGCAGGTGGTGAAGCACGACGTTTCGCCGCCTTTGCGCGACATGATACCGCTGCCTGTAAAGGAGTGTACGCTGCGCGAGAACGAGGAGCAGGGCGCGATTCCGCTCGGACCTGTCGGTCCCGTTGTCCCGGATAAGGCTGTGCAGCGGGTGCTCGGCAAGATCGGAATACCTGGTCCGATCATTTCGTTCGATGGAAACAGCAATCTCTGCGGCTGTTCTCCGCCGGACCCGAACGGAGAGGTCGGTCCCAATCACGTCGTGACGATGGCCAACCTGCATTTCCAGATCTTTGACAAGTCCGGCAATTCGCTCTTCGGTCCAGCAGCGAACAATACACTCTGGGCTGGATTTGGTGGGGACTGCCAGACCGATAATTCCGGGGATCCGGTCGTCCTCTATGACCAGCTCGCAGACCGCTGGATGCTCACTCAGTTTACTGCTAGTGGACCGACCTACTTCGAGTGTGTCGCCCTTTCAACGACGAATGATCCGCTGGGTACCTATGACCGTCGGGCCATCGCGACAGGCAGTAATTTTCCAGACTATCCCAAAGCCGGGATGTGGCCGACCGCCTACTTTTTCAGCACACGCGAATTCCTGAATGGAAATACGTTTGTCGGTGTCGGCGCGTATGCGCTGGATCGCGCCCAGGCGTTGGCTCATAATCCCAACCCGACAATCGTTTCGTTCCTGGCGCCGCCGACCCCAGCATACGTGGTTGGCGACGGACTGTTGCCGAGCGATCTCGATGGGACGACACCGCCGCCCGGCTCAACTCCTCCCAATTACTTTGTAGGCTCACAGGATAACAACGGCCCCTACGGCGCGCCACAGGATGCGTTGAACATTTGGAAGTTCCAGTACGACCCCGCCAATCCTGGTGCTTCGTCGTTCGCTTTGACCAACACTCTGCCAACGACGCCATTTAACTCGATCCTCGCTTTATGCGGTGGCACGCGGGCATGTATTCCGCAACCAAGCACTGCCAATCGAATCGATCACTTGGGCTATCGGCAGCGGCCGCTGTTTCGGCTTGCTTATCGCAACTTCGGCAGTCACGAGTCGCTGGTGACCAACCAGTCGGTATCTGCCGGCACCGGACCAAACGGCGAAGTGTCGGGTATCCGCTGGTGGGAGCTGCGCGATCCCAATGGCAGCCCGGTGATTTTCCAGGAGGGCACCTATGCGCCTGGCCTAACTGACGGAATTCATCGATGGATGGGAAGCATTGCCATGAATTCACTTGGAGACATAGCCCTGGGTTTCAGCGCCTCTAATGGTACTAACCCATCAGTGTTTCCCAGTGTGTTTTACACGGCCCGACACGCCGGCGACCCACCTGGCCAGATGACCCTCGGCGAGGGGTCGATCAAGGACGGCACCGGATCGCAAACCGGCAGCAACCGCTGGGGTGATTACACGGACATTACCGTCGATCCAGCCGATGACCAGACCTTCTGGTATGTAAATGAGTACGTTCC
>VBOG01000070.1 GCA_005877815.1 Nitrospirota bacterium
TCGAGACCGGCAGCTTCCCACCCTGGGTGATTGATGGCCACACCAATGATCCCGTAGTTGCCACCAATTTTTCGCACAGCGGGACTTTTTCCGCATTCGCAGGCGGCAACCCACAACAAAACACATATTGCGAGGAGAATAATAACGAGCCACTCGGAGATAGCTCCTTCTATCAGCAGTTCACAGTCCCTGCTGGTGCGAGCACGTTGAGCTTCTGGCACAAGGATTGCACTAATGACAGCATTACGTTCGACTGGCAGGATGCTTACATCACCGATAGCAACGGCAACATCCTGCAGACGATCTTCCATGTGTGTGATACTGCGGACTGGACCAACCAGACAGTGGACATGAGCCCGTATGCTGGGCAGACGGTGCGTATCAAGTTCCTGGTGCACCAGGATGGCTTTAACCCTCCTGGGGACACCACCGGGATGTGGGTGGACGATGTAATTCTGTACGCGCCGTGCACCGGATCACCAACGCCAACGGCGACGACGGCGACACCTACACCGCCGAGGCCTGTTCCAACACCGAGACCTCGTCCCACGCCGCCGCCTCGCCCGTAGTGAGATTAATTGCAGGTGGTTTAATGATCGATCCCAAGTGATATGAGCTGTTTCAACGTTTCAACCGCGAGCCCGAGTTGTAGCCACGGCGCTGTGCCGCCGTGCGAGGCGGGAACGCATCATGGGCGCCTCGACACAGCGAGGCGGCTACAACAATTGATTTGTCTGGCTTCAGTGGTTGCGCTTGCCACTGCTTCGGGGCAAGCGCCTACGTGGAACCCGCACTCAAACCGGCCACTCGAAAGGTACGACAACCCGCCTGCCTATATTTACCGGCTCGAGAGTTCGCCGCGAAAGATCTCGCCGTATGGTGCTTTCATCAGTTATCAGGTAAACGTCGATGCAAACGGGAACAACATCGTCGGTGACGCCGCTAACGAATGCACGATCTCGGTTGACCCGACAAACCTCAGCAAGATGGCAATCGGCTGGAGGCAGTTTAACAGTGTCACGTCCAACTTCCGGCAGGGCGGCTATGGCTATACTACGGATGGCGGAGTTCACTGGACTTTCCCAGGTGTATTGGAAAACAATGTGTTCCGCAGCGATCCGGTAACGAACTCGGATGAAACAGGAACGTTCTTCTACCTTAGCTTGCTCCAGACATTTTGTGAAAACATGTACAGGTCAACGAACGGTGGCCAATCCTGGACAGAGTTGCAAGCCGACGGACTCGCGGGTGGAGGCGATAAGGAGTGGTTTACGATAGACAAGACAAACGGCCCAGGGCACGGCTTTCAGTACCAGTCGAGCGACGGCGCTGACTGCGACAACAGCGGTGTAGTTGAATTCCAACGCTCCACCGACGGCGGGGTCACCTGGCAGGCTCCCATCGCTATTCCTAATCAGCCCACAGTTGGAACACTCGACGTGGATACTAATGGTAACCTCTTTATTGGCGGCGAAGGATTCAGCCCATTCTATTGTGTGCGTTCAAGCAACGCGCAGTTTGGCAACCAGACACCGACCTTTGACCAGGTCACGCAGGTCAACATGGGTGGTGAACTGGTTTTCGGCGGCGCGATCAATCCGGGGGGGCTTGCCGGGCAAGCGTTTCTGGCGATTGACCGCTCCGGCGGCTCGACCAACAACAATATTTATATGCTGGCCAGTGTCGTGCCGTCCGGGCGAAGCACGACGGACGTAATGTTCGTGCGCAGCACCGACGGGGGATTAACCTTCAGTGCGCCGCTTAAGATCAATGATGATCCTGTTAACCCAAGTAAGTGGCATTGGTTTGGTACTTTTTCAGTCGCGCCCAATGGGCGGCTTGATGCTGTTTGGTACGATACGAGAAACGCTGCCAACAACACTGACTCGCAGTTATTCTACTCTTTCAGCACGGACGCGGGCGTGACGTGGTCACCTAACGTAGCTGTTAGCCAGCCATTTAATCCCTTTGAAGGTTATCCCAACCAGAACAAGATCGGGGACTACATCACGATTGTGTCAGATGCTACGGGCGGCAATGTGGCGTATGCGGCCACGTTCAACTTCAACCCGAACCGTGGGCAGCACGAAGAAGACGTTTATTATGTTCGCGTATTTCCAGGCGGACAAGAGGCCACACCGACGCCGACGCCGACACCTACAGCTACTCCAACGCCTTCGCCTACACCTTGTGACAGTGGTGTAATTGTAAACGAAGGATTCGAGACCGGCAGCTTCCCGCCCTGGCTAATCGACGGCCACACCAACGATCCTGTGGTCGCCACCAACTTTGTACACAGCGGGACTTTTTCCGCATTCGCCGGCGGCAACCCACAACAAGGGACTTTTTGCGAGGAGCAGAATAACGAACCACTCGGAGACAGCTCGTTCTATCAGCAGTTCACAGTCCCTGCTGGTGCGAGCACGTTGAGCTTCTGGCACAAGGACTGCACTAATGACAGCATTACGTTCGACTGGCAGGATGCTTACATCACCGATAGCAATGGCAATATCCTGCAAACGATCTTCCATGTGTGTGATACTTCGGACTGGACCA
>VBOG01000071.1 GCA_005877815.1 Nitrospirota bacterium
TAGTGTGCCGATTGTCGCGCCAGCGGCATTGTCGGGTAGCTATGTTCGGTTGGGATAACCGCTGAAAGCATCTAAGCGGGAAGCCTGCCTCAAGATGAGATCTCCCGGACCGTAAGGTCCCTAAAGGCCACTCGAAGACTACGAGTTTGATAGGCTGGGTGTTGAAGGATCGTAAGATCTGTAGCTAACCAGTACTAATCGGCCGTGAGGCTTAACTATTAATTTGTTCCTGACAGACACGTTCCTATAAAGATTTTCTCGGTGGCCTTACCGGAGGGGTCACACCCGTTCCCATCCCGAACACGGAAGTTAAGCCCTCCAGGGCCGATGATACTGCCGCCGCGAGGCTGTGGGAAAGTAGGACGCTGCCGGGAATTTGTAAGCCCGCTGATCGTAAGGTCAGCGGGCTTTTTTTGTTTGTATGATTTAATCCAAAAAAGCTCAACCATAAAAAGCTGACCGCGGCTTCCTTAACGGATTCACTCAGGTTGTAGTCTAACTACAGGGTTCGGCCATTCCGATACTAGCTAAGGGTCCCCCCTAGTGGGTTATTGTCTACCGGCTGGCGGTTTAGCTCCAATGGGAATGCGAGAAATAGTCAGTGGGGCTTAATGGATGGCGCGAAGACTAAGAGTGCAAACATAAGGTTTCCTTTGAAGAAGCAAGTACGGCCCACGGCGATCCGCTTTCACTGACGATTGATGCGTACCCACAGCAGGTCCGAATGGGCTAGTTCGACTTTCAAGATTTGGCTCTATACGTGTCTCGCAAGCAGCGCACTCTTCTCTCCACTCGTTTCTGCTGAAGAATCGAAAACCCCGCTAGCAGGTGAAGCATTTCAGACCGAAGTGAAGGGACGTGAGATTGACGTTCCGACCCGCAGTCGTCGAAGTATAACTGCTGTCGATTTTGGCGTCCTTGTGAATCCCAAAGGTCCACGCACGCAGGAAGTCCTCCCTTATGGCTCATTCTTCGTCTGGCGGAACGCAGACACGCGGCGTTTTCGAGGCACATTCTCAGGGTTGTATAACGACGCTCGGTACAATGTGGGCTCTGACCGGGCGCACGGCTGGGAGGCGGTCTTCACCTTCAATAATTATATCGTGCCCTTTGGTCGCTATGAAGACGTCGAAGGCCGGGCCATTGAAGACGTTGAGCTTAAGTGGAGCTCTATTTTCGCAGGGCTGGGGATTGGGTATCGAAAGCCCCTGCCCCCCGGGCATCAAGACAGTGCACTTGAAATGGCGCTGACCTACGAGCCGGGCTACTTGTGGTTTGACCGAAGCAGTCACACATCGTCCGCGTTCATCATCCCGAGCGACACTTATGAGGGCCGTGTGCATTTCCGCCTTCGTACCGACCTGCTGGACCGCAATCTTATGGAATTGGCTCACAAGGGAATGTCATTTGGCGGCGATCTCGTCTCTGGGCATCGGGCTCATTGGCAACAGTGGGGCGGAGTGGTCTTCGATCCCCCCGATGTTCAAAAGGAACGGAATTATCTTGCGGGGAGCGTGTATGCGGTCGCTGCGGGTGGGGTGCCGTTTGTGGGCAGTGACCGGCACCGTCTCATCGGGTCGGCCTATGGTGGGATTGGACAACACCTCGACCGTTTTTCCGCGTTCCGTTTGCCAGGCAGACCGAAAGGATATGAATGGGACGCGCTTTCACGCCCGATGCTGCCCGGCGTGGCCTTCAATGAACTGTTTCCCCGCAGATATTTCATTACAGATCTGACCTATCGCTACGGAGCAATGTTGGCTCTTTTCCCTTATATTCGTGGCACCTATGCCGTCGTGGAGCGTGCGCGATTTGCAGATAACGGAACGATCAAAATGCAGATGGATTCCCTTCCAGCGATCGGTGGCGGCATCATCACCAGAGGACCTTGGCGCACGCAGATCGAAGCCAATTACACGTACAATTTCGGGATATTTCGCAGTACGGATAGTGGACCCCAAATGGGAGGGCATGGCATCTTCATCTCTTTGTCGAGAGGGTTGTCATCGTCAAAGTCAAAGTCGGAGTCCTCAAAGACACCGCCAGCCAGCGACGAAGCACCAATGAATATTATCAAGTAGGTATTTGCCCTTCGATAATGACCTCCCATTTGTGAGGAGCCCCCCCTTTGGGGTCTCAAAGGCCCGCCCTCCAGTTGTGTATCTTGAATAGAGCCACCAGGAAGAGGTTTGGCATGAGTGTTCATCCATGGGTCGTAGATTTGCGCGAGGCGGTGGATGTTTCTCTTTGCGGTGGAAAGGCCGCGAAACTTGCGCAATTGCTGCGCGCGAGCTATCGCGTTCCCCAAGGGTTCTGCCTGACCATGGAATTCTACCGGGAATGCCTAGACGGGGTATCGGCCAAACTGGAGGCAACTGCCCGGCGAATGGCGTCGCCCGACGAAATTGACCGCCGAGATGGCGACCAAAACGAGACCAGCAATCTTCTAGCCATGACACGGCGGCAGGTCGAGTCCGTACCGGTGCCGCCTGACATGGGGGAAGCCGTAAGCAAGGCATTGGACCGGTTGAGAACTGCGCGATCAGGGCAAATGATTCCTCTCGTCGTACGCTCATCAGCGATCGACGAGGATCAAGCGGACGCGGCCCACGCCGGAATCTATGAGACCTTCGTAGGTATTCGAGATGACCCGAGTGAAGTCCTGGCAAAGACAAAGGCGTGCTGGGGCGCGCTCTGGACGGAGGAAGCCTGGGCATATAGGCGAAGTACTGGTCTCGTTGAGGGCGAGATGGGGATGGCGGTGGTCGTGCAGCCTCTAATCGCGGCAAAATGCGCCGGGGTGGCATTCTCAGTCGATCCGATCAGCGGAGACGAACGGACTTCCATCATCAACGCGGCATGGGGACACGGCGGGGCCGTCGTAGACGGGACGGTGGTTCCGACCGAATACATCATCAGGTGGCAAGGCAGGGGCACAGATGTCGCCCCGCGTCTGCACAGCCGGCAAGAGGGAACCCAGCAGGAAATGACGGTGTGGCGCGATAGCCGTCTCATGCAAGTTCCAGTGCCGGAATCCACACTCGAACGGCCGGTATTGACAGAATCGCAGGCGTTGAACATTGCCCGGATCGTCAAAGACATCGAAAATACGTTGGGGTTTCCCGCTGATGTGGAATGGGCATTCGATGAAGAAGACAATTTCTGGGTGACGCAGGCCCGTCCGATCAGCGCCCTCGGCGGCCGTCCGAAGCATGAAAAGACCGACTCAACGCTGTGGACTCGAGCCAACCTGAAGGAGATTCTTCCCGAGCAGCCGAGTCCGCTCGCGCTTTCGTCTGTGAGTGTGTTCGTTGATCGCATGTTCCGCTCCTATCATAAGTCTCAAGGTTATCAGCTCCCTGATGATGCCCGCTATGTCAAAGTCTTTCATGGCCGGCCTTACCTCAATCTTTCACTCATGCAGCAAATGGTCGCGGCGCGCGGAGGCGACCCCAGTATGCTTCCCAGAATAATCGGCGGGACGGAAGACAACTCGCAGACCGGCAGGACACCGATCGACCGCAAGGTCCATTCCAAGTGGCAGTTACTCCGGGTGGGTGGAGAGCTTCTGAGTACCATCGTCTGGACCCCACTGAAGGCGAGATGGGTCTTCGGTCTCATCAGAAAGAAGGTAGCTCGTTTCGACCGAGCGCAGCTGGAAGCCCTCTCGGATCAGGCATTGCGCGCGCATATGGAGCGCTTCCAGGCCACCATGGGGCGTGAGGATGTATTGCGCGCTATTCAGGACGTGACCGCGTCGGAGACACGCGCCTATGTCGTGTTAGAGCGCCTCCTCGCGGCTTGGATGCCGGGTCATCCGCCTAGCTTGCTGACTCGCTTGGTCACAGGTATTGGGACCCTCCCGAATGCCCGCATGAGCTACCGGCTGATGGCCTTGGGGGTTGCGGCGAGGGAGGAGCCCGAGGTGTGCTCATTCTTCTCCCAAGACCTGCATCACGTGGCGTGGAACTTTCGTCATGCGCTTGTGGGGACACGCTTCCTGGAAGCCTTCGAAAAGTTCCTCAATGAATTCGGGCATCGGACTCAGTTTGAATCCGACGCGATGTCTGCGCGGTTTGCTGAAGACCCCACGCCGCTGCTCCGGATTGTCCAGTCCTACGTGCGGGCGCGCAGTGTCGAAGATCCTCGACGCCATGAGAGGGCACGGCAGCATTTGCGGCAACAAGCAGAACAGGATGTCTGTCAGGCTCTGACACAAGGGCGAAGCCGTTTTGCGTTTCTACTCTGCTGGTGGGCATTTTCAACGATGTACGCCGCGCTGCAGCGCTTACTTGCCTTGCGTGATGAAAACCGGGACGTCACGACGCTTCTGTCAGCTCACCTGCGACGCGTGGCCCTGGAAATCGGCAAACGAGCCGTACACAGAAATGCGCTGGCCACACAAGAAGACATCTTCATGCTCACCTGGAATGAACTACCGCTGATTCTGGACGACGCGAAGGCCCCTTCGGATTGGCGGAGGGTGGTACAGGCTCGTCGCCACGCACGCGAGCGAGACGCCGATCGCCATGCGCCGGATCTGCTCAGAGTGGGCCCGTCAGAGGAAGCGCTTCCGGAGGACAATGCTGAAGCTAAAGATCATCCGGAACGCTGCCGCGGCAAGCTGTCTCTCTATGGAGTCGGCGTGAGCTCGGGCACCGTGACCGGCAGGATCAAAGTGGTGCGTTCAGAGCGCGAAGTCCCTCAGTTGGACGGGAGCGAGATCCTCGTCGTCGGCGTGATGGATCCCGCCTTGACCCCGCTATTTCCGCTGCTTCGCGGCATGATTGCGGAAATGGGCGGCCTTCTGTCTCATGCCTCAATCCTGGCCCGAGAATACGGGCTGCCCGCGGTGGTGAATGTTCATGACGCAAGGAACAGACTTCATGATGGCGACAAGGTCGAGCTCAACGGAAGCACCGGCACAATCTGTGTGCTGGAACAGGCGCGCGCTGAGCGTGTAGCGGCGGCCAGTTGATGCTCATCTTTAACGTGATCTCGTGGCGTTTCCCTCGTCGCTCCGACTATTTCCTCGACAACATTCGTCTCGGCCAGCAATGAACAAGGCATCGAGCAACACATGGATACAATCCTCGTGGCACCGGACGGTGACCTGGGTGCTATTTTGCGGCGGGTTAGTGTTACTCGCGGTGCTGCTTTGGCGCATGGGGCCAGGAACGATTCTGACGCAATTAGCAGCCGTAGGCTGGAAGCTGCCGCTGGTCGTTCTGCCTTATGTCTTCGTGGCGGTATTCGATGCGCTGGGCTGGTGGTACGCCTTTCCCCAGAAGCCGTATCCCTACGGTTATTTCGACCTGTTTCGCCGGCGATTGGCCGCCAAAGCGATCAATGACGTCACGCCGGCATTCTCAATGGCCGGCGAACTGGCAAAGGTGCATGTCCTTCAGCTGCGAGGAATAGACGGTGCAACGGCCGTGGCGTCGGTGGTAGCGGCCAAGACTACGCTCACGCTGTCTGAACTCTGGTTCCTCTTCATCGCGCTGCTGCTGGTTCCTCTAAAGGTGCCGGCGGCGGGGGTATTGTTCCCGGAGGTATGGATCGGTCTGCTTGTGGCGGGTCTTGGAATTGCGGGAGTGATTCTATGGCAGCGGAACGGGCTCTTTTGCCCCTTCATCGATCTGTATCAGCGCCTCGGTTTGCCGATGAGGTTTATCAAACGATATTTGCAGGTGATGGAATCGACGGACGAAAAGCTCGGGGAGTATATGCGGGAGTCTCGCAAAGACTTCTGGTTATCGTGTGTGACGCATTTCATCGGATGGGTGGCCGGAGGCCTGGAAGTCTGGATCATCCTAACGTGCATGGGAGTCCAGATTGATTTGGGGACGGCGGTCGTCGTCGAGGCGCTGTTGGTCATTGTGCAAGGGGTCACCGGATTTGTACCGGGAAATATTGGAACCTTGGAAGGCGGAGCCGTGGGGATTTTCTTATGGATAGGCCTGACTCCCCAAAGTGCACTTGCCTTTATGCTGCTCCGGCGGCTTCGACAGGTCATGTGGGCGGGAGCCGGATTCGCGATCTTGGGCCGCTTAGCCCACGACGAGCCTGCTCCCCCGGCGGAAAGTCATCCTTCGATGCGGGAAGATCTGAATGAAGGGAAAGAGTCTTTGTATTGAAGGAGAAACGTCGTTACGAAGATACCGATCAGTGCCCCGCCAAGCACATCTGATACATAGTGGCGGTCGAGATAGAGCCGCCCCAGTGAGATGGAGGCCGCAAGCAGATAGAGCGGCCAGCGCAGTCTCGGATAGAAGTGCGCGAATGCGCAGGCGACCGCAAACACCGACGTTGCATGGCCCGAGGGAAAGGAATCAAAGTTCGGAGTGTACGACGGTCCGATAGGCAGCATGCTCATGGCCCCGGCATCGGGTCGTGGGCGCCCCACCAAATGCTTGAGCGCGAACTCGATTGAACCGGCGATCAAGAACGTCCAGGACGCAAACCATGCCGCCTGATGAAGCCGGGGTCGCTCCGCACACAAGCCAAGGGCACACAGCGCCATGGTTACCACGAGCAGGGTCATACCATATCCGATAGGATTCACCGCACCGATAAACATGTCGAGAGGCAGCGTTTTCCAGGTGGGAGACCAGGTATGGACGTCGTGGTCAACCAGAAAGGCCGTGGCGGGCAAGCAAAGAATGACCAACATTGCCTGTACGTATCCGGATGCCAAACAGGAATCAATCTGGATTTTCAAACGCTTCATCAAACAACCTCTTTCCTATTAATAATAGGCCGGGAGAATGTGTCTTTCAATCAGTAGTTCTGCCAATCGAAGCATTGAAAAACATTGACCCTTAAGCTGCTTCCGGCCATACTGGAACACGGCCCTCGAGTCGAAACCCTATAACGTGGGTGAGGCTTCTGATGCGTATCTTCTTGATTCATGTTCGAGACCCACAATTCTACGCGCTCCCGGCAAAAACCCGTGCGGTGAATGGGAATATTCGTGTAATGGGATTCCCTCCCATCGGCATCATGTCGCTCTCTGCTGTCGTCAAGCGAGCAGGCCACGAGTGCGTCATGTTTGACCAAGCGAATCCGGACACGCCTAACGATGTCATCGTCGGGGAGATGCAGAGGCAGCAACCAGCTCTCGTGGGCCTCAGTTTCTTGAGCACCACGAGCTACCCCTACGCGAAGATGCTGGCCCGACAGATTCGTGCTGCCGATGGACGCGTCCGTTTGGCATTTGGCGGAGTGTTCGCGACGCTCAATGCCCAACTGATCAAACTCCAGTGCCCCGAGGTGGATTTTGTCTGCCGTGGTGATGGCGAACAGCTCATTCTCGATCTTATTGAGCATCTGGAATATCCAGATGACGTTGGGGGGCTAACCTGGGCGAAGGACGGCACGGTGATGCACAATCCTAACCGTCCGACTGAGCGCAATCTTGATCAGTGGCCGTTCCCGGATCGCGAGAGCCTGGCGTTGGACTTTGTCGAGTCGATGCCTCTCGATGTCCCCGCTGTGTTGTCCATGGAGCGCTTCACGACCATGCAGACGTCACGCGGGTGCCCCTGGCCGTGCGTATTCTGTGACATCCCGATATTCAATGAAGGGAAGTGGCGGTCCCGCAGTCCGCAGCACGTCGTGGCCGAGTTCACACACCTCCAGGAGCTCGGCTATGGGGCCGTAGCCTTCGTTGATGATCACTTTCTGCTTCAGCCGAAACGGATCGACGCGATCTGCAAGGGGATCAACGACAAGGGAATCACGATCCATTGGGGTTGCGAAGGGCGCGTCGACTCGGTCGCGCAGCATTTGTTTCCCGCGATGGCCAAAGCGCATTGCCGCACGGTGATGTTCGGCATCGAGAGCGGGAGCCAGAAAGTGCTGGATCGGTTAAAAAAGGAACAGACACTGGCGGAGATCGAGACCGCAGTCATGAATGCGAAACAAGCAGGGATTGAGATCGTCCATGGGTTCTTTGTCGTCGGGAATCCGGACGAGACCGTCGAGGATATGCGCGCCACCTTCAGGTTTGCGTCTACGCTCCGTCTGGACACCTTCGGGTTTAACCGGCTGTGCGTCTATCGCGGCACGCCGCTCTGGCAGGAATATGTGAAGCGGGGATTGGTAAGCGAGCTGACCGACTGGTACAAGTACTTCAAATGTTCGGAGATCGACCCCACCTGTCTTCCCGGCGAGGCGATCAACGCGGAGCGTCGTGCAGGCCTGCGAAGGCTGTTTCTGTATAAGCTGACGCATTACCCGGTGCAAACCTTTCGTCTCTTGCGCCGCTTCCTCCGCTACATGCCGGTGCATGACGTCGCATATCTCATCATGAAGCCCTTCCTTGGGAAGAGACGGGGAGCGACGAAAGCTGAAGTGCTGTCGCGTGCCGTTGAACACGGGGCGATGAAGGAGGCTGCGGCCGAGCTCACGCAGGTGGCTGATGCCGTGCTCGAGCAGGTCATGAATGAATCCAGGGCCGAACGGCTCAGAATCCAGAGTGAAGCGGACCGGTCACAGGTGATTGCCCTCTCCAGGTAAAACGCTGCCGGGATATTAAGGAAGCCTGCTGATCGCAAGGTCAGCGGTCTTTTTTGTTTCGTGGGGGCGTGATTCATCACGCCATCCCTCTGCCGGATCGGAGCGGGTCCAGTCGCCGAACAGCCCAGACGTGCTCGCTCAGAAGAGAGATTCGCTGCGTGCGACACTTCCAAGGTTTGTTCTACATTCATTGTTTCTTCCTCACGACGGAAGCAGGCATGGACAAAACAGCTGAAATTGTGTAAGGCTAAGACCCTTTATCACGCCATGCAACTGTCCGAGAGTCGGCTGTGCGAGGCGCAGAAAGGAACTAGAGGAGAGAAACTTGGGATCAAACCTTCTGACACATTTCTTGAAATGAGAAAAAGGGGCGCTTATAGTGCAGCAAGCAAAGATTCATGTCTACAAGAATAATCCATCGCTAGGCCACTCCGCGGTTTATGCATAACCTTCGCTTAGAACGATTCTCTTATCGGTTTGCAGAACAGGTCCTCAACAGCAAGTTGGCAATTAAACAAGAGGTTGAGTCCATATTGAGTGGGAAGGTAGCCTGAGCTTTGAAAAAGTCGTCACCTACCTTCCTCACTTCAAGAGTGCCATCCAAGTTCCGATTTATGTGCTCGGCATCGATTTGTAATAAACTGGCCGAACCTAAACAATGGGCCGGGCTACTTTGCTTGGGGCAATACTCCGGGCCAGGGCAGGGGTCAGGGAGTGGGCGCTGGCTGGGGGCTAAATCGGGCGCGCGCGACGTTGCCGTGTTTTTTCAGGTTGCCGTGAGCTTATGCGCCCTGCCGTACAGGTCTCGTATCCTTGATGGTGACGGTCGGAGTGAGATTAGGAGAGGGAATAGCCAGCTTCCTCTCCTTCATAAGCGCCAGATGCTCTTCCATACCGGTACGAGCTTTCTCGAGAGAATCTTCGATAGATTGTCCCGTCCCTGTAAAGCCTCCGAGATCCGGCGAATAGAAGGCGAAGAAGTGCGGATCTTCCGTTGCTTCGATGACTAACGAATATTTCAAATTGAGCATATCAATTCTCTCTTTTCAGTCCAGCGGCCTCAAGGATCGCCTGACAGGTGCCTCTCGGTCTTCCTTGGCACCATGATAGTCAATTCTGATCAATCGGTCGAGTCCTGCCTTTGCATAATACCTGATGGATCCCTTTTCTTTCACAAGTTCGAAGCCGCTGGTCTCAAGCATTCTCACCAATTCGCTGAATTTCACAAGGGTCCTCCTTCCGCTTAGACCAAGGAACGGAGGAATGGTTAAATCTTCAAAAGCGCGCGGGCTGGAGCGGAATAAGGGGCGAGGGCGATGGGCGCAGGGTTGGTTTGGGCTGCGGGCGGAATCGGGCGAGCGCGACGCTGCATCTTGAAACTTTGACACCATGCTCGTCACAACGTAGTAGATAGACAAGCAGGGTCGGAATCCACCTTCTCGTCCTGAGCTCCGAGAACTGGCTGTGCCCCCACTTACCTGCCGACGCAGACTATTGCTTCAGCGGGATTGAGATGATCATCCCGCCCATGACGTCATTCTGCTTGAAGTCCCGCTTCGGACTGTCCGGGTGTGCGTTGTGGCACCCGATGCATGCCTGGGAGACGGCCTTGTCCGCATAGATCGCTTGCAAGTATGCGTCCGGCCCGTTCATGACCACTTCAGTATAGGGACGATCGGGATCCTTCAGTGTCTCCTGGAGCCCTCTATTTTCGAACTCGCTCTTCCCCCTATTCTGTTTATTGATCGGCCAGAGGCTGATAAGGCGGTATCCAATCCCGGTTCTTGTACTTCCTGCTAACTGGTTTGACTCCTTTAGGAACTGAGCAGGGAGGGGAAGGAGATTTGCGGACTGCCAATTTTCCGAAGCCGTCACGACACCTTTCGCCTGTAACCGCTCCACGACGTGGACCGTATAAAAAGTTCGGTCAGACTGAAGCACGGCATGCACGTATTCGGCCACTTTCTCTGCAGGAATTCCAGTTTGAGTGTCACAGTCCTTCGCGCCGGATGACATCCCCCAGTATCCCAGCACGGCGATCCAGATTGCGACTGTTCCCCATAGAAAGCCTTTTCTCCTCATACGCCACCTCACTCTCTGGTCTAGCTCAAAGCTACATTGTGATTCTACGGATCGTGCTCGACGGTGGGTATTATCTTTAAGTTCCAATTGAACAGCAAGCGACCTGCTGGCTATGATGGCTACTCATACCCGCAGATGTGGCGAAAAGAAAGTAGGTGCGAGTAGTACTTTCGCGAAATATTTCGGCCTGGGGGCAGACTCGAGTGCGCGCGACGCTGCATCCTAAAAGTTTGACACCATCCTCGCCACAACGTAGCCTGTCCTTTTTCACACTGCTTGATGGACAGAAAAAGAGGACAGGCTACTTTACTGTTCTTTGCCGGTTGCATGGAGCGTCCTCGCCTCATAAAAAGGTAGCCTATCCCCATTTTTCCGGCTCCAGTCGTGTTGTTCAGCTAAGCTGCACGGGTCGCTCTCCCTTCCTTGAAGAAGCCGAGCAGTTCCTCGTTGACCTGGTCCTTGAGTGTCGTGCACATGCCGTGCGGCGCGCCTTTGTAGACCTTGAGCGTCGCGTTCTTGACGATCTCGGACGAGAGCATGGCCGAGGCGCCGATCGGCACGATCTGGTCGTCGTCGCCATGAAGGATCAGGGTTGGCACGTCGATTTTCTTGAGATCCTCGGTCAGATCCGTTTCGGAAAACGCCTTGATGCAAAAGTACGAAGCTGGGAAACCGGCCATCATCCCCTGGAGCCAGAATGACTCGCGCACGCCTTCCGAGATCTTTGCGCCCGGGCGGTTGTAGCCATAGAACGGCAGGCTGAGATCCTTCCAGAACTGCGAGCGGTCGGCAACCACCGCGGCGCGAAGCTGATCGAAGGCTTCGATCGGCGTGCCGCCGGGATTGGTGGGCGTTTTCAGCATCAGCGGTGGGATCGCGCCGATCAGCACGACCTTGGCCACACGTTTCGTGCCGTGGCGGCCGATATAGCGTGCGACCTCGCCGCCGCCCGTGGAGTGGCCGACATGGATCGCGTTCGTCAGGTTGAGTGCTGCGACGAGCGCCTCGAGATCCTCGGCATAGGTGTCCAGATCGTTGCCGTTCCAGGGCTGGCTTGAGCGGCCATGGCCGCGGCGGTCATGAGCGATGCAGCGATATCCGCGGGACGCCAGAAAGAACATCTGGTCCTCGAAGGCGTCCGCGCTCAGCGGCCACCCATGGCTGAAGACCACGGGCTGTCCGCTACCCCAGTCCTTGTAGTAGAGATCTATGTTGCCTGCGTTTTCCTTGCCGACAGTAATGTATGGCATGGAGACTCTCCTTTCTTGTTTAGGCGACAATCTGTTCACGCATGCCGGCATAGATAAAGGTGCGGACCATCTTCAGATTTCGCACCGGCTGAGACGGCGCGGTTGAAGATGTGGGCTACATCGTCGACGTAGAGAAAAAACCCGACCGGTGAGCCGCCAAGGCTTTGCGGCCCGCGGCATCCCATCTCGGGACGTTCGTCACTGAGAAAGATGATCGAATCGCCCATCTTGACTTCCGCGTGCATGATGCCCTTCCCATCGGGTGTGGGGAAACGCATCCGTTTTTGCGGCGCCGAACGCGCGCTTGTAAAAGTCAATAGCCTGGCCGGCATCCTGCATCGTGAGGTTAGGGGTGACGCTATGAAGGCCTGATGGTACTGCTTTTGTTTTTGGTGTCATTGTTTCCTCCTGATATTGAGATGTCTGAAAGTCGGCGTTCATGCTACAGCCTAAAACACGGATCACATATTCCCAATCCGTAGCGGACACTATGGCGAAGGCAAGCTCTGGCCGCCACGGCTGCATGTTGTTACCTTTACTTAACACCTAGCAAGAAATAGGTTGTCGGTGCGCCCTATGCTGCAAACCTGGCCTTGCGTTTCTGACTTAAGTTCATTTAGACTCCGCCGCGTAGCCCAACCTAGCCAGTCAATCTAATCTAATGGAGGTGCGCGATGAAGCTGAAGAAATTGTATGGCGTCCTGGCAATCGTCCTGGCTCTTGTCGTGGTCTGTGCCTACGTGCCCGCGCAGGCTGCAGATGATGCGACATTTACGGCCGTGGAAAAGGACGGCGCGAAAATGTGGGAGGGTGGCGGCACGGTGGATCTCACCGGCCGGACCACCCCACTGATGCTGAAAGTGAAGAACACCCTGGCGGCAGAGCACGGTTTTGCCATCGACAGCATGAAGGTCAAGGAAGTGATCAAGCCGAACGAGGAGAAAACTATTTCGGTGCCGCTCGGGAACATCGACAAAACGGTCTCGGAGCACAAGGTGTACTGCCAACTGCACCCAAAGCACGTTGCCGCCACTCTGAAAACCACCGGCAAGTAATCATTGCGAGGCGGGGCGTAGCATCAACAGCTACGCTTCGCCTGGCTTTTCCTGCCCGTTGACAGGCTCTTGGAGCCCTCCTAGAATGGTTACACTATAACTCATTGACAAACCAGCAGCTCTGTTTGGAGGCTTCTTCTATGAAGGATACCAAACCTGAGTCCATTCGGAATATTGTCCTCCTGTCCTACAATGGTGCAGGCAAGACGAGTCTCGTCGAAGCCATTCTCGCCACTACTGGAGCGGTCTCGCAGATGGGCTCCGTGACCGCCGGCACGACGGCGATGGATTACGAGCCCGAGGAACATCACCGCAAAATTTCCGTGCATTCCAGTCTGTGCCAAGTCTCCTGGCATGACACGGCCTTGAACCTCATTGACACTCCGGGGGCTCCGAGCTTTTACGCCGAGGCGAGGCAGGCGTCCTATATCAGCGATGCAGCGCTATGGATTGTCAACGCGTCGCTCGGGGTCAAATCTGAATGTGAGAAGGCATGGGAATATACGGCGACGGTGGAACTGCCGGGCCTGTTCTTTGTCACAGGATTGGATAAGGAACGCACATCTTTGAAGGCGGCAACGGATGTGATCGAACAATCCTTTGAAATCAAGACAATCATCGTGTCCCTTCCGATCGGACAGGAAGCGGGTATCGAAGGTGTCGTGGATCTGATCACGGGAACCGCGTATCGCTATCCCGGCGATGGCAGCGGAAAACGGCAAAAGATCGATATTCCGCCCACGATGAAAGAAGAGGTGGAGGCTGCGCGAAAGGTCCTGATTGAGTCTGCTGCCGAGGCGGACGATCAACTGCTCGAAAAATATCTCGCGGAAGGATCACTGTCGAACGCTGAGATTCTTCAGGGTTTAAAGCAAGGTACCGTCTCTCGTAAATTGTTTCCTGTTCTCTGCGGCAGCGCCGTCAAAAACCTGGGCACCATGGAATTACTCGACACTCTGGCGGCAGTGTTGCCATCGCCGGTCGAGCGCGCTGCCATGCATCCGACCCATGCCACGCACAACGGTGGAGAACCGGTCTCGCTATTGGCTTCCACGAGTGCTCCGTTGTCGGCCTACGTGTTCAAAACGATTATTGATCCCTTCATGGGGCACATGAATTATGTGCGGCTCTTCTCAGGCTCGCTCCATACCGACGCGGGATTTTTTAATGCTTCTCGAGGCGTCAAAGAAAAGGGCGGCAAATTGTTTCACGCAATCGGCAAGAAATATGTGCAGGTTGAAACGGCCGTGGCTGGCGACATTGTCGCCATTCCGAAGCTCAAGGATACACAGACCGGTGATACGCTGACCGCCGACGCCGCCCCGTTGATCATTCCCAAGCCCCCGTTGATGCGACCTCTTATGGCGTTCGCGCTCGAGCCGAAATCGAAGGCCGATGTCGAAAAGGTGAGCTTGGGTCTTCACAAACTTGTCGAAGAGGATCCCTCCTTGGAATTCACGAGGAACAATGAGACGCATGAAATGATTCTCAGCGGCATGAGCCAGCTCCATGTCGATGTGACATTTGAAAAATTGAAGCGAAAATACGGCATTGAAGTCAATGTCCATACTCCGAAGGTGCCGTATAAGGAAACAATCAAAAGGGCCGCCTCCGCTCAAGGGAAATACAAGAAACAGACGGGCGGGCATGGGCAATACGGTGATGCATGGCTCAAGCTGGAGCCGCTGAAACGAGGAACGGGGTTCAAGTTCGTAAATCAAGTCGTGGGTGGCGCCATCCCGCGCAATTTCATTCCTGCCGTGGAAAAAGGTGTCTTGGAGGCGATGCATGAAGGCATTCTTGCGGGCTATCCCATGGTGGACATTCAGGTGACTGTCTACGACGGGTCCTATCACGATGTCGACTCCTCGGAAATGTCGTTTAAGATTGCGGCGTCCATGGGGTTCAAAAAAGCCCTTGACCAGGCGGCGCCGGTGCTCCTCGAGCCGATCATGTCGGTGGAAGTCAGCACGCCGGACGACTTTGTGGGCGCCGTCATCGGGGACCTGAACAGCCGTCGCGGCCGGATCCAGGACACGATCCCGAAGGGGCATCACGGGACGATCATCAAAGCCGCTGTCCCGTTAGTCGAGATGCTGAAATACCAAGCTTCGCTCAATGCTCATACCGGCGGGCGGGCGACGTACTCGATGGATTTTTCGACTTACGAGGAGGTGCCGAAAGACCAGGCTCAAAAGGTGATCGACGAGCAGAAATCCATGAAAGCGGCGGCCGTGTCTTGATCCCGGCCACCGCCCTCACGCCTTCTTACTTTTCCTTGGGAACCAGGACAGAATAAAACGCCCGGTTTTCCCTGACCACGCGCAACAGGACCGAATCGCCCTTTTTCACTTGAGCCACGGCGGATTTGAATTCATCGGCCGTCGTCACGGGCTGGCGGTTGACTTCTTTGATCAAATCCCCTTCGCGGAGTCCCTGCTCTTGAGCGGCGCTCCCGACTTCAACTTTCCCGACAAGCGCCCCTTTCTTATCCTTGATCTTGAACTTCTCAGCCAGTTCGGGGGTCAGATCCTGCACGTTAATGCCAAGTTTAAGCTCAGGGACGGGCGGGGGAGGAGGGATCGAGGCCACCACCGCATCTTCTTTGCGTTCGCCCAAATCCACGACGACCTGGCGGCGCTCTCCATTTCTGACGATCTCAAGATCGATCTTTGCGCCGGGCAAGAGGGCCGCGACGGAGCGCGACAAGCCGCTGGGCGTTTCGATCGGGCGGCCATTCACCTTCGAGATAATGTCCCCTGGTTTAATGCCTGCGCGGTACGCGGGCTCATTCTCGAAGACGTCGTTTACAAGCACGCCGTCAGTGTCCTTGATGCCGAATTTGCCCGCCAGCTCTGCCGTGACTTCCTGGATACCCACGCCCAACCACCCACGGACCACCTTGCCGCGTGAACGGAGCTGATCGACGACCTGCAGCACCATGTTGGAGGGAATGGCGAACCCGATGCCTTGCGCGAAATTAATAATCGCGGTGTTGATCCCGATCACTTCACCTTTCAGATTGAACAATGGCCCCCCGCTGTTGCCGGGGTTGATCGAAGCGTCGGTTTGAATAAAGGCTTCATAGCGCGAAAGCCTGACGGCATCCCGATCCAGCCCGCTGACGACCCCAAGCGTGACCGTGCGATCGAGCGCAAAGGGGTTGCCGACGGCCAGAACCCATTGTCCAACCCGCACCTTTGAGGAATCGCCGAACGGGACTGTGGCCAATTCTGTCGCGGGGGTAATCTGCACAATGGCAAGGTCCGTATCCGGGTCCCGGCCGATCACTTGGCCCACAAACTTACTTCGATTAGAAAGGCGGACTTCCACTTCTTTGGCATCGCCCACCACATGGTTATTGGTAACGATCAGGCCTTGCTTGTCCACGATCACACCCGATCCGCTGCCTGGGTTGTTGGGAGAGCGATCCCGAAGCGTTTCTTGCGACCTCGCGGAAGTGGATATCGGCGCGATATTGACGACGGCTGGCCGGACCCGTTCCGCCAGGTCGATAAAGACATTCTGGATCTGCTCGAGCAACTGTGCTCCCGTAGCTTCGGCGGCAAAGGCATCGGCAGACGGCAACAGGAGGGAACTCATGCTGAGAAGGAAAAAGAGAATGAGGCTCGCTCCTTGGAGCGTGGGTGGCACCATGTTCATTGTTGTTTCTCCTGAGAGACCTCTACGTTTGGAGGGAAAGATAGCGTGCTTATCCTAACAGACGGTCTGCAACCATTACAATGTGGTGGTTTCAGTTTCGGAGAATATGCAGGGCTTCGGGAACGGCGGATCGCTTACCAATGAGTGTGATCTGGTCTCCGGCCTTCAAGATCAAATCGGGTGAGGGGATCATCGAGCAGTTGCTCCTCCGGATAAACACAAGGCGCACCTCCTCGGGAAGCGCCAATGCCCGAAGCACTTTGCCATCGGCATGAGCGCCAGGGCTCACCGTGACGCGTTCGACCATCGCGCCGCCTTCTTTCAGGTCCTCTTGAAGGCGCAGGAGCGATGCAGCAAGGGCTTCATCGTATTGAGATGCCAACTTATCCCGAAGCTCGAGAAGCGTCTGTCGTTCAGAGCGGATGCGTTCTTGGAGTGGGGGGAGGATGGTATTCGTCGGATCCGACAATTCGCGGTTCGCGAAGAGGTGCTGGCCGAGAGATTTGTATGCTTGCTCGAGACGCGCTTCGGCGTCCTGGGATTGCAGATGCAGTTTGCCGATGCGAACCCGAACGGCCACACGCTCGGCGACGGCGGTGACTGCCTCTCTCATCCCATCAATACTGAGTGACACCGTCCGTTGGGCAGCCTTCAGAAGGTTCATCTCATGAGACCATCAAAGTTAACATAATCTCTCTTATCCGACATGAAACCTTCCGAATTTAGGCTCATTGCCCGCGAACAGACGTCTCATGTTGCCCTTATGTCGAAACTCAATAAGTGCGGTCACAATCATCGAAAAGATAAGCATCCACCTCGCCTCTGGCTCAAGGAGCACAACCAAGAGAGGAAACACCGCGAAGGCCACGATTGCCGCGAGCGAGCTGGTGCGCCACAGTGCTGCTGCCAGTGTCCAAATCAGGACCAATACCCCGCCAAGCAATGGGTCAATCGCCAGAATAACACCGAGCGCTGTGGCCACGCCTTTGCCGCCCTTGAAACCCAAGAAAACGGGAAAAATATGGCCGAGAATGGCTGCCAAACCGACCGCTGGCTCCCACATGAGATCAGTGTCGCCTATGACCATCCGTGCGGCGAGCACCGCCAGGGCGCCCTTTCCCATATCACCCAACAAGGTCATGAGGCCAGGCACCGTCCCAGCGACGCGAAGAACGTTTGTAAAGCCGATGTTCCCGCTCCCTGCATGTCTAGGATCAATTCCAGCCCAGACGCGAGAGACCAGAATACCGATTGGGACCGAACCGAGTATGTACGCGGCGACAACGACGGAGAGGACTGGCCAATTCATCAAGATCCCATGCCGGTCCCCCACCGGGGGAGAACCTGTCGGATGAACTGGCGGCAGTATTGGGCCGCCGACACTAACGACAGGGCCATGGACAGCATCAGGATCACCGTCCCGAATAGATGAAGGTTTGCTTGCGCGGGGACGGTGCCATCTAGAATCAACAGGAGGATCGCGACGACCTGCGCCGCCATCTTATACTTCCCCGTTGTCTCGGACGAGAAGATAACGCCCTCCCTGGCGGCCACCCCACGCAATCCGGTCACAAAGAACTCTCGTCCCGCGAGAACGATCGCAACCCAGGCTTGCACCCGATCAAAGTCCACCAACAGAAAAAGCGCCGTGAGGACCAGCAGCTTATCGGCAATCGGATCCAAGAGTTTTCCGAGGCGAGTCACCTGGCCCCATCGCCGGGCAATATAGCCGTCAATGGCATCGGTAAGCGCCGCCAACCCGAACACGGCGGCGGCCATTATGGACCGTTCGGGAGTGGGCTCGAGGAAGAACAGCACGAACACGGGAATCAGGAGGATGCGGCTGACCGTCAGCGCGTTGGGCAGATGCAATAGGATGCGGGACGGGACACTGACACTGACTTGTCCTCCGGCGGCCATGCGATCCCTCCGTGAATTAGAGCGCCACGCGTCCGATGGCCGCTGCAATGCGGGCGAGTTGTTCCAGCAGCGACCGGACGTCGGCCAACGGCACCATGTTCGGCCCGTCCGACAACGCGGCGTCCGGATTGGGGTGGACTTCCATGAAGATGCCTTCGCAGCCTGCGGCGACGGCCGCGCGGGCCAGCGGAGCAATGAATTCCCGCTGCCCCGACGAGCGCGTCCCGGCCCCGCCCGGAAGCTGGACGCTGTGGGTGGCGTCAAAAATCACGGGATACCCCAATCGACGCATGATCGGCAACGCCCGAAAGTCGGTGACCAGATTGTTATATCCAAAGGACGCCCCGCGTTCCGTGAGCAGCAGACGGTGATTGCCGGTCTCCTCAAGCTTTTTCACGACATTCGCCATGTCCCATGGCGCAAGGAACTGTCCTTTCTTGACGTTGACCGTTTTGCCGGTTCGACCTGCGGCCTGGAGAAGGTCCGTCTGCCTGCACAGAAACGCCGGAATCTGCAGCACATCGAGAACCTTGCCGGCGGCCGTGGCTTCTTCTGCCGTATGCACGTCAGATAGAACGGGAATGCCCAGCTTGTCGCGCACAGCTCGCAGGACAGGAAGGCCGGCCTCCAATCCGGGGCCACGAAACGAATCAGCCGAACTGCGGTTCGCTTTGTCGTAGGAGGACTTAAAGATAAAGGGCAGCTTTAAGTCGCTCGTTATACGCTTCAGTTCTGCGGCCGTCTCCATCACAAGCCCGGCATCTTCAATGACGCATGGGCCGGCGATGATCACGTGCGGCAGGCCATGGCCGACACTGATATCGCCGATCTCGACGGTCCGCATCGTCACCCCCCGACCTTATGACGGAGCGCGGCCTCGACGAAGCCCTGGAACAAGGGGTGCGGATGGCGCGGCCGCGAGTTGAACTCCGGATGGAATTGGGTGGCGAGGAACCAGGGATGATGCGGAAGTTCGATGACCTCGACCAGGCGATCGTCCGGAGAAACGCCGCTAAAGACCAATCCCTGTTTGGCCAGCCGCTCCCGGTAGACATTGTTAAACTCGTACCGATGGCGATGCCGTTCCTTCACCTCAGTCTGGCCATACGCCTGATGCGCGCGCGAGCCTTTTTCGATCTTACACGGATAGGATCCGAGACGCATCGTCCCGCCCTTGTCTTCCACCGACCGCTGATCGTGCATAAGATCGATGACGGAAGCGGACCCTTGCGGAAGGAATTCAGAACTATTGGCCTCCGCAATGCCCGCCACGTTGCGAGCGAACTCGATGACCGCGCATTGCATCCCGAGACAGAGCCCCAGGAATGGCACTTGCCGCTCTCGCGCATGACGAATGGCGGCGATCTTCCCTTCGATCCCGCGATTGCCAAACCCTCCAGGCACGATGATCCCATCCACATCTGCTAGCACACGATCGGCACCCCGCTGCTCGATCTCTTCGGCATCCACCCAATGGATGATCGGTCTCGTGCTGGTATGGATGCCGCCATGCACCAGCGCCTCGGTCAGGCTCTTGTACGACTCCTTCAATCCGACATATTTGCCGACCAGCGCCAAGGTGACTTCGTGTTCCGGGGATTTGATCCGTTGGACGAGACTGTCCCATTCTCTGAGGTCCGGTTCGCCTAACTTCAATCGCAAATACTCCACGATGAGGCGGTCCAAGCCTTCCTTGTGGAAGACAAGCGGCACCTCATAGGGTGTCCCCACGTCTTTTGCCGTGATGACTTCATCCTTCTGCATGTTACAGAACAGGGCAATCTTCTCTTTCAATTCCGGCGGCAGATAGCGATCCGTCCGGCACAGCAAGATGTGGGGTTGGATACCGATCTCCCGCAACTTATTGACGCTATGCTGTGTAGGCTTGGTCTTGAGCTCGCCGGCTGCGCTCAAGTAGGGAACGAGAGTCACGTGGATGTAGAGGACATTCTCGCGGCCCACATCGTAGGGAATCTGGCGGATGGCTTCGAGGAACGGCAGGCTCTCGATGTCACCGACGGTGCCGCCGATTTCACAAATGACCACGTCCTTGTCGCTGGCCATCGCCCGGATGTTCGCTTTGATCTCA
>VBOG01000072.1:0-3633 GCA_005877815.1 Nitrospirota bacterium
TGCCGTTTCGGATCCACCGGGCGCAGCAGCTCTTTCTTGGCGTAGGTCTGAACCTGAGCTTTTACGGGAATCCCGAGCCGCCGCGACGAAACGACTATGCATTCTACGTGGGCTACGATGTCGCTTTGAGCCGCTCTTTTTCGATCGACGCCACAGCCCGGTTGGCCGTGCGCGATTATTATTCCGGCGGTCGAACCGACGTGAACGAAATACTTTCCCTGAGCGCGAACTATCGGATTGGAGATTGGCTCACACTGAGCGCACTCAGCTCTTTCGCCTGGAATCAGTCAAATCAAAGCGTGTTCGATTACAGCGTCGCCAACATCGGTGGCGGGGTAGCGCTGACAATCAAATTTTAACACCTCCCCCATGAACAATTCTTCTCCTTCTTCGGCCCCCCGAGCAGAAATCTTAAAGCGCGGTTTGCTTGTTTGTCTTCTCCTAACCGCCGCCTGTTTAAATGCCGGGCAGTCAAAAGAAGCGCGCGTTAGGCCCCGCGCCCGGCCGCGGTGAGCGACAGCGTTCGCGATGGCGATGCTATCCGCACCGGTGTCGCATCACGCACCGAATTGACCATCACAGATCAAACGATCGTGCGGTTAGGCGCGAAAACGATTTTCGGTCTCAACGACGGAATCCGCACCATGGACCTGGGCGAAGGTGCAATGCTTTTCCAGATACCGAAAGGCGCCGGCGGCGTGAAGATCAAGACTGCCGCGATCACGGCCGCGAGCACAGGTGCCACTGGCATAATCGAGCATCACGCCAACTTCTACGTCAAGGTCCTTGTTCTGGAAGGGACGGTCCGCTGTTATTTGGCAAATCAGATCGGCGAATCGCTCTTGATCAACGCCGGGCAAATTCTCATTACCAAGCCAGACGTAACCGCCATCCCGGATCCGGCGCATTTTGACATCGCACGCGTAATGAAGACGTGCTTGCTGGTCCGCGAGTTTCAACCTCTCCTCAGCCAACGCTTGATCGAGTCCGAAGAGCAGAAGCAAGTAAAGCTCATGGCTAAGGGCACCTTTATCCCCTCGAACCTCGTCATCTTCGGGCGCGGCACGCTCGTCACTCTTGTTAATCCAACACCGGACGCCACCCCCAAAGCCACAAACAAAAACCCGTAACTAGTTTCACGCACTATAAATTTTAACTGATGCAAACTGACAATAAACCAGCCAACATCGGCGCCCACTCCCCTTATGACTAACATCCTAGCAAGTACGAAAAAACTATTTGGAGGAACCGCGCACACGAGATTCGTCGCGGTTGTGTCAGGTTTTACTTGCCTTATTGCCGCCGCCACTTCGGCGAACGCCACACAATTCAAGGAAGCGCGCGTCACGCAGGTAGTGAACGACGTTAAACTGCTGTTGCAACAAGCGGCGCCGCGTCCGGCCGTGGTCACCGATCTTGTCCATGAAGGCATTGCTGTTCGGACTGGCACGCAGTCACGCAGCGAACTGACTTTTCCCGATCTAACCCTTACCCGTCTCGGCGCGAACACCATCTTCAGTTTCAACCGGGGCACGCGGGAGATGAATCTTATACTGCTGGGGTCACTGTCTCAATCACAGGCACCACTGGCATCGGCGAATTTCATCCCGCCACCGCCAGCAACCCTCAATCCTTCAGCAAGTGGCTTTGCCTGGAAGGGACATTCCGTCTTATTTTATCGAACGGTCAATCCGTCGAGGTGGGTCCAGGGAAAATGGTCACCACAGACGGCAAGAGCTTTTCGAAAGTATTGACTTTCGACATTGCAAAATTAGTAAACAGCTCGCTCTTTTTTATCGGTTTCGAGAAGCCGCTGCCGCCCGCCAGTTTGGATTTGATCGCGTTGGAAGAGCAGAAGCAACTAGACTTGAAACTGGCGGGCGGATTCGCTGCCACCACCACGACGAATCCCCTCGATCCGACGCAGATCGTAAACGTGATCAACCAGGGTATCGTTGCCGAAGAGGCGCAAGCGTCCCCATCGCCCTCGGTGTCACCGACTCCGACGCCGGTCACTCCGACACCAACCCCAGTAACGCCGACTCCGACACCCGTCACACCCACACCGACGCCGGTTACTCCAACGCCGACGCCGGTCACTCCGACACCAACAAGTCCGCCACCGCCAACACCAACTCCGAGCAAGTTCGGACCGCCGTCGGTAATTACTTCGCCAGTTCCTTATCTAATCACGACCGGGACAACTATTTCGACCGATCCCGCGATCACAACCAACGGCGTAACCAACTACGGAACAATCTATCGCAGCTTGGCGGATGATGGTCCTTTCTCCGTGTGGGCTTTTGCTTCAACGTCAGCCGTCGACACCGCGCTCGATTTCGATACCCACTTCAACAACGCGGGCCATTTCCCGGGCGCTGCCTTTAAGTTCACATCATTAGTGTTGGCCGGTAATCCGACCATTGATCTGACTAACGGCGGCGTGACGAACCTGGCCTTGATCAGCGTCGGTGATATCACCACCGGCTTGCCCGGGGGCACGCTCACTTTCACCGGACTCGATGCCTTGCTCCTCGCCTCGCAGGACGGTTCGATCAATCTCGGGTCCGAGATCACATTCCAAGATATCCCAACGCTCTTCTTTTACGCGCGCGGGACGAACGGAGATCTAACCCTGGCGTCGCCAATTGTCGGCACGACCGATTTATTTCTCTATGCCGCCCGGAACATCACGTTCAATGCCGGATCTGATCTGATTCTCAGTGGGCAGTTTTCTGCTCGGAGCGCCGGCGGCAACATTTCAGTTTCTGAACCTGGAAATATTACAGTCGGCGGAACGCTTTCTGCCGAGATCGAAAACACGGGCGGCACCATCGGCGGTAGCGCCAACATCAACTTCAATCTCACCGGCGACATGACGTCTCAGGGCGACGCGAGCTTCTCCATCTTAAATAGCGGCGGAATGATCGGTGGGGCGGCGAACGTTGCGGTGAACATCGATAATAACGTGACCGCGCCTAACGGGATCGACCTAGCAATTCTTAACAGCAACTCAGGTCACATTGTTACTGGGGCGGATGTTCTTTATTCAGTAGGTGGCAGCACTTCGACCACCAATCTAAACGAATACATCGATAATACGAACGGCGGCGTGATCGACAACGGTGGCAATGTAACACTGCACACCGTTGGTCCTGTGATGTTGGATGGCGGGCTAGTTCTGGAAGTGGATAACTTTAACGGCGGGACAATCAATAACGGCGCCAACTTAACCGCTCACTTGGTCGGTGATGTCACAGCCACTGTTGGGGAGTTTCACAGTCTTAACTGGAACGTTCTCAACGGCAGCGGATTTTTTAATCCGACAGCAACGGGTGGAACGATCGGGACGGGCGGTAATATCAACGTTACGTTTGATGGGAATGCTTCCACCACGGGCACGTTAGATACTGGTAGTTTCTCTGCGCAGATTCAAAACGGTAACGGCGGATCAATCGGAACCGGTGGAAATATTTTTATAACTGTTGGTGGGAATCTAAACGCGGGCCCGCTATTCCTCATAACCGAAAACCAGGGGGGCCACCTTGGCACGGGCGGCAATATGACTTTGCAGGTGGCTGGGGATATCACCACTCAGGGCGACGCAAACTTCGCAATTCTTAACCAGGACAA
>VBOG01000072.1:3685-5977 GCA_005877815.1 Nitrospirota bacterium
CAGGGGACACATCTCAGCTTAGCCATCGTTAATAACGACGGTGGCCATATCGGCGGGGACGCGAGTATTTTTGCTTCAATTGCCGGAAACGTTAACACTACCGACCTCAATGTTGGTATCCAGGATTACAACGGCGGTACTATTATCGGCGGTGGCGATGTCACACTCACCGTTAACGGAAGCCTAACGGTCGCAGAAAACATACATCCTCTCTTCCTTTTTGTTAATACCTTCAACGGAGGGTTCATCGACAATGGCGGAAATATTTTCGCCTCGGTGGGCGGAGACCTTTCCACCGGCAACATTAGTTCGGGCATTCAGAATCAGGACGGCGGGACGATTAATACCGGCGGAAACTTCAACCTTAGCGTTGGAGGAAATCTGACGGCTGGAAAACTCAATCTCTTCATCAATAATTTCAGCGGCGGCAACATCGGTGGGAGCGCCAGCCTAAACTTCAATCTTACCGGCGATCTCACCACGCAGGGCGACGCGAATTTCGCCTTCAACGACAACGAGGGGACAATCGGCTCAGATGCTACAATCAACGTCGGGGTCTCTGGAGAAACAACCTCTCAGGGCGGCGAGTTCTTCAATATTGTCAATCAGAACGGCGGTTCGATTGGCGGAAATGCCACGATCAGCGCGAATTTCGCTGATGTTTCACTGGCTGGCGCCCTAGTCGAAGTCATATCTAATGAAGGTGGTAACATCGTCGGGAATGCGAGTCTTAATGCCACTGCGGGCACGGTCACCGTGGGCACGACTGATCTCAATGTGGGGATTGCTAACGGGCCAGGGATTATTGGCGGAAATGCCAGCATCAGTTATGTCGCCACTGGCGATATCAATCAAACCAATGGCAATACGTTTTTTCAAATCTTAAATAATCAAAGCGGAAACGTTGCTGCCAGCATTGGCAACAATGCGACGGTTACGGTCAGCGGTGCCAATATTTTGACGAGTAATCAACTCTATGTTGCGATCGACAACACTGGCAGCAGCATCGGCGGCAGAGCAATGATCGATTTTACTGCGACTGGCGATATCACCGGCAACAATACCTTTTTCGTAATTCCAAACAACGGAGGTACGATTGGCACGAATGCCACGATCAATCTAACCGCAGCAACTATTACTGCGAATTTTTTGGATGCTCAGATCGACAACACGGCGGGCAGCATCGGCGGGAGTGCTGCCATCAACATGAACGTTACCGGCACCGCCAACGTCACCGGCGATGCCACTGTTGAGATTGCTGGCAGCGACGGTGCCGCGGAGGCCGCAATCAATATTAATGGCGGCAGTTATGATGCCGGCGGGACGTTCCTCGCCCGCATCGACGGCAACGGAACAATTACAACATTTAATAACACCAGCGTTCACGCAGATGTGCTCAAAATCGGCGCGCTTGGCACAAACGGTGTGCTCAATATCGGCGGCGGCACTCTCTCGGCTGACACGACATTGAAGCTTTACGCGGGAGGTAGCAGCGGAACGATCAACTTCAAAGCGGCCGTCACGCTTGGCGGCAACAGCGCAAAGATTCTGGCAGCTAATACCGTCACCATTTTCAACAATGTCACGGTCACCATCGGCGGCTCAAATCCGGCCGATGTTTACACTAACAACGCCAATTACACCGGGTTCGACGGTAATGGAAGCACCACCGGCACGTTCGCGGGCGCCGGAGCGAATAATCCTCAACCGCTAACCAGCGCGCCTGCATTCGATGATCCTCCTGTGATCGTCGCCACCACGAGCGGCACAACGAGCACAAAGGTTAGTTCCCCAACTCTGTCCAGCACCCGCGTCACGACGACGACAAAGGTTAGTTCTCCAACTCTGTCCACAACCAAGACCACCAGCGGGAAAGCGACCGGCGCCGTAATGAACGTCAGCGATAGTGGGCAACTGCTTTCCATGCTCGATGCTGCTTCTCCCGGTCCTGGCGGGAAGATCACGATCCCGGCTTCGAAGACCACGAGTAATTTGAAAAACTCCAGTCGGATCGATGCCGCTGATCGCTTGAACGCCGCTGGTCGGTTGAAGGCAGACCGTGGCGCAGTGAATATCCGAACCGGGCATCCCGTCTTGTGAAAAGAAAGTCTCCGTGTGAGCAATCGCGCGCACAGGTGTTATCTTTCTCTAAAGATTCCACCGGTTATGAAGAAACGGCTTCGCCATCGCATTCGTGGCATCGGGGCTCTCGTCGCCTTCACTGGTGCGATTGGGCCCACCACATTCACGATCGCGGCCGACAGGAATGAAGCTCGTGTCACTCAAGCAGTT
>VBOG01000072.1:6318-6739 GCA_005877815.1 Nitrospirota bacterium
ATGGTTCGGCCAACCAAAACAGACGCCGAGACAATCGTTAGCTCCCACATCGGAAGAGTGTAGCGCGGCTGGAATTCATTCAGAAAGCAATTTGCGACCATCATTACCAACCCGACCAGCGTCAATGCCGTAGCATACGAAGAAAGAGCGGCAACATCTTCCTTGCGTACCCTGGCAAGAATCGCGAGCAGTAAAAGATTTGTGAACCAGAAAAACAAGAAAGCATTGTAACTGAAACTCTTGCGATGGTGAAAGTACGAGTGCCTCTTGAAAATGGCCAGAATCTGGGCAGCGCTCTTGTCGCGAAACGTAAACAGCGGTGCACAGCCAGCCATGGCGTCAGAGTGCGAAAAGTAGAACGTTGTCTGTCCAAAGAGCTGGTTCACGACGCTCGGGATCGTGGCTTCCCGGGATCTTTCGA
>VBOG01000073.1 GCA_005877815.1 Nitrospirota bacterium
CATTGCTGGGCGAGATTCGAAACGGGCACAAGCCATTCACCGAATTCAGCCCAGCCGACCAGGCACTCATCGAGAAGTTCTCCCAAAAACGTGGCAACCCGAACGAACCGTTCCGCATTGACGAGCGGGTCACAGCCCGCGTCTATCGCGTGACGGATGCCGGGAAGGCGGTCGCCAGCCAGGTCCGTAGCGGGGGCACCAAGAAAGAGGCGGCTCGCCTCACCCCTGAGATGCTGAAAGACGGGAGTTGGCGGAAGGTCGGCTTCAGGAAATACGCCATCGGTTTGAAACCCTCGCGGATCGGCGTCGGCAAGAAGCATCCCTATCGCGAGTTTTTGGATCTCGTGAAAGCCAAGTTCGTCGGCATGGGATTCGAGGAGATGCGCGGGCCATTGGTCGAGAACGAGTTCTGGGACATGGACGCGCTGTACATGCCGCAATTCCATCCGGCGCGGGACATCCACGACGTCTACTTCGTCAAAGAACCGACGCACTCCCCTCCGATCAAGGAACCATTCCTCAAGCAGGTCCGGCAGGTGCACGAGCGGGGCTGGAAGACCGGATCGAGCGGATGGCGGTACCCTTTCGATCCCATGCGGACGCGGCGGCTGGTGTTGCGCAGCCAGGGAACCGCCGTCTCCGCGCGTACCCTGGCGGGCGGACCCAAGGCTCCCGGCAAATATTTTTCAATCGCGCGATGCTTCCGCTATGACCAGGTGGACGCGACGCATGCGCCCGACTTCTACCAGATCGAAGGCATCGTGTTAGGGCAGGACATCAACTTTCGCACGTTGTTGGGGTTGCTCACATTGTTCGCGCGTGAAATCGCGCAGGCGCAGGAGATGCGGTTTCTTCCTGCCTATTTTCCCTTTACCGAACCCTCGGTGGAGCTGCACGTCCGCCATCCCCGTCTCGGCTGGATGGAACTCGGCGGCGCGGGTCTCTTCCGCCCCGAAGTCACGCAGCCGCTCGGCGTGGACGTCCCGGTCATCGCCTGGGGCCTGGGGCTCGATCGCATGGCGATGGTCGCCTTGGAGATTCATGATATCCGCGACCTTTTTTCCGCCGACCTCGACATGATCCGCTCCAAACGCGTGCAGTACTGACCCATGCCCACCATCTCCATCAACCGGCGCGATCTCGAACGGCTGATCGGTCGGACGGCCACCGACAAGGATCTTGACGGATGGCTGCCGCTGGTGAAGGGCGAAGTGAAAGATTACGACCAAGATGCCGGAGAATTGCGGATCGAACTGCAGGATTCGAATCGTCCCGATCTGTGGTGCGTGGAAGGCATCGCCCGCCAGATCCGCGGCAAGCTCAAGGGTGCGCCGTCCTCTTACCCCTACTTAAAGCCCACCGGTGGCGCGCGCGATCATATCGTCGTGGAGAAGGGACTGAAAACTGTTCGCCCGTTCGTCGCCGCATGCAAGGCGCTCGGGTACAAGCTGACGCCGGAAGGACTGACGCAGCTCATTCAGATCCAAGAGAAACTGGCCGACATCTTCGGCCGCAAACGGCGGACGGTCTCCATCGGCGTGTACCGATTGCGCCCCATTGCATTCCCCGTCACCTATGCACTCGTCCATCCCGAAAAAACGAAGTTCCGACCGCTGGGATACGCCGACCGCATGAGCCTGCGTGAGATTCTGGAGATCCATCCCAAAGGCCTGGAGTACGCGCCGATCCTCGCCGGCCATGAAAAATTCCCGCTTCTGCGCGACGCCAAAGGCGAGGTGCTGTCCTTTCCCCCGATCATCAACAGCCGGGACATCGGCGAAGTCCGCCCCGGGGAGGATCATCTCTTCATCGAAGTGACCGGCATGGACATCCGGATGGTCATATTGGCGCTGAATATCTTCGCCGCCAATCTTCACGACCGTGGTGCGGCCATTGAACCAGTGGACATCGTCTATCCCTATCCGACCGATATGGGAAAGAAGGTGCGCACGCCGCAGCACTTCACCGCCTCGCGGAAGATCACGCGCAAGGCGGTGGCCGAAGCCTTGGGCACGCCGCTGTCGTCCCCGGAGATCCGTTCCTCGCTCGCATCCTACGGGTATGGCGTGTCGGGGACGGGGGAAAGCTTGAGCATCACGTTGCCGTCATACCGCAACGACCTGATGCATCCCGTGGACATCATCGAGGATGTCGCGATCAGCCGCGGCTATGGGTCCTTCGCCGCAATCTTGCCGTCGGCGTTTACCGTCGGCACACTCTCACGGATCGAGCAACTCTCCGACAAGGTCCGCGAACTGATGGTGGGCTTCGGCTTTCAGGAAATCGTGTCGAACATTCTGGGTTCCCGCGAGGACCTCCTGAAAAAGATGCGCCTCCCGCCCGACCATGCCAATGGCCGCTGTGTGGAAATCGACAATGTCATGTCACAGAGCGTCGAATGCATCCGTCCGTGGATCCTGCCGTCGCTCCTTCGTGTGGAAACCGCTTCCTCACGCAGCTTTTATCCGCATCACTTGTTTGAAATCGGCGATGTGGCCTCCCCCGACGCCGCCGCTGAGACCGGCAGCCGCACGACCATCCGCCTGGGCGCCATCATCGCCCACGCCGAGGCAACCTTCTCTGAGATGCACTCTTTCCTGGACGTTCTGTGCTTCTACCTCAATAAGCCGTACCGCTTGGAGCCGGTCACGCATCCTTCATTCCTCGAAGGCCGTGCCGCACAGATCGTCCTCAATAAGACCCCCATCGGCGTGATCGGCGAACTGCACCCCGAACTCCTGGAACGCTGGCAAGTCTCCATGCCGTGCGCGGCATTCGATCTCGAGATTGATGCGCTCCTGTAAATAATCAATTACCTGCATTTGCGAAGCGGCGGCGAGGGCCAAGAGCCGGTCTGGGAAAAGGTCAGGCGGGTGAAGAGGGCCTGAAGGCTAGGGAACCCAAGGGTTATGGCTTCGGCGGAAAGCTGCTGAAATATTTTTCCCGGAGGGACCGCGTAGAATTGGCGACGACGATCCGTCCAAGTTCGCTGTTGGGCGTCGGGACCTGTGCCCCCAGCCGGGCAAGCGAATCACGGATATCTGCCATGGAGAGGACCATCGCGCCGTTCACTTTCTCCCCGGCTTTCACTCCTTCCACATCAAGGGCCTTCCATGCCTTCAAATATGCCTGTATGGCCGGCTTTGGGTACGCCGCCTTGTCGAGTTCATACCCGAGCTCACGGTAGATATCGCTTGCAAGAGCAGGCGCGGTCTCCACAGCGGCAAGATAACGGTGAATGCCGAGCGCGGCTTTTTTTTCTTCAATGGCCTTCTTGCCCGCGGCCCGAAGGCTTTCGACGCATTTCATGTCCGCCGCGGACAGCGCGCTCTTCTGGGTCCCGGGCGGCAGGTTGTGCTCGCTCAGAATCTGAATCGGCGAGAGCTTTTCGCTGACGCGGTCGTTCAGCCTGGGACAAGTTGTAGCACGTGGCGCTTCAGCCGGCGGTGCGGTGTTAGGGGGTACCGGCACGGGTGCCGGTGACGGGGCCACATCTGGAAGTGGCGGCGCGGGTGCTGGAGGCGTCGCGTCCTGCGGCGCCGGCACGGGCGGGGCCGCCGGCGGCTCTTGGGCCCAGCCCGCGCCAAGACCGAGGCCGACCGTCAGCACACCCACCAACACGGGCATGGTTGCCGCTGTGCGCATCTACGCTCCCACCACCTGGCCTCGCGCTTTTTCAACGAGCTTACCGAAGCCGCCGGGATCATGGATCGCCATGTCCGATAGCACTTTGCGGTCCAGCTCGATCCCCGCCTGCTTCAACGAATGAATGAAACGCGAATACAGCATCCCGTGCGTGCGGCATGCCGCGGTGATGCGCGTGATCCACAGCCGGCGGAAATCTCGCTTCTTATTCCGGCGGTCGCGGTAGGCGTACTGTTGCGCCTTGTCCACCGCTTCCGTGGCGCTTCGAAACAGCTTGCTCTTCGCGCCATAATATCCCTTGGCAAGCTTTAAACGCTTCTTATGACGTGCGCGGGTTTTCGGCCCGCCTTTGGCCCGTGGCATGTCTCGTTCTCCTCTTCTAAATGATTACTTCGGCAACAAGGCGGAGATCCGGTACCTATCCGCAGATGAGACCTCGGTCGTTTTGCTCAACCTGCGCTTCCGATTCTTGTTTTTACTCGTCAAGATGTGCCGCTTGTATGCCTGGTTGCGCATCAACTTTCCCGTGCCCGTGCGACGAAACCGCTTCTTGACGCCTTTGTGGGTCTTCAGTTTTTGTCCTGCCATGTCCGCTCCTATCGTCCTTACTTCGGGGCCACCACCATCACAAGAAACCGTCCTTCCATCCGCGGTGGTTGCTCGATCTGTCCTGCGCCCGCCACCTGAGCCACGACTTTCTCCATTAAGGCGCGCCCCATCTGCTGGTATGCCATTTCCCGGCCACGAAACGTCACCGTGACTTTGGCCTTATTACCGTCGGCCAGAAACTCCTTCATCTGACGAACCTTCGTCTCGAGATCATGCTGATCCGTTCGCGGCCTCAGCTTGATTTCCTTCACCTGCGTGCTTTTCTGATGCTGCTTAGCGGTATGGGACTTCTTGCTCAGCTCATACTTATACTTGCCGAAATCCATGATCTTGCAGACCGGCGGCTGCGCGGTCGGCGCGACTTCGACAAGATCATACCCCAACTCTTCCGCCTTTTTCAGCGCATCCAGGGTCGCGAGAATCCCAAGTTGCTCACTGTCCGGACCGATCACACGAACCGGAGAAATGCGTATCTCTCTATTGACCCTCAGCTTCTGTTCTGCGATTGCCCACCTCTCCTTTCAATTGGTTTACTGCGCCAGCGGCACTCCCGTCCGCTCTGTCACGTCATGTTTGAGGTGCTCGAGAAACGCCTCGATGGTCATGGTGCCGGCATTGCCACCCCCGCGTCGGCGGACCGACACAGCGTTCTCCTGCACTTCGCGATCTCCGGCCACCAGCATGTATGGCACTTTCGCTTTCTCCGCCTCCCGGATCTTCAGACCCATCTTCTCGCTCCGGATGTCCGCTTCCACGCGATAGCCGGCTTCATTGAACCGCTGCGCCACCTGTTGCGCATAGTCCGCCTGCTTATCCGTAATGGCGATCACAACCGCCTGAACGGGCGCCAACCACGTCGGGAATGCGCCAGCATAATGCTCGATCAGGATCCCGAAGAAACGTTCAATGGATCCCATGAGCGCGCGATGGATCATGATCGGGCGGTGGGCGTGTCCATCCTCACCGGTAAACTCCAATCCGAAGCGCTCGGGATTGTTGAAGTCCACCTGGACCGTCGAGCACTGCCAGGACCGGCCCAGCACATCTTTGATCTTGATATCGATCTTCGGACCGTAGAACACGCCCTCTCCCGGATCAATGCTGTAGGCGATGCCCCGGCTCTTCAAGGCCGCTTCAAGCCCGCCCGTGGCTTGCGCCCACGCCGTTTCGGAACCGACGGCTTTCTCGGGTCTCGTGGAAACGTAGACCTGATACTCGTGAAAGCCAAACGTCTTCAGCACGAAGAACACGAAGTCGAGCACATCGGCCACTTCGGACTCAATCTGCTCTGGACGGCAGAACAGATGGGCGTCGTCCTGCGTAAAGCCGCGGACGCGCATGAGTCCGTGCAACACACCCGAGCGCTCGTAGCGATACACGGTGCCAAGTTCCGCGTACCGCTGGGGCAGGTCGCGATAGCTTCGCAACTGCGATTTATAGATCATGATATGGAACGGACAGTTCATCGGCTTGAGCTGATAATCCGTCGCTTCCACCTGCATCGGCGCAAACATGTTTTCGCGGTAGTACTCCGTGTGCCCGCTGGTTTTCCAGAGATCGAGCCGCGCGACGTGGGGCGAGTACACGAGTTCATAGCCGTGTTTCTGATGCTGTTCCCGCCAGAAATTTTCGATCTGCAGCCGTACGGTCGCCCCTTTGGGCAGCCACAGGATCAGGCCCGGCCCGATCTCGTCGTTCACCGAAATCAACTCGAGCTCCTTGCCGAGCTTGCGATGATCCCGTTTTTTGATCTCCTCGAGCTTCTGAAGATACGCATCCAGTTCTTTTTGAGTCGGAAACGAGGTCCCGTAAATTCGCTGTAGCATCGGGTTGCGCTCATCGCCACGCCAGTACGCCCCCGCAGAGGTCAGCAATTTGATCGCGTGAATGCAGCCGGTCGAAGGCACATGAGGACCACGGCACAGGTCCACAAGCCCGCCCTGGTCGTAGACCGACACCGTCTCATCGGAGAACCCCTGGATCAACTCACACTTGTAATGTTCGCCGCGATCTTTGAAGAAGTGAATCGCCTCGCCCCGGGACATTTCGCGCCGCCGGAACGGCCGATCCGCATTCAGGATCTCCTGAATGCGGGATTCGATCTTGGCGAGATCCTCCGGCGTAAACGGGCGTTCGTAAGCAAAATCGTAATAGAAGCCTTCTTCGATGGGCGGGCCGATCGTGAGCTGGGCCGTCGGGAACAAGTCCTTGACCGCCTGCGCCATGATGTGCGCGCTGCTGTGGCGGTACACCTCCTTGCCCTCCGGCATGTCGAACGTGACCGGCCGGATCTCCGCATCGGACTCCAGAGGCGCGGCAAGATCCACTGCGGCCCCATTCACCAAGGCGGCAATCACGCCCTGCGGCAATTTTCCCGTGGGAAGCGCGAGCGCCTCCCCGGCAGAAATTCCCTTTGGCGCCGTTGTGTGGTGTCCGTCAGGATAGACGAGAGCGATGGAAGCGGTACACTTTTCAGACACTACAGACACTGCGTCTCCACATACACAACCCAACAACGCGAATGGAGCCCGGGGTGATTGAACACTTGTGGTAGGCGCGGACGGTCTTGAACCGTCGACCTCTACCGTGTCAAGGTAGCGCTCTCCCCCTGAGCTACGCGCCTAATACAAGCGGTCATGCTAATATGTTGCGTGCGAGATTGTCAAGGTTAGATGGAAGGGTAAGCGGCATAAAACAAGAGGAAATTTACGCGTTTGCGCGAACGTCAGGCCCTTTCGGTTGTCCGTTTCGGAGACACCGCAATCTTCAGCTCTTTGATTTTTTTGCGGAGGGTGTTGCGGTTGAGACCGAGCAGTTCTGAGGCCTGATTCTGGTTACCGCCTGTCTCTTCAAGCACGAGTGTGATCAGCGGTTTTTCGACCGCTTTGATCAAGAGCGGATGGAGATTGGACCCGGCCCCCAGTTTCATCCGTCGGACAAAGTCACGAAGCTTGTCGTTGACGTATTCATCGAGCCCCAAAGTCTGAGGCAGTTTCGAGGCTGATTTCGCGGCATGCCCGTTCGAGAGGCCCTTCACATTCTCCGAGGCCTGCCGTAAAAATGATCTCGTCCCCACCAACACCATCTGCGGGGAAGGATCCAGCACCTCGTCGAGCGTCTTGACCTCATTCATCCAATCCTTCCGTGATTCCATGATGACGGCACTGTAAGAACGTTTCGGCGCCTTCCGAATCGCTTCGGCCGCGTCCTTTGCGACAGTCACAACGCACTCGGGACATTCGTGGCGGTAGAGTTCTGCAAGGTCGGGGTCCGTAACGAGCAACAGCACGTGGAAAATATGTCGGGCAGGCATGAAAAACTCCGATCGAAGGAAGAAGGCGGTACTATTACCAATCGCGAGGAAGCCTGTCAAGACTTGTGTAGCCTTGCCGCACGCGACGCGTCGGCCGCGTGCGACATGCGACATGCAGATCACCTGAAGACGAGACGTCCGTCCTCGGCATCCACTTTAACTTCCTGACCTTCCTTGACGGTCCCCTCGAGCATCCGAAGCGCCAGCGGGTTGAGAATCTCTCGTTGGATCAGCCGCTTGAGCGGACGGGCGCCGTAGAGTGGATCGTATCCGGTCCGCGCCAGATGCTGCTTGGCCCGGTCCGTCAGCAGGAGATGGATGTGTGCATCCTCCAGACGGCTGCCAAGCTGCTTCACCTGCAATTCGACGATTTTCGTCAGCTCGTTGGGCGTCAGCGGCCGGAAGATCACGATGTCGTCAATCCGGTTCAAGAACTCGGGACGGAAATGGCCCCGCAACACCTCCTGCGCTCGGTTCCGCATTTCCGCTTCGTCCTCGGCCGCTGCCGCTTCCTGGATCTCTCGGCTTCCGACGTTCGACGTCATGATCACCACGGTGTTTTTGAAATCCACGGTGCGCCCCTTGCCGTCGGTCAATCGTCCATCGTCCAGCAACTGCAACAACACGTTGAGGACGTCATGGTGCGCCTTTTCGATCTCATCGAACAGGACGACGCTATACGGCCGTCTCCGCACGGCTTCGGTGAGTTGGCCGCCCTCCTCATGACCGACGTACCCGGGAGGAGAGCCGATCAACCGCGACACCGAGTGCTTTTCCATGTACTCGGACATATCAATCCGGACCATCGCCTGTTCGTCGTCAAAGAGAAATTCCGCCAAGGCTCTGGCAAGCTCCGTCTTGCCGACGCCGGTGGGCCCTAAAAAGATAAACGACCCCATGGGCCGACGTGGATCCTGAATGCCGGCGCGCGCACGACGCACCGCATTCGAGACCGCAACAATGGCCTCCTCCTGCCCGATCACGCGTTGGCGCAGTCGGTCTTCCATTTGTACGAGCTTCTTTGTCTCGGCCTCGATGAGTCGCGTCACGGGAATGCCGGTCCACTTGGCGACAATCATGGCAATGTCCTCGTCATCCACTTCTTCTTTCAAGAGACGATTCTCCCCATGCAACGCCTGCAAACGATCGTTCTCTGCCTGCAATTGCCTGCTGAGCTCCGGAACTCGGCCGTAACGCAACTCCGCCGCCAGTCCAAGATCCCCGTTGCGCTCGGCACGCTCCGCCTCCTGCCTCGCGTTCTCCATCTTCTCCTTCAGCGCCCGGATCTTCTTGATGGACTCCTTCTCGGCCTGCCACTGAGTTTTGAGCTGTTCCGTCTCAGCGCGGAGCTGAGCAAGCTCCCGCTCGATCTTATCGGATCGCTCCTTCGCCGAGGCATCGGTATCCCGCCGGACACCTTCACGTTCCACCTCGAGTTGACGGATCCGCCGCAGCCGCTCATCCAGCGGCGTGGGCATGCTGTCGATTTCCATCCTCAGGTGAGAGGCCGCTTCGTCGACGAGGTCAATCGCTTTATCCGGAAGGAACCGATCGCTGATGTAACGCTTCGAAAGGACCGCCGCGGCCACGAGGGCCGAGTCCTTGATCCGCACCCCATGATGGACCTCATAGCGCTCGCGCAGGCCCCGGAGGATCGAAACCGTGTCCTCGACCGAAGGCTCGGCCACAAACACCGGTTGAAAGCGTCGCTCAAGCGCCGGGTCTTTCTCGATCCGCTTCCGATATTCGTCCAGCGTCGTGGCCCCGACGCACCGCAAATCCCCCCGTGCCAGCGCAGGCTTCAACATGTTGGATGCATCCATCGAGCCTTCCGCCGCGCCCGCCCCAACCAGCGTGTGGATTTCATCAATGAAGAGAATGATCGAGCCCGCGCCTTCCTGGACTTCTCGTAGCACGGCTTTCAACCGATCCTCGAACTCGCCCCTGAATTTGCTGCCGGCCACCAAGGCACCCATATCGAGCGCCACGACGCGGCGGTCTTTTAACCCCTCCGGCACGTCGCCGTTCACGATCCGCTGCGCCAGGCCTTCGGCAATCGCCGTTTTTCCCACGCCCGGCTCGCCGATCAATACCGGGTTGTTCTTGGTCCGTCTGGACAGCACTTGGACGACTCGGCGGATCTCTTCATCGCGGCCGATGACCGGATCTAATTTGCCTTTGCGGGCGAGGTCGGTCAGATCCCGGCTGTACTTGGCCAGCGCCTGATACTTTTCCTCGGGTTCCTGATCGGTAACACGCTGAGATCCCCGGATGACGGTCAAAGCGGAATAGAGTCGGTCTTTCGTGATTCCGTGCCGTTTAAAGATTTGAGCGGCCGGGCCTCCTGTTTCGGCAATCGCCACCAGGACATGTTCGGTGCTCAAATAATCGTCCTTCAGATGCTCAGCTTCTTTCTCTGCGACAGAGAAGAGGTCATCGACGCGTCGGGTAATGCTGACTTGCCCAACCCCTGCACCCGAAACCTGTGGAATCCTCCGCAATTCCTGCTCAAGTTCCCGTTGCAAGATGCCCGGGTCCACGCCCAGCTTGTTCAGAAGTGCTTGCGTGAGTCCTTCCGTCTGGCGAACCAATGCCAGGGCGAGGTGCTCGATATCTATTTGCTGGTGTCCGGCTCGTTCTGCCAACCGTTGCGCATCCGCCAAGGCCTCTTGGGTCTTGACTGTCAGCCGATCAAACCGAATCATGACGTCTCCTTCCAACGTTCCCCTGTGTACAACGTAGCAAGGAGCACGCCGAAGTCAAGAGAACATCAGGCGAATATTTCACCTCCTCCGAGACTCTCATGAACGCCCTTGACTCTGGGAGAAGAAACATTGTATAAAGTTAATCCTATTAACCCTATCTGTACAGTAGGAATTAGGGCTATGTATCTTTCCGCAAGAGGCGAATACGGAATCATGGCTGTCTTGGACCTCGCATTGGCCAAAGGATCGAGCCCTGTTCAAGCAAAAGGGATCGCCGATCGGCAAGGCATTCCACTGAAATTTTTGGAACATATTCTTCGTGCACTGAGGCACGCCGGCCTCATCGAAAGTTCGCGTGGGATACACGGCGGATACCGGTTGGCCAAACCGGCGGATCAAATCCGGCTGGGGGACGTCGTGCAAGCCGTGGAAGGCCCCATCGCCATCACACCGCCGCGCTCGTCCCTACGCGCACACAACGGGAACGGCCACGGAGCGCCGCACAGTTCGCTGATCCAGGATGTCTGGGAAGAGGTGAAAGTCTCGGTCGTGAATACGCTGAATCGCACGACGCTGGCTGATCTGTGTCGCCGTGTTCAGGACCTCGAAGAACAACGGACATTGATGTATCACATCTGACTCTCAGCTTAGGAGAGCGATTTCATGAAGACGCAGGCATCTTCACAAACAAACTCCATTCCTCCCGATATTCTCGGTGAGATTGAATCCTTCGAGGATGAGGTCGGCAAACTCGTCCGTGGCGAAATTTCCCTGGACGTCTTCAGACCCTTCCGTCTGCAGCACGGCATCTACGGACAACGCCAACCGGGTGTGCAGATGGTCCGGATCAAGATTCCTTTTGGGGGCCTCAGCGCCCATCAGTTGAGGACGATCGCGGAATTGGCGGAGCGGTATACCACCGGTGTGGGGCACGTCACGACACGTCAGGATATCCAGCTTCACTACGCCCGCGTCGAAGACTGCGGAACTATCATGCGCCGACTTGCGGAATGCGGACTGACCACCCGCGAGGCTTGCGGAAATACCGTGAGGAACGTCACCGCCTGCCATCTTGCGGGCGTCTGCCAAGGAGAAATTTTCGATGTGACGCCGTATGCCAAGGCCGTGTCTCGGCATCTGCTGCGGAATCCCCTGAATCAGAGCTTGCCTCGGAAGTTCAAGATCGCTTTCTCGGGATGCGTGACGGACTGCGCGATGACGCCCATTCATGACCTTGGCTTCCTGGCGGTCAAACGGCCTGATGGTGTGGTTGGTTTTCGCGTGACAGCCGGCGGCGGGCTTGGTTCGACCCCGCGGCTGGCGCACGTCTTGCGTGACTTTCTTCTGATGGACGATCTCTTGCCGCTGTGTGACGCCGTGCTCAAGCTCTTCGACAATTTGGGAAATCGAAAGAACCGGAACAAGGCCCGGATGAAGTTCGTCATCGATAAACTCGGCTTCGAGGAATTTAAGCGCCGCGTGGACGCGGAATATGCCGTCATCCGCAAGTCCTACAACGGACATGGATTAGAGCTTCCGGTCATCACCGACTTGGCGCCGAGGCTGATCCAGCCAACGAAGTCCGACGGCGACCATGCCGCGACGAACGGAAATGGCTCGCCCAATGGGCATCGGGAAACGCCCTTTGAAATGTGGAGGCGGACCAATGTCATTCCCCAAAAGCAGTCCGGTTTTTCGGCTGCGTTCATCCGCCTTCCCATGGGCGACCTCACCGCCGATCAAATGAGGGACGTAGCGGATGTGAGCGAGGCGTTCGCGAACGGCAACCTCCGGACGACGATTCAACAAAATCTTTGCCTCCGCTGGGTGTCCGAAGAGAAGCTCAACCATCTGTACGAACGATTGGCAGCGGCAAACCTCGGCGATCCAGGGGCGGAACTGGTGGAAGACATCATCGCGTGCCCGGGCACCGATACATGTGGGCTCGGCATCACTTCCTCGAAGGGCTTGGCCCGAGCGCTCGCGGAAGTGTTCCCTCCCGGAAAGGTCCCAGAGGATCTCAAAGACGTGTCGGTCAAGATCAGCGGATGCCACAATTCCTGTGCCCAGCACCACATCGCGACGATTGGCCTCCATGGCGTCGGCAAGCGCATGTACGACCATGTGGCGCCGCATTACGAGCTCCATCTCGGCGGCCGGATCGACGGCGTTCCTAAAATCGGGCAGATGACGATTAAGCTTCCGGCCAAGAATGTCCCGAGCGCTATCTCACATCTCATCGAGGTCTGGAGAAGGGACCGGCAGGATGGAGAAAGCCTCCGGGAGTACATTGATCGGATGGGGAAACCCAAACTGAAGGACGAATTGATTCCCTACAGCTTCCAACCCACGTTCGAGGAAGATCCCAGCTACTACTTCGATTGGGAAGGGGAAGACGAGTTCATCCTGGAGGATTTGGGTCCCGGTGAGTGCGCCGGCGGTGCGCTCGAGATGATCGAGAACCGGATATTGGAAGCCGAGCAGGAGCTGTATCAAGCCAAGCTGCTCGAGAACAAGGACCAGCACGCTCCCGCGCTGAATAAGATGTATCGCGCGGTGCTGGCGGCGGCGAAAGCCGTTCTCGTCCTCGAAGGCGTTGACCCCAACACGGACGCCGAGACGTTCATCGAATTCGAACGCCGCTTCGGCGACAGCGGCAAAATCCCCTCGGTCTATGCAAAGCCGACGACGTCCATCGGCGATCTCGGTCCCAAGGAAACGACGGCCGCGTTCGCGCAGAGCAAAATGGAGTATGCCAAGGGATTCGTGGACGCCTGCAGGGCGCTGACGGACAGCATGGAGCACGAACTAAAGATGAAAGAAGCGGCGCAGAAAACAGACAAGAAAAAAGATGACGGGCCCGCCCCCGGTCCTGTCGGCAAAACGCCCACGACGTTGGACCTGCGCGGCGTGATGTGCCCCATCAACTATGTTAAAACGAAATTGAAGCTCGAAATGATGGACGAAGGGGAGCTGCTGGAGGTGTGGTTGGATGCCGGCGATCCAATCCGAAACGTTCCTCAGTCGCTTCGCAACGACGGGCAGAAGGTCTTGTCCGAGACGCCCTCCGAGAATTTTTTCAAAGTCACCGTGGAAAAGGTCGGATGATGACCGTTGAAGATCGCCAGGCGCTGCACGCATTGAGCACCTCGTTTGAGACGGCGACTCCGCACGATCTTCTTGTCTATGCGATTGACACCTATTTCCCGCAGATCGTGCTGGCGAGCAGTTTCGGAGCCGAGGACGTGGCCTTGATTGACATGGTTCACCGAATCAATCCGAAGACGCCGATCATGTACTTGGACACGGATTTCCTTTTTAAGGAAACCTATGAGACACGGGACGCCTTGATTCGGAAGTATGGCATCGCGCCCATTCAGGTGAAATCCTTGCTGACGCCGACCCGGCAGGCCGAACAGTTCGGAGGCAAATTATGGGAGCGGCACCCCGATGAATGCTGCAACCAGCGAAAGGTGGAGCCCCTCACGCGGACGTTGAAGGCTTATAAAGCCTGGATCACCGGCATTCGCCGCGATCAAAGCCCGACTCGTGCGAATGCGAAGCTGCTTGAGTGGGACGAGAAATTCGGCTTGATGAAATTCAACCCCCTTGCGCGATGGACAAACGACGAGGTGTGGGCCTACATCAAGCTGCACGATGTCCCCTACAATCCACTCCACGATCAACACTACCCGAGCATCGGCTGCACGTACTGCACCCGTCCGGTCCAGCCGGGCGAGGATTCCCGCGCGGGCCGCTGGGCCGGACAAGCCAAGACCGAATGCGGCCTGCACAAATGAATGCCCATCTCCGCCAGCTTGAGGATCAGAGCGTCTATATCTTTCGGGAGGCGTATAAGCATTTCGAGAATCTTGCGATGCTCTGGTCCATGGGGAAGGATTCCACTGTCCTGCTGTGGCTGGCTCGCAAAGCCTTTCTCGGCCATGTGCCGTTTCCACTGATCCATGTTGATACGAGTTATAAGATCCCTGCGATGATCGAATACCGCGATCGCTTCGCCCGGGAATGGCGCCTCAATCTCGTCATCGGACAGAACACCGAGGCTCTGAAAAATGGGATGAATCCGGGCTTGGGGCGCGTTGAATGCTGCACGGCCTTGAAGACTAACGGGCTTAAGAATCTCCTGGCCGAAAAAGGCTATACCGGCGTGATCCTCGGCGTGCGGGCCGATGAGGAAGGCACACGTGCCAAGGAGCGTTACTTCTCTCCCCGTGACAAACACGGAGATTGGGACTTCCGCGAGCAACCCCCGGAGCTGTGGGACCAGTTCAAGACGGCCTTTCCGCAGGGGACCCACATCCGCATCCACCCGCTGCTGGACTGGACTGAAATCAATATCTGGGAATATATCAAGGCGGAAAACATTCCGATCATTGACCTCTACTTCGACAAGGGTGAGGGCACTCGCTACCGTAGCCTCGGCTGCGCGCCCTGCACGTTCCCCATCAAGTCCAAGGCCAAAAATGTGGACGACATCATCGAAGAACTGCGGCATACAACGGTCGCAGAGCGCTCCGGGCGCGCCCAGGATGAGGGCCGTGGAATGGAGTTGCTCCGCAAAGACGGCTACATGTAAGCCATGTTGTCCACGCTCAATACACGCGCCGCCCGCGCCCAAGAACATCTCAACATCGTCATCGTCGGCCATGTGGACCATGGAAAATCTACCTTGCTCGGCCGCCTGTTCGCGGATACAGGTTCGCTTCCGGAAGGCAAGTTGGAGAAGGTCCGGGGTATTTGCGAGCGCCAGGGCAAGGAATTCGAATATGCCTTCTTGTTCGATGCCTTCCTCGAGGAGCAGGAACAGGGCATCACGATTGACACCGCGCGCACGTTTTTTCAGTGGAAGGATCGCCAGTACATCATCATTGACGCCCCCGGCCACAAGGAGTTCCTGAAAAACATGATCTCGGGCGCGGCGCGCGCGGAAGCCGCGCTCCTCTTGATCGATGCGCAGGAAGGTGTCAAGGAGCAATCGAAGAAACATGGATATTTATTATCGCTGCTCGGCGTGCGGCAGGTTGCCGTGGTCGTCAATAAGATGGACCTCGTGGGCTACCGGCAGGATGTGTTCGAGGCGATCGAAAAGGAATACCGCGCGTTTCTCACGCAGCTCAAAGTGTCGCCCGAACGGTTTGTGCCAGTCAGCGCGAAGCGTGGCGAGAACATCGCGACCAGAAGCCGCGTGATGCCGTGGTACACCGGCCCCACCGTCTTGGACACCCTCGGTCTGTTCCGCGAGGAGACGGAACGGGAACATCAACCGCTTAGGTTCCCCGTGCAGGACGTATACAAATTCGATGCCCGACGGATCCTTGCGGGCCGCATCGCGGCCGGCCTCGTAAAAGTCGGCGACCGCCTGGTCTTTTCGCCGTCGAACAAGACCGCCAATGTGAAATCGATCGAGGCATTTAATGTGGAGCCCGTGCCGACCCAGGCGAAGGCCGGGCAATCCACCGGGATCACATTGGACGAGCAGATTTTCGTCGAGCGCGGCGAGATCGCCTCCTATCCGGACGCCGCCCCGCTCGTCTCGACCGTCTTCCGGTGCAATCTCTTCTGGATGGGACGGAGGCCGTTGGAGACGGGCAAGCGCTACGCATTGCGCCTCGCCACCCGTGAAGTCGAGTGCGAAGTCGAGACGATCCACCGGATTATTGACGCCGGGGACCTGGATGCCAGACAGACCCAAACCACCGTTGGGAAGAATGAGGTTGCCGAGCTGACGATCCGGACCAAACTGCCCCTGGCGTTCGATCTGTACAGTGATTTTGAAGCGACCGGCAGATTTGTGCTGGTGGACCAGTATGACGTCTCAGGCGGAGGGATCATCACCGAATCCGTCAGGGACGCGCAGACGGTGTTGCGCGAAGAAGCGCGGCGTCGGGACATCGCGTGGGTCAAAGGCGACGTCGGTCCGGATGATCGCGCACGGCATTACGGACATCGTGCCGCGCTCATCCTGCTGACCGGCGGTCCTCCCAGCGACAAGTCGTTTCTGGCGCGCAGGCTCGAAGTTCGCCTGGTCGCAGACAGCCGGCATACGTACCTGCTGGACGGTGGAAATCTCCGGCGAGGTCTCGATACCGACCTCGCCGAGGAGGACGGCGCCGAGATGGTCCGCCGGTTCGGTGAAGTCGCGCGCTTACTGATCGATACAGGATTGATCGTTGTGTCCACGACGAATACGTTTGGACGGATCGATCACCAAGCCATTCAAACCCTCGTCCACCCAACCCCTGTCGTCACGGTCCATCTGAGCAAGACGCAGGAAACCTCTCCTCCCTCCACCGATCTTGCGTTCGCCGGGCCGAAGGATTTCGAAACGATCGTGGACCGGATCATCGCTGAACTGAAGCAACGCGGCGTCCTCGCCCAGGCGATCGGCGCGAAGCAGCAGTTCCACTATTCCATTTAACCCATCTGGCTCATAGTCTCGCCGCGTGATTCCTTGGTAGAAGAAACAAGGCAACACAAGGAGGATTTATGTCTACCAGCACTACTCGGAAGACACAGCACCAACGGCGCTACTGGTCGGCGGCGGTCACGAAGCATAGCAACGCGTTGGACTTACAGAGGGACGTCTTCAAATTATCGAGCGCCTCGAAGATCGCCGCATCGCTCAAAAAATCAGCGGAAGCCAGCAAGAGGAAGAAAGGCACGCCCTACCAGTCTGCCATGTCGATGCTGAACTTCTACATTAATCGAGGCGGCCGGAACCTCAGCGACAGGCGCAAGCGCGTGCTCGAGCGAGCCAAAGCCGAACTACGGAGGCTGTTCGGCCGGGCCTAGTCCAAATATGTTATGGTGCCATGTCTATGGGCATGACGATGCAAGAGCTCATCGCGAAAGTTGGCCGAGGCGAACGGAGCGCCAAGGACCTCACTTATCAAGAGGCGTCCTCTGCCATGCGCCTCCTATTGGAGAACACCGCGACGCCTTTTCAAAGCGGCGCCTTCCTTCTCGCGATGCGGATGAAGGTTGAATCGGTCGCTGAATTGGCCGCCTTCACATCCGTCGCGCGAGAATATGCCGCCCCGTTACCGCTCCCTGCAGAGCTTAATGTTGTCGACATTCCAACCTACGCCGGCAAACAGGATAGCTGGCACGTGCTCCTGCCCGCCTCCATCGTGGCATCCGCTGCCGGGTGCCGAGTTCTGCTACACGGCTATGACGGGGCGCTCAATCGCATTTCGACGGCGGCCATGGCGACGCGCCTGGGCATCCCGACAGATTTCACGCCGGACCGGGTTGCCGCACAGATCGCCGAGAAGGGGTGGGCCTATCTCGATATCGCACTGTACCACCCTGCCATGTATCGATATTTGGAGTTGCGGAAGGAGCTGGGGGTCAGAACCTTTTTTCAACCCGTCGCGCGTTTGCTGAATCCGGCTCGCGCCGCGTCATCCCTCATCGGCATTTCCCACCCGCCATATTTTGAGAAAATCGCGGAGGCCTCCAGGATGCTCGGGACGCCTCGCGTGTTGGTTCTGCGCGGCCTCGAAGGCGAACCGGAACTGTCGACGATTTCGGTGACCAAGGCTATTGAACTGAGAAATGATCACCTCACGCCGATGACCCTTCAGCCGAAGGACTTCGGCATGATGTTCGAAGGCTCAAGCGAGATCGCCGCGCCAGGGATCGATGCTGAGGCAGAACTCATCGCCAAGCTGATGAGCAACGACTTACCAGGACCAAAACGTGATTGGGTGATCATGAACGCGGCCGCGATTCTCTACGCGTGCGGCAAAGCGGCCTCCATCAAGGATGCCGTCCCTCTGGCTCTTGGAGCGCTGCGTTCCGGCGCTGCCGAAAAGAAACTGCAGGAATTAGCTCAGTCGTAGAGAGAAGACAGGAGAACACGCCTTCCCTCCCAATGGCAATGCTCTAGAGCGGCGGTATCTCGCAGATTCAGGCGTCTTTTAACTGATGCTCTTGCGCTTCCCTTTGCTTGCGACTTCTGGAAGGCGTTCTGGGTCGCGTGGAACGATTTCTCTGAAACATCAACCCGGCGACGACCAGCGCCCCAAACATCAAGAATGCTGCAAGGACAATCAGTATCTGCACGTACTCGTACATTCTCTAAGCTAGCATCGGCATTGACGATTGCTCCAGTCTACGAAAGCTGCTCGTAAACCTGCCTAGGAAAGCATCCACCTCGTTATATAGGACTTTCCCTAATGACTTGCAATGCGCGCCGTCCAGTGCTCCATCGTCAACTTAAATTGACACTGTTTCAGGGCCCATGATACGTTTGCTCGAATTCACTCCGCCACACTGGTAAATAGGACTCGAGACTATGGAAACCCAGCGGGATCTCAAAGAAATTCTCGGCCGGCTGAAGTACTCGGACGATGCAAAGGTCGTCCACCAGATCACCGAACTAACAAAGGCTGTCCGGACGCGGATGGCGGGCGTTCGCCGCAAACTTGTCGTCATGAGCGGCAAAGGCGGTGTCGGCAAAAGCATGACCACCGTCAATCTGGCCTTGGCATTCGCGCGGCAAGGCGACAAAGTAGGGATATTGGATGTGGACCTGAACGGCCCCTGTGTCCCGAAGATGCTGGGGATGCGCGGGCAGCGATTTACCATCACCCCGGAAGGCGCCATCCCCCCCATCGGACCTCTGGGGTTGAAGGTCGGCTCCATGGACTTCTTCCTCGAGGAACTCTCTCCCGTGCGATGGAAAGGGCCGATGGATCTCAGCCCCGTCTGGCTGGGCCTGATGGAGATGAACGTCATCCGCGAATTCATCGCAGATATCATCTGGGGCGACATCGACATTCTCCTGACCGACCTTCCGCCAGGGGCTGCCGCCGATAAGCCGCCGGTCATTGCAGGGTTCATCCCCGATTTGGATGGCGCCATCGTCGTGACGACGCCGTCAGAGGTGGCGTCGGATGTGGTTCAGAAGTCCATCGCGTACGCCCGCGATCTCGGCATTAAGATGCTGGGCATGGTTGAAAATATGAGTCTGTATCGGTGCCCGCAATGCGGGACAGAAAGCGAACTGTTCGAAGGTGACACAGCGGCGATGTGCGAGACGTTGGACTTGCCGTTGCTGGGGCGGATCCCCTTCGATCGAACGCTCGCACGGTCGTTCGACAAAGGGATGCCGATGGTGAGCGGGAACTCTCCGACTCTCACCCGCTACGATGAGATCGCCAGCCGGATCACATCGCTGTTGAACTATAAGTCCATCATGGCCCGGCAACTATAAGGAGCCCCCGATGAAGTTCGTCTGCATGAAATGTGAAACCTACATGAACTTCGAGAAAGTCGAGAAGCCCGCCGAAGGGTCGCTGGGCGTGTTCTTCGGGTGCCCGTCATGTGGCGCCCGCTTTACGATGGTCACGAACCCCGGCGAAACGCAGATGGTCAGTTCGCTCGGCGTGCAGCTCGGCGGCCGCACGGTCGCGCAGCAGCCCTTTGAAATGACGCGCGGGGGTCTGCGCGGTGAGGGCGCGGATCAAGCAGAGATGGCCAATTACCTCCAGGAACACTACAGCGACAAAGCATCGGCGGCATCCGCTCCGGCGGAAGGCGAGAAAAAGACAGGCGGCTGCCCGTTCTCTGCGGTCGTCGCGCAAATGGGATTGGGATCATCAGGCGAGAAAGCCCATTCAGCCTCTGAGTTCGAATGGACTCCCGATGCCTTGGAACGACTCGAGAAAACACCGTCTTTTGTCAGACCCATGGTGAAAGGCGGAATCGAAGCCTACGCGCGAAAACAGGGATTCAAAAAGATCACGCTTCAAGTGATGGACGATTCAAAGAACGCCCCGAGCGGCATCGCCTGGTCTCCTGCAGCTGAAAAGCGCCTCGAAAACATTCCCGATTTCATCCGCCCGATGGCCCGCAAGGAAGTCGAACGCATCGCTCAGGAGACCGGCGCCACCCTAGTCACCGAGTCCATGATGGACCAGGCAAAGACGAAGTTCATGAACTTCATGTAATATCGCCGGATGTCCATGAATCCCTAGTGCGACCCTCGATCATCTCGTTTGTTTCTCTCCTCATAGCCTTGGGCTTTATCTCCGACCTCTTGGCCGCGACGTGGGTGTATACCGCCAATGAAGGCGGCGGGAGCCTCTCGGTTATTGACGCAGATAGTGGGATCAAAAGAGCCACCATCCGAGGCTTCCGAGCGCCGCACAATATCCATCTCGGACCCGACGGCATGTTGTATTTAACAGATGGCCCCGCGAATCAGGCCGTCAAGGTGGATCCGGACAAGCTCCGCATCCTGAGCCGCTGGAATGTCGGCCAGGGGCCGGCCCATATCTTCATGACTCCCGACAAGCAACTGATTCTCAACACCAATACCGATTCCGGAGACCTCACGATCACACAAGCCTCCGACCTGTCCACGGTGGCCACCATTAGAGTCGGAAAGATGCCGCATGGCCTGGCCATATCCCCCGACGGAAAATTCGCCTATGTCGCGAACCTCGGGAGCCGGGATCTGGCCATCGTGGATATTGCCGGCCGCAAACTTGCGGCATCGGTGCCGCTCGACGATGCGGCAGTGCAAGCCTGGGTGGAGCCTCAGGGACGGTTCGTGTACGTCAGCGGGTCGAACACCGGGCAGATCTTCAAGATCGATACGGGTGGCCGCAAGGTGACCGCGCGTATTCCCGTTGGAAAGCTGCCGGCTCAGCTTGGGGTGTCGCCGGACGGGAAGTATGTGATCTCCTGCGACCAGGAATCCAACCAACTGTCCATCATCGATATGGCCACCGAGAAATTGGTGAAGCAACTGCCTCTCGGCACGTGGACGCACGGGCTGTCGTTCAGCCCCAACGGCAAGCAGCTCTTCGTCACGAACACCAAGAGCGACGATGTCTCGGTGATCGACCTCACGACTTTGAGCGAGCTCAAACGAATCAAGGTGGGCAAACGTCCGAACGGCATCGCCGCAAGTTATCCCAACAGCCTCACACCGCGCTGACAGGTCAGCGAGACTGGCGCCGTGTCCGGACAGTCTTCTCTGGGCGCCCGCCCGGTACGATCGCTCCCATGACCACCGAGTGCCGGGCACCTGTGACCGAGGGAAGACTGCATGGCACACCCTGCACAGCCTGATAGGCAAACAGGGCAAAGGCCACCGCTTCAAGCGCACGTCCGTTCCAGCCTATGGCCTCCACCGTCCGCACGGGAACCTGATCCCAGGCCGTTTGCAGCATCCGCATCAGCATGGAGTTCCTGGCACCACCCCCGCAGACCAACACTTCTCCTACCGGTCCGGGCAGGAATTTCTGTGCATCGGCAATGGTGCGAGCGGTGTATGCCGTCACTGTGGCCACGAGATCGGCCTTGGTCACCGCGGGACGCGTGCCCTGACGGACAAGCTCTTCAAGGAAGGCCTTTCCGAATTCTTCACGTCCCGTTGATTTGGGAGGGCGCCGTCTGAGGTACGGATGACGTAACAATGCCCGCAGCAGTCCTTCGTTCGGTGAACCTTTGTCAGCCATCTCTCCGTCGCGGTCAAATGTCATCCTTCCATGGCTGAGATGCCGCACGAGACCGTCAATCACCATGTTTCCCGGACCCGTATCGAACGCGAGGGTCTTGTCCAAGCCTGGCCTGGACGGCAGGAACGTGAGATTGCTGATGCCGCCGATATTCACCACGGCACGTGAATGTGAGGGTGTATGGAACAAGAGATAATGCGCATAGGGGGTTAACGGCGCGCCCTGTCCGCCTGCCGCCATATCCCTCGCACGAAAATCGGCGACGGTGGTGATGCCTGTGCGTTCGGCGATGACGGCGGGCTGCCCGAGCTGCAGCGTTGAGCGAATCGGCCCGAGGCCCGGTTCCTGCCGACCATCAGGAAGATGATGGAGCGTCTGGCCATGCGAGCCAATCACCTCAACCCGGCTCAGGGGAACCTTGGCATTGCGCAATAACTTCAGGGCGGCCCTGGCGAACCACTCCCCGACGACGACGTTTAAATAGCAGACATCGGCAACGGTGCCGTCGGTCATGGAAGACAGGAGCCGTCGCCGAAGTAATGCGGGATAGGGAAACGTTTGGAAGGCCAGGAGCTTGGTCTTAACATCGTGGCCCGTACCGCGGATGTCGACAAGCGCGGCATCAACACCGTCGGCAGATGTTCCGGACATCAGACCGATGACCTTCATGGCAGCAAGTCCGGACCAGTCATGAGTCGATCAGCATGGCGATTGCGGGCCACAGGCTACTTGAAAGGCCGCAAGGCGTCAAGCTGGACCAAATCCGTCTATTAATGATAGCGTGGGTCGCATACCGCAGCCGGTTGGTCCCTTTATAAGGAAAGGAGTCGCCATGGAACTCGGCTTCATCGGGCTGGGAAAGATGGGCATGAACATGGTGACACGATTGCAGCGGGACAAACATCGCATCGTTGTCTACGACCGAACTCCCGACATCGTCGCCAAGGCGGAGGCCGTAGGATGCATCGGCGCAGCTTCGCTTGATGAGCTGGTCTCCAAACTTCGGCCGCCGAGAGCAGTATGGATCATGGTGCCGTCCGGCGCGCCCACCGAGGAGACCATCAATACCCTCAGTAATCTCCTGGCCGCGGGCGATACGATCATTGACGGCGGCAACACGAACTTTCATGACGACGTTCGCCGAGCCGCGGAGCTCAAGAAGAAAAGCATCTCCTACGTGGATGCGGGAACGAGCGGCGGCATATGGGGCCTTCAACTGGGCTACTGTCTCATGGTCGGCGGGGACAAAGGCGTGGTGGAGTGGCTCAGCCCCATTTTCAGCACCTTGGCGCCCGAAAACGGCTGGGCTTACATGGGAAGCCACGGGGCCGGTCATTATGTAAAGATGGTTCACAACGGCATTGAGTACAGTATGATGCAGGGCTATGCCGAAGGTTTTGAACTGATGTCCAAGAGCGAATATGGGCTGGATCTGGCGAGGATCGCGGATCTTTGGATGCAAGGCAGTGTCGTCAGGTCATGGCTCTTGGAACTGACGGCCGGCGCTCTCAAGCAGAATCCGAAGCTTGAAGGGTTGAAAGGCTATGTCCAGGACTCCGGGGAAGGCCGCTGGACGATCCTCGACGCCATTGATAAGGACGTGCCGGTCCCCACATTAACCGCCGCGCTGTTCACACGATTCCGCTCCCGGATGCAAGAATCCTTTGCGGAAAAACTGTTGGCCGCGATGCGCCAGGCCTTCGGCGGCCATGCCGTCCGGAAGTAGTATTAATCTAGGAGGTCCCTGTCATGCCAGAGTCGTCGCATCCACTGCCGCCCCAGGCCTGTAGCCTCATCATCTTCGGAGGATCGGGGGACCTCGCTCGAAGGAAACTCCTGCCGGCGCTGTACAACCTCCTGCTCGACGGCATGTTGCCTGCGGATTACGCGGTGCTCGGCATGGGACGCAAAAAGATGAGCGATGCCGAGTTCCGAAGAACTGCACGGGAGGGCGTCGTCAAGTACTCGCGCCAGAAACTGAAAGAGGATGTATGGACGGACTTCGAGCGGCGCCTGTTTTATGTGGCCGGATCATTGGACGATCCGAAGGCTTACACGGACCTCCGGACGCGCCTCGTGAAGACCGAGGCCGATCTGCATCTCCCCGGAAGCCGCATTTTTTATCTCGCGATCCCGCCGACCTCCATCGCCATGACTGTGGAAGGGCTCCAAAAGGCGGGCATGGTGCTGGACCGTCGGGAGGGGGCTGCGGCCCGCAAATCCCTGCAGGCCCATGCCGCGACGGATCATCATGGATTGTTTTCACGGGTCATCGTCGAAAAGCCGATCGGACGTGATCTGGAGTCTGCGAAAGAGATCAACGCGGCGGTCGCGAAAGTGTTCGACGAAGCGCAGATTTTCCGCATCGATCACTATCTGGGCAAGGAAACGGTTCAAAACATCCTTGTTCTACGGTTCGCCAACAGCATTTTCGATCCGATTTGGAACCATCAGTATATCGATCATGTCCAGATCACGGTGAGCGAAGCGGAAGGCGTCGGAAGCCGGGCCACATATTATGAAGAGGCAGGCGCGCTCCGGGATATGGTCCAAAACCACATCTTGCAATTGCTCTGCCTCGTCGCGATGGAACCCCCCTACTCGCTCGATCCCGAGGTCGTCAGAAATGCCAGGATGGACGTGCTCCGCTGCCTGCGGCCGATCGCCGGGAACGAAGTCCAGAAGTACACCGTGCGCGCGCAGTACAGTTCCGGCTGTGTCCCTGGTGCGGAAGTTCCAGGATATCGCCGAGAGCCTGGCATCAAGCCTGACTCGACCACCGAGACATATGTCGCGCTCAAGCTCTTTGTGGAAAACTGGCGCTGGTCCGGCGTGCCGTTCTATTTACGAACCGGCAAGGCCCTGGCGAAACGGGCCAGCGAGATTGCCGTGTACTTCAAAGAGATCCCTCAAATTCTCTTCAATACCAACCCCGTCGCGCCGCTGGCGCCGAACGTCCTGACGCTGAATATCCAGCCGGAGGAAGGCTTGTCTCTGCGGATCATTTCAAAAGTGCCGGGGGCGAAGGCCAAAACGCATCCGGTGGAAATGCATTTTCGCCATGGGGAGGCGTTTGGTGCCCCATCCCCCGAAGCGTATGAGCGCTTGCTGCTCGATGTCATGGCAGGGGATGCGTCCCTCTTCATGCGCCGGGATGCCGTGGAGGCCTCCTGGGCGTGGATCACCCCCATCCTTGAAGGGTGGAAGACGCACGGCACCAAATGGCTGCCTGAGTATGAAGCGGGCAGCATGGGTCCGGTGGAAGCCGAGCGTCTGATTCAGTCGGACGGACGCAATTGGCATCCCCTCTGAGCGGCCAGGCGACACTTCAGGAGGCACGGTGAGTGCAGACAGTACTGAGGACCGGATGACGCTGGTGACAGGATCGGCGGGCTTCATCGGCTTTCACGTGGCCAAACGCTTGTTGGAACGCGGCGAACGCGTCCTGGGCGTCGACAATGTCAACGACTATTATGATGTGCGGCTCAAGGAGGCGCGGCTGGCGCAACTGACGCCCTTCGACACATTTCGCTTCCTGAAGCTCGACGTCGCCGATCGCGACGGCATGTCCGCCCTCTTCGAAACGCATCCCATCCGCCGGGTCATCCATCTTGCGGCCCAGGCCGGGGTTCGGTATTCATTAGTGAATCCTTATGCCTACGTGAACGGCAATATCATCAGCTTCCTCAATATCCTGGAGGGGTGCCGCCAGAGGAAGATCGAGCACCTCGTCTACGCGTCCTCGAGCTCAGTGTACGGCGGAAATACCAGGATGCCGTTTTCCGTCGCTGACAATGTGGATCATCCGGTGTCGTTATACGCGGTGAGCAAAAAGGCCAATGAACTGATGGCCCATAGCTATGCGCATCTGTACCACATCCCATGCACGGGGCTACGTTTTTTCACCGTCTATGGCCCTTGGGGCAGGCCGGATATGGCGCTGTTCATCTTCACAAAGGCGATCCTCGAAGACAAGCCGATCGACGTCTTCAATTTTGGAAACATGCAACGGGACTTCACCTACATTGACGACATCGTCGAAGGCGTCATCCGGATCGCCGGCAAACCGGCAGAGCCGGACAAAGCGTGGTCTGGCAGTGACCCGGCTCCGGGATCCAGCTCAGCTCCATACCGGATCTACAATATTGGAAACCACCAGCCCGTCGAACTGCTCCGGTTTATCGAGGTGCTCGAGAAGGCGTTGGGCAAGAAAGCACGGATGAATCATCTGCCGCTGCAGCCCGGAGATGTTCCGGCGACGTATGCAGATGTACAGAGCCTCACGGACAAGACAGGGTTCACCCCCAAGACCTCCATCGAGACAGGCGTGGAACGATTCGTGGCCTGGTACCGAAGTTATTACCGGGTCTGAGGTCCGTTATTTTTGAGGGTCGCATTCCCTGGCAAGACTTTGCCATCGGATGCGTGTTTGAAGTCGGCCAGCAGCCGATCCATGTCGGACGCTTGTTTTAACATCTCCCCCATCATGTCCTTGAGATTGTCCACCAGCCGGTTTCGTTCTTTTTCGACTCCCGAAAGCTTGCTGACGGCCGCTTCCGCGTGCTGACATTTCGCGTTCAGCTCTTCGTACGCCGCATTGGCTTCCTTGAGTCGTTGCGCCATCGTCTCCAGATTCTCAGTGAGTGACTGGTGACGCTGGTCTTTCGCGGTCAGTTCGCCCTGCAATGTTCCCATCGTCTCCTCACGCTCGCGGGCGCGTTCCTCGAGGTGCCGCAGCGCGTAGACCCAATCCAACGCGTCACCGGGCCCGAACATAGGAGCCTCAGGAAGCGGTTGTCCTTCGTTCAACGCGCTAAGAGCGGCCGGCATCCAAGCGACAAATGTCGTGACCTCATGCAACCGGACGCCCAACCCGGCAGAAGACACATTGTCGCCTTCCGGACTCCTCATGGTCCCCATCCCGTCAGCTCGACCCGTCTTTTCGGGCTTCGTAATCACCACCTCCGGCACAGGACTTGTCTTCCACGATGGGGCTTCGGATCCAGGATGCAGCCGGTTATATTCCAACAGCACGGCAACGCAGTGCCTACAAAAGGGAGCTTCACTCGACGGGCATGAGCACTTGGCCGATAAGTTGCCGCCTGCCAATCGGATCGTCTGCTTGAAGAGACCGGTCGTGCCTGCCACTTCCGACGAAATATCGTGATCATCGGCTTGAAGAATTCGAACACGCCGCTCGGAAAAATATTGGCGCCCGAACCCATATGCCGACGGAGGCGCAATCGCCGACAACATGTCCGGCTGCAACTGCGTCAAGGTTGTCGCGGTGCATGGAATCTGATTGTTGGCATTCGTTTTCATGTCCATCTACCTCATCGATTTGTCCTTGCGTGACGTACCTCGAACTGGTATAGGTCGAGTAGTACGGGCGTCGCATATTCGTGATGCCGTTTAAAATCACCCCGGTGATCTCTCCGGCCTCCATGAAATCCAACGCTTCCACCACGACGCTCTGAGGCGTTTGCCCCGCTCGGACTACGAGCGCAATGCCGTCGACGACCTGAGCATACAGATTCATGTCCGCCATCGGCAGAATGGGGGGGCTATCAAGAATGACAAACACTCCACGATGCCGGAGCGACTCCAACAGCTTTTGGAACTCTCCTCGGCTCGCGGGCAGTCCCAGACGGTCGACAGGTAACGATCCGTTCCCTTCATTGGTTCCGGCGGTCAAAATTTTGAGGTTGCGATGGGAGTGCTGGTAGAGCACGGAATCCAGATCGCATTCTCCGGCCAGAACGTTCACCAACCCCTTCTCATTTCGCAAGCCCATACGCGAACTCACCGAGGGATTCCGCATATCACCGTCAATCAAAATCGTTTCTTCAAGGTAATCGCGTGCCAGGGTGACCGCCAGACCTACCGCGACGGTCGTCTTTCCCTCTGCCGCGACGGAGCTGCTCAGTGCAAGAATGCGAAACACTCGAAACTGCTCGGCGGCCAGCGCATTGAGATTCGCTTGCACAACAGGTTTCACCGACGATGCTGAGGTTAAGGCTCGAAGGCGATCAATGACCCTCAACGGCCATGCAAGGCACCGCATGACCCGTGATTGCGCCATCACGGGTTCAGAATCCGGCGGCTTCTGATCGTTTCCCCAGAGGCCAGACATAAACGGAATCGTCGCCAGCGTCGGATAATCGAGGGCCGCAAGCACCTCTTCAGGCCGGCGGAAGGGGATGTTGCGAAAATCCAACCACCAAATGAACCCACCGGCAAGCCCTGCACCCGCCACCAATCCACCCAGAAAAACCTTCAGAAAATCCGGTTTCACCGGTTTACCGGGGAAGTTCCCAGGATCGATAATCCT
>VBOG01000076.1 GCA_005877815.1 Nitrospirota bacterium
CTCACTGGGCTCGGCATTCCTGATCCCAATGGGATTCAACACTCCCGAATCCTGATCATCTTTTCGGAACTCGGCCGTCGGCAGGAAGCCGCCATCGAACAAGCACAAGACGCATTCCACCTCACGGGTCGGGAACTGGCCGTGGTGAAGAATCTGCTGAAGGGCTGGACGAACAAGGAGATTGCGCATGATCTCGCGGTATCAGAGCAGACCGTGAAGGAACACATCAAACACATCATGGCCAAGACCAAGACAACCACACGCACAGGCATCCTCGTCCAAGTCATGCAATTGTAACATTCGTGACCGCATCGAACGTGCGGTCAACGGAGGGAGGAAGTTTGTGAATACTTCAGCCGTCGAGATATTCCTTGTAGAAGACAACCCCAGTGATGTCCGTTGGATGCAAGAAGTGCTCAAGGAAGCTCCGATGCGGAGCCGGCTGACCGTCGCCAGGGACGGGGAAGAAGCCGTGGCCTTTCTCACCCAAGAAGGCGGTTATGCGAATGCGCCGCGGCCTGACCTCATCGTGCTAGATCTCAATCTTCCCAAAAAAGACGGGGTGGAAGTGCTCACCGCGATCATGGAACAGGACCGCCTCAAGGACATCCCGGTGGCTATTTTAACGTCTTCGGTGGATGAGCAGGATGTCGACAATACCTTTTCGCTGAAGGCCAACTGTTACATCACGAAGCCCATCGACCTGGATCGCCTGTGTATGATGCTCAGCTCCGTCGAACCTTCCATCCAAGGCACGAATTCCCACTGAAACCATTCCGGGCTTCCTTGACAGCCGAAGGACCCTCTCCTACAATCACGCTCCGTAGGAGACGCGCCGATGAAGCCGCACATTCGACGGTGGTTCGAAGACAGCGCCGAGATCAAGCTTAAGTTCGCGGCGGAACACGCCGAACGCATCGAGCACGTGGCGGCACTGCTGGTCGAGACATTCCGCCGGGGCAACAAAATCCTGCTCTTCGGGAACGGCGGGAGCGCGATGGACGCTTCTCACCTGGCGGCAGAATTTGTGGGGCGCTACCGACGCGAGCGGTCTCCCTTGGCGGCGATCGCCCTTTCAGCAGACCAAGCGACGCTCACCTGCATCGCCAATGATTACGATTTCTCCGAGGTGTTCGCGCGCCAGGTCCGGGCGTTCGGGCGGCCCGGCGATGTCGCCGTGGGGATCAGCACCAGTGGAAATTCGCCGAACGTCCTGAACGGAATTCGCGCGGCCACGGAGCTGGGCTTGAAGACGGTCGGATGGACCGGCGGCACCGGCGGCAAGCTCTGCGGTCTCGTGGACCATGTCTTCATCGTGCCCAGCACGATCGTGGCGCGCATCCAAGAGACCCACATCACGCTCGGTCATGTGCTCTGCGAGCTCGTCGACGAGGCGTTGCTTGGCCAAGAGTAAGCCATCCGTCCGGCACCGACTCCCTCTTCCTCTCGTCAAACCGCTCGCCCTGGAAAAAATCAAAACGCACCCATTGGCGAAGCGTCACAGCAAAGTCAATCTTCCGGAGTTCGCCACGCCCTGGCGGCCTGGCGGACGCTTCAGCGCATTTTTTGACAGTCTTCCCGATATTCTGGCCGCGCGAGTGTTGAGGGATGTGGTGGATGCCGTCATCAAGGCCCGACTCGCCGGCAGAGCGGTGGCGCTCGGCATGGGCGCGCATCCGACAAAAGTGGGCTTGAACCCCGTGCTGGTGGACTTGATGGAACGCGGCGTCATCACGGCGCTGGCGCTCAACGGCGCCGTCATCATCCATGATTTCGAACTGGCCTTCCTCGGGCATACCAGCGAGGAAGTGGACATGGAAATCGATTCCGGCCGCTTCGGCATGGCGGAAGAGACCGGCCGGCTGATCAATCATGCGATCTCGCTGGGTGTGCGAAAGGGCTTGGGTCTTGGCGAGTCGGTCGGCAGATGGATCGAGGAGCACTCTTTTCCGAATCGGAAGACGAGCCTTCTTGCCGCCGCCGTCCGCCTGGACATCCCGGTCACCGTCCATGTGGCGGTCGGGACCGACATCATCCATATGCATCCCGCGGTGGACGGTGCGGCGCTTGGTGAAGCCTCGCTGCGCGACTTCCGGACGTTCGCCGCCGTGGTGGCAGGATTGGAGCAGGGCGTCTATCTCAATGTGGGCTCCGCCGTCATCATGCCGGAAGTGTTCCTGAAGGCGCTCACTCTCGCGCGCAATCTCGGCCATACCGTGGATCGCATCACGACGGTGAACATGGATTTTATGCCGCACTACCGTCCGCTCACGAACGTCATCCGCCGTCCCACGCAAAAGGGCGGCAATGGGTACACCCTCATCGGCCATCACGAGATCATGCTGCCTCTGCTTGCGGCCGGCCTGATTGAACGGCTTCAGCAACATTGGGGACGTGCTTCATCCGTGCGCCGGACCGTTCGGTAGATGGCGTCGGACGCTGATCCTTCCATATCTGGCCACGCGGAACGCTCCCAAGTCGTCAAGGCCGCGGGGATTATCGGTATCGCCACGTTTTCCAGCCGCATCCTTGGCTTCATCCGTGACATGGTCTTGGCTCGATTGTTCGGCGCGGGGGCCGCGGCGGACGCGTTTTTCGTCGCCTACCGCATTCCGAACCTGCTGCGCGAACTGTTTGCCGAAGGGTCCATGTCGGCCGCCTTCATCCCCATATTCAGCGAGTACCTGGCGAAGCGCAGCAAACGAGACGCGTGGGAGCTTGCAAGCGCCGCCTTCACGACCCTCCTGACCATTCTCACCGGTGTCTGCGTTCTTGGGATCCTGACAGCACGCTGGATCGTGCCCCTGATCGCGCCGGGATTCAGCGAGGGTTCCGAGAAACAGGCCCTGACCATCCTGCTGGCCCAGATCATGTTTCCCTATTTGCTGTTTATCGGTCTCTCGGCGGTAGCGATGGGCGTGCTGAACTCGATTCGGCGCTTCGCCGCGCCCGCCTTTTCTCCCGTGATGTTCAATATCGCGATCATCGGCTCGGCGTTTTTGCTCGCCCCGCTGTTCGATCAACCTATTCTGGCGGTCGCGGTCGGCGTGGTGGTCGGCGGTCTCGCCCAGTTCTTGATTCAGCTGCCGGCCCTCAATAAGGCCGGCTTTCTCTTTGCGTGGCGTTTTGATTTCAACCATGACGGCGTGCGCCGGATCGGTTGGTTGATGGCGCCGGCGCTGATCGGCCTTTCCGTCACGCAAATCAACGTGCTGGTGAGCACGATTCTCGCATCCTTTTTTCCCGGAGGCCCCACATACCTGTTCTACGGAATGCGGCTGATCCAGTTTCCGCTCGGGGTGTTCGGCGTCGCGCTGGCGACGGCTGTCCTCCCTTCGCTGTCCATGCAGGCTGCGCAAGGAGATCTATCCGCGCTGCGCCACACCTTGAGCTTCGGACTGCGGCTGATCTTCTTCATCATCTTTCCGGCGATGATCGGGCTGATTCTTCTGCGGGTTCCCATCGTGCAGCTCTTTTTCGAACACGGTCGTTTCTCGGCCGCCGACACTGCGGGAACGGCACAGGCCGTCTTTGCGTATGCGATCGGCCTGTGGGCCTTCGCCGGCGTGCGCATCATCGTCGCGGCATTCTACGCGCTGCAGGACACGCGGACGCCGGTCTTGGTGGCCGGCATCGCGCTGAGTGCAAACATCGCGCTCTCCATGGCACTCATGGGGCCGCTTCAGCACGTCGGCCTGGCGCTGGCCACGGCGCTCGCGGCGATTGTGAACATGTCGCTCTTGATCATGTTCCTCGTGCGCCATCTCGAGACCCTTGGGTGGAAGGCGATTCTCGCGAGCCATGCGCGCGTGGTAGCGGCGTCGGTGCCGATCGCCGTCGCCTGTCTGTGGGTCGCGGGGCTGGAAGTCTGGGGGCGGCCGGAAAATTGGATCGCGAAGACGGTGATGTTGCTCGTCGCGATCGGCCTCAGCGTAGCCGGATATGTGACGGCGCACGCGTTGCTGCGGTCCGAGGAGATGGATTTTTTGTGGGATCTGGTCAAGCGAAAAGTCGGCCGGACACTTTCTTGACGTTCCATGGAGAGGTCGTTAGTCTGGCGCGGACTATTTGCGGAGGGGCATGATGACGACACGCATCTCGGCCATCGTCCTCGCGATGGCCATTCTCTTGCTCATCCCCGACCTGGCCGCTCGCGCAGCCACGGAACGCTATAACGCGGATCTCGATCATTCGATCGTGGGGTTCGCAGTGGCGCACATGGTCGTGTCAAAGACCACCGGGCGCTTCACCGATTACAGCGGTGATATCGAAATGGATCCCGACGCCAAGACCGTCAAAGCGATCGAAGCCGTCATCAAAACCGCGTCGGTGACCACGAATCATGAGAAGCGCGACACCCATCTGCGAAGCCCCGATTTCTTCCACGCCGAAAAATTCCCCACGATGACCTATACAATGATGTCTTATGAGAAGCAGGGCGACACATACATGACAAAGGGCGACCTTATCGTATTGGGAGTGACGAAGGAGATCGTCCTGACCGGCACGTTCAACGGCATCGTTCCGAAAGATCCATGGGGGAACACCCGCGCCGGCTTCACTGCCCACGGAAAGATCAATCGCAAGGACTTCGGCATGAACTGGAGCAAGGCGCTGGACAACGGCGGCCTCGTCGTCGGCGATGAGGTCGAGATCAATCTCGAAATCGAATGTATCAAGCAGAAGTGATCAAGGCATTGAAGATTGAGGAGATGTACATGGAAATGATAAAAGCGGCGGCCTTCAAGACGGACTGGGGATGGATCGGGGTGCTGGCGACGGCGCACGGCATTGCCGCCGTGACGCTTCCGTGCCGCAACCGCCATGCGGCCGAAGAGCAACTTCGGAAGGCGCGCCCGGTTCCCATCCATTTTGCGCAGAGGGGAGGCGGCGACAGACACGTTCAGGCAGCAAAATCGGCAATCCTGGCCTACCTTCACGGGAAACGTCAGGAGTTTGACCTCCCGCTCGACTTCCACGGGCGGACCGTCTTCCATCAAAAAGTCTGGGAAACGCTTCGCCGCATTCCCTATGGGCGCGTGCGTTCGTACGGCTGGGTGGCACGCAAGGTTGGAAAGCCGCAGGCGGCGCGCGCGGTCGGCGCAGCGTGCGGAGCCAATCCGTTGCCGCTTGTTGTTCCCTGCCACCGCGTTGTCGCCGGAGACGGATCTCTCGGGGGGTTTGCCGGTGGTCTGAAGTTGAAAAAGCGTTTGCTGGTCCTGGAAGGGGTGATTTGAAGGCCGTCATACAGCGAGTCGCGCGCGCATCGGTGGAGGTTGAAGGCAAGATCGTGGGCCAAATACGAGGCGGCTTGGTCGTCCTGCTGGGCGTGGCGAGAGGAGACACTGAAACGGATGCGTCCTATCTCGTGAAAAAAATCCCTGCGCTCAGGATTTTCGACGACGAGAACGGCAAGATGAATCGGTCTCTGGCGGAGATTGGCGGCGGCGTCCTCGCAATTTCTCAATTCACGTTGGTCGGAGATACCAGGAAGGGGCGGCGCCCGGGGTTCGACCAGGCAGCCGATCCACCGGTCGCGCAACATCTCTACGAGCACTTCATCCGTCAGCTTCGCGAGACGACCGACCTGACGGTGGAGACCGGTGTGTTCGGGGCGCGCATGAAAGTGGAGTTGCTCAACGACGGACCGGTGACCTTTATCCTGGACAGTCAGGGGCAATGAACGATCGGGCTGTACATTGTACGGAGGTAATGGCCGGAGTTATTCGAGAGAGGGGATCGTCTTCAATTGCATGTCTCGGACAAGACTTATATACTGAAAAGTAGGGAGGGCTTATGGACACACGCATTCCTGAGCATCATTCCTTGCGGAAATTGTTCGGGGCGCTGGCCGAAAAAACCTTCTCGGAAAAGCTCGGATGGCCGGACTTCAACGTCAGCGAGTACGTCTCACAGCTCTTGGTGGATTTCACGCATACCGATCATCTCTATCGCATAAAAAGTGCCGGCGGAGAACGGGTGGAGGCAGTGGTGGAGTTACTCTACGAGTCGGAAGTCACGCACGAGGCACGCTCATTTGAGCGCGAGCGCGAGGTCCACCGCCATATCGGCGACTTTACCCTCTTCATGGCCGGCTTATTTCCCGAATACCTCAAACGCATCAAATCTGCCGGATTGATTTATCACAAAGATTTTTTGGTCGACTACATCAAAACGGGCAAGCGCTCCTACCGGATGGTTGCCGAGTTCGGACAGCCGGGCGACTCAACCACCGATGCACCGCCCCTTTTTAGAAAGCTCGCGGAAAACTTTGAACTCTGCGTTGTGGGGCTCGGCTACATTCGCGGCGATCTCGACCGCATGCAGGACCAGCGATACCAGCACGCCCGCCGCGTTCTCTTGAACTGACCTGACGCCTTCGGACCCTCTCACCATGAAAATCCTGAGCGCTGAGTTTGTCACGAGTGCGACACAGCCATCCCAATTTCCGCCGGCGACTCTTCCGGAGGTGGCCTTTGCCGGCCGGTCGAACGTCGGCAAATCCTCGCTTCTGAACGGCTTGCTCGGCCGCAAGGGTCTGGCGCGTGTGAGCCACACTCCCGGTCGCACCCAACTGCTCAATTTTTTCCGCGTCACGGCCGAACGGCAGGGCGTCTTCATGTGCGTCGATCTGCCCGGCTACGGCTATGCCAAGGTCGCGAAGGCCGTGAGAGATCAATGGGGCCCCATGATTGAAACCTATCTGAAGGGACGGCGGTCCCTTCGGGGTCTTGTCGTTTTGACCGACATCAGACGCGGGGAGACCGAAGAGGTCAATCTTGTGGAATGGGCGCGGAATCTCGGTCTTGAGGTGGTGGCGGTGGCGACGAAGAGCGACAAGCTGCCGCGCGGTCAGCGGGCCCAGGCCGTCCGAGACCTTGAAGCATTGCTCGGGGTGCCCGTGCTGGCATACTCAGCGACGACCGGCGAGGGAAAGGACGCGTTGTGGAACGCCATCCAGGGGGCACTGACCACGCCCAGGGCGGGCGGGACCGTGCCACCGTCGGCATAGAGATTATAACTTCCCCTCCTGCTTTGATGCGTCCGATGATCCCTCCGATTCGTCCTCCATGTCATCTTTTTTGACGACCTTGGCGTCCGAGGGGTGCAACCCATATTTTTTGAGCAACTTGTAGAAATCGGCCCGGTACCGACCGGCGATCAGCGAGGCTCGTGAAATGTTGCCACGGGTGGATTGCAGGACTTCCTTCAGATAGCCCCGCTCAAATTCCTCCTTTGCTTTGGTGAGTGGTTTGAGCCGCTCGTCCTCCGAGGCTTCAGTGCAGGTGATCAAATCCGCCGTGATCATGTTCTGCGTCGCCATCACCGCGGCGTTTTCGATCACGTTTTCAAGTTCCCGGATATTGCCCCGCCATGGGGAGAGCATGAGTTTGTGCATCGCGTCCGGGAGGAATCCCCGAAGATCCTTGTTCATGCGCTTGCCGCCTTGCTGAAGGAAGAGCTCAGCCAGAGCGGGAATGTCTGCACGCCGCTCCCGCAAGGGGGGCACGGTGAGTGGCACGACCTGGATCCGGTAGTAGAGATCCTCGCGGAAGGTCCCGTTCTTGATCGCCTCGCTGAGGTCCTTATTCGTGGCGGTCACGATGCGCACGTTGATCTTAACGGGCAGCTCGGTCCCCACCGGCTGCACTTCCTTTTCTTGGAGGGCTCGGAGCAGTTTGCCCTGAAGCGCCAGCGGCATCTCACCGATCTCATCCAGGAAGAGTGTCCCGCCGTCGGCCGACTGAAACAGTCCGCGCTTGGAATCGTACGCGCCGGTGAACGCCCCTTTGACATGCCCGAACAGCTCGCTCTCAAACAGGGACTCCGGAATCGCGCCGCAGTTGATGGCGATGAACGGCTCGAGCGCCCGCTTGCTGTTGCAGTGAATGATGCGCGCGATGACCTCCTTGCCGGTCCCGGTTTCGCCGTACAGGCAAATGGTGGCGTCGGTGTCAGCCACGCGCGCCACCTGCTGAAGCAACGTCTGCATTTCCACGCTGCGGGCCACGACGTTCTCGACCCCTGCCAGCTCTTTCGCAAGCGTCTGTAGCCGTTCGAGCTCCTTATGCGACCGCTGCTCTGCAAGGGCTTTTTCCAGCAGCTCTTTCAGTTCCACGTCGTCGAAAGGCTTGGTGATGTACCCGTAGGCTCCTTTTTGAACGGCTTCGACGGCATTGGGGATGCTGCCGTGAGCCGTCAGGATCAGCACGGGCAGCGTGGGATGCAGAAGATGCAGCTGTTCCATCACGGCTAGGCCGTCCTGGTTCCTGAGACGGAGATCGGTGATGGCCACGTCGAAGAGGTCGTGACGAGCCTCCGCGATCGCCTCCTCTCCGGTCGGACAGGTCACGGCGTCAAAGCCCATTGCTGTCAGCCGCATCTTGAGAAGTTGGAGCAGGCCCTTGTCGTCATCCACCACCAGTATTCGTTCTTGCGCCATGGGACTCCTTAACACTCTACGTGCATGATTAGGGTGCGGTCTTATTGTTTAACGGCTTTTTCGGCAGTGTCTTTTCCCTGATCTCGCGGTCAATTTTCTTGAGCGCCTCGAGCTGACTCGTGAGTTCCTCGACCTTCTTGTCCCGTATCTTAATCTCGCGTTGCAGCGCCCGAGAGTTCTCCATTTCCTTGGTCAGTTGCATGACGAGCAGCTCGCGGTCGAGAAGATCGCGCGCGAGCCGGTCGGCCGCGCGGCCAAATTGGCTGTCGGGTGAAGCATCGTGGCGATCCTCGCGCAACAGCCTCAGCCAGAACTGGCTGGATAAGGCGCGGTCGCTGCCAGGAGCATCCAAGACCACCTCGCGAAAATGCCGGGCTGCCACCATGCGATCCTCGTACAGCGCGACCAACGCCTTGATAAAGTGTGCCCGGTCGCAGCTATGAGTCTCCGCGCAACTTGCTATCAAATCGTCGGCATGCCGGGCGGGCAGTAAGGAAGCCTTCGTTTCCTGGGGATCTTGAGTCAGAAACGCGGCGTTGGGCTGAACCGGTAGCCGAGCGCATGCACTTGGCGCGACGATCAAGAACGTGAGGGCAGCCCATACAGTGGCTGTTGGAACTCTCACCGGTTGTCCCTCGATGTGAGCGGCAGGACGAATTCCACTGTTGTTCCTTTTCCTGTCTCGCTGTCAATGCGGATTGTTCCGCCGTGCGCTTCAACCACTTTTTTGGCCAGTGCGAGCCCAAGGCCTGTTCCAGCCATTCCGTTTTTTCCTTGCAACCGTCCCTGATAGAACCGGTCAAAGACGTGCGGCTTATCCTCTGGCGCGATGCCGGGCCCCGTATCGCTGACCGAGACGTGGACAACGCCTTCATGATGATCGGGCGCCAGCCGAAGCTTCACCACCGAGCCGTTGGGACTATACTTGAGAGCGTTGGAAAGGAGATTGTCCAGCACTTCCTCGACGCGGGCGGTGTCGACGGGGACCGACAAAGGACCCTCAGAAATTTCCGTCAAGATCTGGATATGTTGCCCTTCGGCCAGCAACCGGACCTTCTTCACGGAACCCTCGGCGATGCGTTTGAGATCGCCCGGAGCGATCCGGTAATCCATCATGCCGGCTTCCATTTTCGAGAGATCAAGCAGACTCGAAATCAAATGGATCAGCCGCTCGCTGCTGTCCGCCATGATCCGAAGCGTCTGACGCTGTTCAGAGCGCAACGGTCCGGGGATTTCCTCCAGAAGCAGGTGTGTCCCCTCCCGAATGGATGCGAGGGGGGTGCGCAGCTCATGGGAAATGTTCGCGAGGAACTCGGCCTTCATGTCGTCCAATGCTTGCAATTTCTCGCCCATCAGGTTCGCCGTCTCCACGAGTTCCTGCAAATCGCGAGGCGCGGAGACTTCCAGAGATCCACCGAACTTCCCCTGGCCGATGCGCGCGATGTGGTCCTGGAGGCGTCGCAGCGGCTGCAAAATGCTGTAGCTCGCGATGCCGGCGAGGAGCAAGCCGAGGAAAAGGGAGCCGATCACCAATTGTTGAGTCAGGACTTCAGCGCGGATTAAGCGCACATGGGAATCATTCACGACCTGATCGATCTTGACGTCATGCAGTTCGATGTACTTCTGCAGCGTCTCAGTCATCTCAGCGATCAGAGCATTTCGACGGCTTTCATAAGTCATGTCACGGCGGAGACCCGCCTGCGAGGCCGCGGCCTGCCGAAACAGGTCCTGGTAGGCCAATTGACGCGTCATCACACGTTGGAGGAGCGCACGTGCATCTTCCGAACGTTCTTGGTTCAGAAGGAGCATCTGTCTCCTGCGAAAATGCTCGGCCTCGTCATCAAAGTCCTTCTGAAAGGCCGGATCCTTGACGGCCAAGTACTTTTGCTCGTCGCGGTGCTGAGTGTACAGGTGTTCAATGAGGGTGTTGGCTCCTTCGATCGACGGATAGTGAAATGCCACCAATTCGCTGCTGAGTGCGGTCAGCTGCCGGAGCTGTACCAGAGCATATAGGTTCACCGCTGCCATGACGGTGATGATCGCCAAAGAACTCAATGCCAGGCGCCAGAAGATAGATAGGCGCATTAGAAGGCTCCCCGAAAGTGGTCTCACCGCAGGGAAAACCATACATATCCAGTCATCACGAAAGCAATCAATTGAGAACCCTACGCATCAAAACTGTAGGACTATGCCTACGGTGTAAGTATGTTGACGCTATTGGTTAATCTGATTTTTTATATTGTATTATCAATATGATAGAGTCTGCCAACCCCTCTTTAAATGCCCTGGCCTTTCGCTTGCTTTGAGTACCCCTATTGTAAGCACTGTACGTGCCCGATTTATGGGGCGATACCCTATGACTCAAAAGAGGAAGGAGAGAGCATGCGGATGGTAACAGATGGGCTTCAGCTTCTTGCATTTCTACTTCTTTCGTTGGGGGTAGTCTTGGCGCTGATTACGATCGCCGTTGGCATCGCCTCGCTACTCTATGCATCGAAAAGAAAGACTGTCCTGAAGGGATACCAGACCCATGCGATGCAACACGTCGCATCGACGGAGGCTCAATCATGAGAGGATGTTCGAGCGTGCAAGAAACCAGTGGGGAGTGAGAGGCGTGGCAGTCCGAGACTATATCCGATATCCCGTATAGATATTGCGATCTCGGGCAAAAATGAAACGTACCGGGGAAGCCTTGCGAATGTCAGCCGTAAGGGCGTTGCCTTGCACATTCGTCAGCATCTGCGGCTTTACAGTCACGTGACGATTCGCTTCCGATTTCTCGAAGAGGACGGGCGGCGGGAAGTCAACGAGATGTTGCCGGCCAAGGTCGTCTGGCAGTCGGGAGATTACGCCGGGTTGGAATTTGCGGCGCCCATGAAGCTGGGGCGTTAGCGTGCTCGCGCGGCGTCGCTGCTAGAGGCGAACCTCAATATAGCTTCTGTCCCGCAGGTCTTTGATCCATTCCTGGTAGGCCTCTTCCGATTTCAGTTGGAAGACCGCATTTCGGATGTCCTCCTTCACCTCCTCGAAGGGACGATACTGAGTCGGTTTTTGTTCGTCTACGCGGATGATATGCATGCCGAGTGGAGAGGCGATGGGCTCGGTGACCGCCCCCTGGCCCAGGCGTTCGATCGCTTTCTGAATCTGCGGCAACATGTCTCCGAGCCGGACGAATCCTAAGCTGCCGCCCCGTCGGCCTTCTCGGCCTTCGGAATATCGCGCGGCCAATTCCTCGAAACGTTCGCCTTTCTTCAACAGCGCATAGACTTCTTGGGCTTTCTCCCGCACCTGCAGCATTTCGCTGGCAGGACCTAGTGCGATGAGGATTTGGCTGATCCGCACCTCGGGTGGAAGCAGGAATCGCTCCCGGTGTTGCTCGTAGAACCGAAGCATTTCTGCATCCGAGACCAAGAGCCCGGACCGTACCTGCTGGTTGATGATTCGAAGGGCAGTCAGTTGATCTTTGATGCTGGCCATTTCCTTGGGGTCATTTTCATTCGGCGCTTCCCCCATCCGGCGGAGCCGCGCAACGGCGTCCTTGACATCGTCGTCAGTGACTTTGATCCCCCGACGTTTCGCCACCTGAATCTGAAGCTTGCGCTCGATCATCCGGTTCAGGCCCATGTAGTTAATCTGCCGGAGTCGGCGTTCGAGCTCGGCGCCTTGGAACCTCACCCCAGCCTCGCGCTTTAATTCGGCGACTTCCTCCTCCAGCTCAGATTGTGTAATGACCTCCGTATTGACGACACCGACGATCCGATCACGCACGGCGCTTTCGCTGCGCGGAGCAATCATCCACAGACCGAACGCAAACGCCAGCCAGGCTGTTAATAAGAGAGACCGTGACATAGACAAACGGATGGTATCAGGGCGCATTGGCCGCTGGCTTTGCGGCGGGGGCTTCCTGGGCGGGCGCCGGAATGTCGGCCACCCGCAATTGGGCTTTTGATCGCAAGGAGGCAGTCAGTTCGTGGAAACGCTTCAGTTTCTTCTCCGCGAGGAGTTGCTCCCGCGCTTGATCCTTCGCCTCCTCAAACGAAAGAGGTTTCCCTGCCGCCCGCTCCGTTAACTTGATGAGGTGGCAGCCGAACTGCGTCTGGACGGGATCGCTGACCTCGCCGACCTTGAGGTTCAGGAGCGCCTTTTCAAATTCCGGAACGGTCTGACCTCTCCTAAGAACTCCGAGGTCGCCGCCCCGGCTTTTCGTGGAGGTGTCGATCGAGGCCTTGCGGGCGAGTGCCGCGAAATCTTCTCCCTGCTTGAGGCGCTTTTTCAGATCCCGGGCTTCAGCCTCCGTTTTCACAAGGATGTGGCTGGCCCGGATCTCATCGCCGCCGGTAAAGTTGTCTCGATGGCTCTCATAATAAGATTTGATCTCCTCCGATGCAGCCGTGGCGCGGGCATCCACCTCTTCCTTCATGAGGGCGTCCAATACCGTCCGTTCTTTGAACCGTTCGACGCGTTCAAGAAGCAGGCGGTCACGGTCTATGCCGCGCTTCCTCGCTTCCTGGAGCAACAGCTCCCGCTCGATCAACTCTTCCAGGAATTTCTTTCGTCCTTCTGCACCCGCGTATTTTTTCCGGACGAATTCAGGGATTTGCGACCACCGCAGGTCGAATTCGCTGGTGGTGATCTCTTTTCCATTGATGACGGCGAGGGCTTTGCTCGATGGGTTGGATTTTTCGGTGCACGCTGCCGCGGCGAGCGCAAGGAAAAGGAGACAGAGGATGTTAGTGATGGATCGCAATAAGCACCAAAATGTTAAGGTTTTTTATCATGTACAGCAAGCACTTGCAATATTCTTTTTAGTTCTTGGAAGACGTTCTTCCATTCCCCAGTCGGGCCAGAAACTTGGAAGGCATGAGGAGCCGTGAAGCGCAGACGCGATCGGTACAGATCGATGAGTGAGCGCGCAGAGGACTGTGGCCGGTCGGTGTTGACATCAAATGTCACCGCGATGACGCCAGTATTGACTTGGATGGCCGCGGCGCGCGCCGCCTTCGCCAGCATCCGGATTTCCATGACTTCAAAGAGTCGTTCGACGGCTTCCGGCGCCGCTCCATACCGGTCCACTAGTTCGCCATGCAATTCAGCGATGTCGCCCGTCTGAGCGGATGATGACAGCCGTTTGTAGAGAGACAGACGTTCGGCGGCCTCGGTGACGTAGTCATCGGGAATGAACGCCGAGATGCGGAGTTGCAATGCCGGTTCCACTTCTGCGGCCACAGGCTGGCCTTTCAGCTCCCCCACCGCCTGATCCAGCATTTGCATGTAGAGCTCGAAGCCGATTGCAGCGATGTGTCCCGACTGTTCCTTTCCCAGAAGGTTTCCACCGCCACGAATCTCCAGATCGGCGGCGGCAACGCGGAACCCTGAGCCCAATGCCGTAAACTCCTGAATGGCCTGGAGACGTTGCTGGGCCTCTTCGGTAAGCGTGTCGTTCTCAGCCACCAGGAAATACGCATACGCCTGATGCTTGCCTCGTCCGACGCGCCCCCGAAGCTGGTAGAGCTGGGCCAGGCCGAAGGTATCGGCACGGTCTACGAAGATTGTGTTGGCGTTTGGGATGTCGAGTCCGGATTCGATGATGGATGTGGATAGCAACAGATCGGCCTCGTGGCGGTGAAACCGTAACATGACGGATTCGACAAGGCGCGAATCCATCTGCCCGTGGGCCGCCACAGTCCTAGCTTCGGGAACCAGTTCTCGGAGGAATGCTCCCATGCGTTCGATTGTCTGGACGCGGTTGTGCACAAAAAAGATCTGTCCGCCGCGGGCGAGTTCTCGGAGGATCGCTTCACGAATGATGACTTTTCCGAACCGCATCACCTGGGTGCGAATCGCCAGTCGGTCGGCCGGCGGGGTCTCGATGACCGACAACTCACGAAGACCGGACATGGCCATTTGAAGCGTGCGGGGAATCGGCGTCGCAGTCAGCGTTAGGATATCCACTTCAGCTCGCAGCTGCTTGAGCCGTTCCTTGTTTTTGACGCCGAACCACTGTTCTTCGTCGATCACGACCAATCCGAGATTCCTGAACTGCACGTCTTTCTGCAGCAGTCGATGGGTGCCGATCACAATGTCGACCGTGCCGTCGGCCGCTCCGCGCAGGGTCAACTTTTGATCTTTCGGCGATTGAAAACGGCTCAGCACGGCGACTTTGACTGGGAACGGTGCGAAACGGTCGGAAAAATTTTCGAAATGCTGCTGGGCCAGTAATGTCGTCGGCACCAACACAGCCGCTTGTTTGTTATCGAGCACGGCTTTGAACACGGCTCGCATCGCGACTTCCGTCTTGCCGTACCCGACATCGCCGCACACCAGACGGTCCATGGGCTTTTCGGATTCCATGTCCCGTTTGACGTCTTCGATCGCGCGCAGCTGGTCCGCCGTTTCCTCGTATTCAAAGGCCGCGTCAAATTCGTGCGAGAGAACCGTATCCGTCGAGAAGGGCGTGCGCCCTCGCACCTCGCGGGCCGCCTGGACTGCGATCAGATCTTTGGCCATCTCCTCGATGCTTTTGCGCGCCCGGCTCTTGGTCCGCTCCCAGGTCTTTCCGCCGAGGTGATCCAATTTCGGCGCGCGGCCTTCTGAGGAGGCATAGCGCTGCACGTGATGCAGACGGTCCAAGGGAACGTACACTTTGTCCCCGCCGGCGTATTCGATGATCAAATAATCGCTGTCGAAGCCCTGCACCGGCAGGCGCTGCATCCCGATGTACCGGCCGATGCCGTGCTGAAGGTGGACGACGCAGTCGCCGATCTTCAGCTCCTCGATGGACCTGAGGAACGCCGCGCCCTTTGTCGTCGAATGGGTTTTGTGCCGGCCGCCCTTGGCGAACAGCTCGTCTTCTGTGACAACAGAGAACCATGCGCCGGGCCGTCCCTCCCACTGCCCCTCCAATTTCACGAAGCCTCCGGACACTTCTCCTTCGGTGATGGCGTACGGTGAGCGCGAACCGCGTTCCGGCAGCGAGAGGGTGGTAGAGGGTTCGGCGGGAAGGTCATGCTCCTGGAACAAGGCCTGCAGCCGTTCCACCTGGCCTCGACTGCGCGCCACAATGACCACGGGACCGTGAGCGCGCAATAGTTCAAGGTGAGGGATGGTTTCTGAGAAGCGCCGCCCTTTGACGCCGATGCCGATTCCCTGAGGACGTTGAGTTTCAAAGTTCAACATGTGAGGGGCGGCGCTTTCATGGATGCCCGACTCGATGGCTTCCAGCGCGAAAAGACATCGGGCGCCACCGGCCTCCAAAAGTTCCGGAAGCGGCAGAAAAAGTTCTCCGGGCGGCGGGAGCGATTGTCGGGCGCCTTCATTCTGGTCGAAGGCGTCCTTGGCCTCGGACAGAAATTCGTCAGACTGCTTTCTGAGCTCCAGAACATTGTCAGTGATCACCACCGGCGAGCTTGGAAAATAATCAATCAGGGTCTCCATCGAAGGATAGATGGCGGGACCACGCCATTCGGCGTCCGGCGGAATGGCCTCCGCCGCGGCCCTGCGTTCCAGGAGATACTCCCGCGCGGGCAGCACGCGCACAGCGGTCGTCCGTCCGGATGATTTCTGCGTGGAAGGGTCAAAACGGCGCATCGTTTCGACGGCATCGCCGAGAAACTCGATCCGATGAGGCGCGTCATACACCGTCGAAAACAGATCGGTGATGCCCCCGCGTATCGAAAACTGTCCCGGGTCCTGCACGGCTGAGACTTGCCGATAACCGAGACGCAGGAGGCGGCCGACAAACTCGGCTCGCTCGATTGTTTGCGCCGGGGTCAGCGTGAAGGACGCCTCCGCCAGCCGCTCCGAGGGGAGGAGCCGTTGCAGAAAGGCCTGAACAGGGGCGATGACCATGTTGCTCTCGCCGCGTTGAATGAGATCGAGAACCTGCATACGTTTTCCGATGACTTCGACGGGCGGCGGCGTAGGAGCATAGGGGAGGATGCCCCAGTCCGGAAATAGTGATGGTGGATTCTTCCGGTGACCAAGGAGCCCTTGAAAAAACAGGACGTCCCCGTACAGTTCGTCGGCCAGATCCTGGTTCGGCACGACGACGAGTAAGGGAGGGCCGGCCGCCGCGCGGCTTGAGGCGAGGGCGGCGAGCACCAAGCCTTTGGCGGGGCCGTATAAGCCGGCGAGGGTCAGGTTTCGGCGCTCATCAATGGCGGTTAAGAGGGGTTCGCAGAGGGCCGACCAACTCCGGGGAAGCACCGTGAGGGACATCAGGGCAATTTCTTTATCCGTTCAACGAGCGTCGTTGTCGAGACGCCGGGAACAAGGGGGAGCGTGAGAACCCGGCCGCCCCGGGCCTCCACCACATCACGGCCGATGATTTGATCGATCGGCCAGTCTCCGCCCTTGACGAGGACATCGGGTCGAATCAATTCAATCAAATGATGGGGATCAAGGTCCGCGAAGATGCTGACATAATCCACGCAGGCGAGGGCAGCAAGCACTTCGGCTCGTTCGGATTGCGGCACGATCGGCCGGCCGTTGGGCTTGATCCCGCGCACGGAGTCGTCGCTGTTGAGCCCCACGACGAGACAATCTCCCAGCGTTCTCGCACGCTGCAGATAGCGAATGTGGCCGACATGCAAGAGATCAAAACAGCCGTTGGTGAAGACCACCCGCTCGCTGCGGGCGCGCCTCGCGTCGAGAGCGGCGGTAAGAGCCGCCGGGGACAGTATTTTTTCAGGCATCATCCATATCATAGCATTCCTGCCGTTCATTCCTATACAGTCCTTGTCTCTTAGTGGCTGGTTCCGTACAATACTCTCCCCGGCGTGCTGACTGTCGTGAAAGGAGACCCAGTGGACGGCGTTCGTTTTGAACGATTGAAAGGTAACGGACACCATTATCCGGTGCTTTTTCACATCGGGAGCAGTTATGTCCCTGTGACGGAAAGTACAGTCAGCGAGTTGAAAGCTCACGCGCTTGTTCCGGGCGAGCGCTTTCTGGACATTCTGATCGAAAAAGTCGGCTACTCAGATTACTTGAAGGAACGGATTCGCGCAGAAATGAAGAAGACAGGCGATCCCGTCACGCAGGCAACCGTCCTGCAAGGGCTCATAAGGAGTTTGTAGGAGGAGGAATATTACTCAGTATGGGAGGGCGCGCAATCTTACTAGGGTACCGTGGATGAGATGTCTCTTGTCTTCTCGATCTTCCAGCCGGTACGCCTGCTGCAAGTACCGAATCGCATCCTCTTTGGCGCCCAACGCCAGTTTCGTGAGTCCCAAGCCGTGCAATGAGTGGCTGTCCTTTTCATTGTACTGCACCGCTTTCCCGAACGCTTCCGCCGCAAGCCCTGCCTTGTTCTGGTTGTAATACACCCATCCAAGGCTGCGGTACCCGAGTGCAAACGATGGCGCTAATTCGGTCGCTGCCTGATATTCGGCGATCGCTTCCCCCAATCGGCCTCGCTTCTCCTGCGCCACGCCAAGCTGGTAATGCACCATGGGATCCTTGGGGTTCAATCGAGCTGATTCCTTGTACGCTCCGATGGCCATCTCCAACCGGCCCTGGTCCACGAGTGCCACGCCAAGGTTGTAGTGAGCAACGGGATCGGACGGATTCAATTTGACTGCCTCGCGGAATTGCGGAATCGCCGATTCGAGATTGCCTTGATGCTGATACGCAGACCCCAAATTCAACCGCATGTGCGGTTCATGCGGCGCGAGCCGAACGGCTTCTCGGTACTCGCGTATAGCTAGGTCAAGGCGGTCCGACGCCTGGTAGGCCTGCCCTTGATAATAGTGCGGGTAAGGATCTTCCGGCGCGAGTTTTGCCCCTTCCTTATATTCCCGAAGCGCGCTTTCGAGCTCACCCATTTGAGCGAGCATCAGCCCATAAAATAAGCGCGGACCCGCCTCCGTTGGATACTTTCCGACGAAAAGCTCCACGGTTTGAATGACGCGTTTCGTGTTCTCCGCGCTACCCGCCAGTTCGGAGATAAGGGCGTTGTGGTGCTCATACGCTTCTGCATAATTCCAATTGAGCAGCAAGCCGATGATCAGGCTGAGACGAGCGAGGGGTTCCGAAGGCTGAGATTCGGTCCAATGCCGAGCTGTATCTGGCAGCAATGTCCAGGCACCTGTCACGATCGAGTCGGCGACTGCGCGGGGAAAGATCTCAAGAGTCATTGGTTCGTAACATAGACAGCAGTCGCAAGGGATGTCAAACAAGCTGAGGCTCTACTCTCGCGTTCTTTCGGTAGCAGATCTTTCGGTAGCAGAACACGAAATGCATCTCAAAAAGAACGATGAGCCCCCTCTTTTTTTATATCGTTCCGTTCACAGTAGACGATTTGAGCCCCCGAGTTATATACTTCAGCAACTCATCAACAAAACCATCAACGATACGACGGAGTGATGACGCACCACATTGCGATGGCATTCGCCATCGCGACAAAATCCAATGCGTGAAAATTCTCTCCACGCGGGCCTGGACCAGGTCATCGTGCACCATTTCCGCAATCGGCTGCGCGAGGCGGTTGACAAGGACCGCGAGGGATGGATCGCCTCGCGTCGCCTGGTGACGCCCGAGGCCGCTCCGGAGACGATCCGTCGGCTTCGCGGCGTGGTGGCTGAATCGTCTCTGGACCCCGTCGTGCGGAAGACGCTTCTTGATGGCCTTCTTCCCGGCGAAACCGGCGGCCTCAGAGCTGTCATAGGTGAGACCTTGCGGACTGTGACGGGGTTAAATCCCACCAAGGCGATCAGGAATCTCTGTCTCTTGCTTGATGTCGGGAACCTGAAACGACGCGAAGCGGTATCAACGATGGGACAAGACGAGATCGAGACGGCGATCAGAGGGATGGACAATCCATACGATCTTCTCACTGCCGCCGATGTCGCCTCGGTCGTCGATTTTGGCGCGGGAGACCTGACCTTCGAAGAGGAACTCGTCGGCCGGTATCTGCCGTTGCTCGAAAAGGCAGGACGGGACTTCACGCTGCATTGCCTCGATCGGCTCAATCCTGAGGAGGAATTCAGTCCTCTCGTGCAGTTGGGACGCGAACGGTTCGAGAAGCTTTCCCATCATCCTTCTCTGCATTTCCGGTTCCGTTTTTTCGGGAACCAAGATATGTTGGACCTGAAGGGCGTTCAGACGGAATGTCCCCGGTATACCATCTCGGTCTGCCACAGCCCCGCATCGCCGACGTTTGCCTATGAGCCTTCCCGCATTGAAGCCGCCGTGACGCAACAGCATCTGCGGGAGACGAAGGGGACATTTCGGCGCATGCGCGCGAAGGGACGCGAGGTGTTGGAAGTCATCCATGGAAGCGAGCGCCTGACATTCCCGCCGTGGAAGTTCGATATCTATGGCCCGCTCGCGCTGCTGGATCTGCTCAGCCGCACGGGGAAACTCTGTATTATGGGGGCCGTGGACACCGAAGTCTTTTGGGAAATCCTCTCTCAGCTTCTGCCCGAAGAGCGGGCCCGTCCCCATAACGTCTTTTTTACCGCCGAAAATGTGCGCGATTATCTGGGGGCGGCGTATGAAGACTTGGCGCGACTGCCCGTCGGCGCGGGGACTGTCCTGAGAGATGTGCGTCAGGACATCCCGCGGGTCTTGAACGCGGCGTCTGAAGATGACCGCTATGGCTTTCGGCTCGTTCACATCCGCCGAGGAGCGCTCTTCCCTGGGCTCCCAGCGGGGAAGACCGCCCATGTCTTCGATCAGATGAGCCAGGAGTCGCCTCCCTGGTTTCTCTCGCTGGTGCCTGCTACATGAAAGTTATTCGCGATGCTATTCCGAAAGCCTCCGGGCCGGTCTTTACTGAGGACGGTCGCGCTAACGCGCTGTACCTTAACGAGCTGTTCGAGGCGGTGGCCAAGGAGACCTCGGCGCGGCTGCATCGCCGCTTTCGAGCCGACATCCCGCTGACGGGCGGGCTGTGGGGCGGGTCCTGGTATTTCGCGGACGCCTGTGGGTACACCCGCGCGCGATTCCGCCGCCTCTACAGTTTGGTGTGTGTCCCGCAGAATCGCGGCCTTGAGGATCCCAATAACCTCAAGCTGATGTTCCGGGTCTATGCCAACGTCCTCGCCGCCGCCTTCGAGCCGTACGGTATTGCGTTGGGAGAGGCAAACGGGGGCGATATCATCGGCTACAGCAATCGCAAGCGGCCGACCCTCGATTTCCAGATGTGGGATGCGAATAAAAAGATCGATTACATCCGATGCTTCTTCAGCTACAACTCCGCAACCTGGGAGGAGGCGTACCTGTACGAGACTGTCCGCCTGATCAAGCAGACGAAGGAGACGCTGGACAAGCAAGTTC
>VBOG01000075.1 GCA_005877815.1 Nitrospirota bacterium
AGACCTCCGCTGAAGCATGGGAGAATTCTGATGATTCGCTCAAAATGATTTTTGAAGAGGATTAGCGTCCCATGCTGCGGGCGCGGAGTAAAAGAAGGCCGACGGCATTCAGATCAACGCCATCGGCCTATACTTTGAAGCGGAGACAGAGAGCGAGGGATTAGTGCTTTTCCTCGGCTTTTTTCTCTTCCTTGTTCTTTTTCTTCTTTGCCTTTTTCTCGCCCTTCTTCATGCCCTCGTCCTTTTTCATCTCACCGCCGGCAGGAGCCGGCGTGGCTGGCGCGGCTGGGGTAGCCGGAGTGGCCGGCGTAGCTTGTGCGAACGTTGCGGTGCTGAACGAGAGGCCGATCATGACGGCAAATAACGCTGCGAGAATCATCTTCAGGTAGCGTTACCCCTTTCCGAGTTAGAGTGTGGGCACAGACATTTCGTAGACTCTAGATACATAAAAGGCCGGCGCTGGTGAAGCCGCCGGCCTTTCTTTGTTCAGAGGACTTGGCAAGAGGTGGAATTACTTCTTCTCCTCTTTCTTCTCCTCTTTCTTCTCCGTCTTCGAGCTCTTCTTAGCCTTCTTGCCGTCCTTATCCTTCGTTTCGGTCTTCGTCTCGGTCGAGGTCTTGCTGCTCTCCTCGGCTTTCTTATCATCCGCAAAAGTGGAACCGGCAAAGCTAAGTCCGATCATTACTGCGAACATGGCTGCGAGAATCGTCTTCATTCAGAATCACCCCCTTCCATTTTGTGAAAGTCCTTCTGTCTTGTTAAAAGCAGCAACTATGCCACGCCCATAATATTCTGCTACCGCTAGTAAATTTAATAGTTTCAATAAGTTATAACACTGTTGTGGGTTCTGACTGTCCCTCCCAATTTAGAGTCTACCGGGTTTGGGGTGCCTATCGCCCTTATTGCGTTGAAGGTTCATTGAAAAGAGACGCACGGTGGTCCTATACTCCGGCGAAATCAACGCCGAGGTTCGACATGCCACAATCAGCGCGCTACCTTATAAGTATCTGTTTATTATGTGTTTATTTAACTGCCTTCAAGGCACCAGAGAGTGCAAGTTTCCCCGCGGAGGTACTGTACGCCCCGGAAGACAGGCCAGCAGATCGGCTTGTGCAGCTTTACGAGGCCGCCGAAAAATCCATCTTCTTGGCCTGTTATGGAATCACCTATCCGCCGATCGTGAAGGCCTTGGTTGCGGCCAAAAAGCGTGGTGTTGATGTCCGCATTATTACTGACCGCGAAAAACTTAATGACAAAAATCAGCGGGCCGCATTGAAAACTCTTAATATTGCGAGTGTTCCAATAAAAATCAATAGACACGATGGACTGATGCATGTCAAACAAGCAGTTGTAGACGATCATGTGAATACGTCCGGGTCCTTCAACCAAACCTCTAGTGCTGCCAGGTACAACGATGAGCGCTTGGACGTTTTCCATGACGCAGGGACGACGCATCGGGCGAAAGAAAAGTTTCTAAAAATGTGGGGTGATCATGCCCGCTATGAGGATTGGCGGTGACCCGGCAGCTGACGAATGTGCGAAGGAATGCATGAATGAATGACCGGTTCGACATCGTCGTAGTGGGAGCAGGAGGCGGGGGCGCTGTCTTGGGGTTGGCGCTTGCCCAGCGCGGCATTCCTGTTTTGGTTCTGGAGCGCCAAGCTGGCGCGCCGAGTGCCGTTCGGGGCGAAACCATTCAGCCCAACGGTCAGCAAATTCTTGACCGTCTCGGCATTCTGAAAGATTTGTCCTCGGATGCGGTCCTGCCTCTTCAGCGCTTTCATTTTTTTCGCATCGGAGGCGCACGACTCTGCTCCATGGACTACGGCATGTTGCCGGCTCCGTGGAATCATGCGCTCGTCGCGCAGTCAGATGCGGTGCATGACCTCATTCTGAAGCGGCTATCCGCTCAGCCCAGCGCCGAATTATGGTATGGATCAGAGTTTCAAGGTCTCCTGCGGCAAGACGGGAAAGTTTCAGGTGTTGTCGTCCGTCGAAACGGCCAAGGAGACCCGATCGAAATCGTGTGCCGTCTTGTGGTGGGCGCGGACGGAGCCGGTTCGCGCGTGCGGCAGGGCCTCGGCGTCTCGGCCGATGTCCATCGCTATCGTGACGGCTATCTTATTGCCCTCCTACCCCGTCCTGAGGGGATGAGGGAAGAGGCGCGATATTACGTGGGGCGCGGAGAGTTGCTGGGGTTGTTCCCGGCGCCGGGAAATCGGGTGGTGACGCTCTATATGGTGCCGGCCGAAAGGGTCGCTGCGATGAGGACGGACAGGGAGGAGTTGGAGGCAATCAAACGGCGAATCAGCCGGATCGACGATTCCATGACCGGGCCTTTGGGATGTCTCCATACATGGGACCAGGTCGGGTTTCTGCCGTGTGTACGCGTGCGCACGGACCGATGGGTCGTGGACGGCGCTGCCCTCATCGGCGATGCTGCGCACGCCATGAACCCGCATGCGTCGCAGGGACGGATGCAGGCCATGGCGGATGCCATGGTGTTGGCCGATGTGATCGAGGACTGCCGTAATACGGGAGATTGGTCGGCGCATGCGCTCACTGCATATGAGGGCGCGCGGCGCCCCCAGGTGACCATGCTTCAGCAGCTTGCCGACGAGCAAACGAGGTATTGGAATGCTGCGGACCCAATCCGTTGTTGGCTGAGGGATCGTGTGTTTAAAGGAATGGATCGGAATCGCCGGCTTCGCTATCAGGCCCTGACCGCCACGGCAGGGTTACGGAGCACCCCACCGTTGACCTGGCTGGATCATCTCATGGCCGCCGGACTTCTGCCGGATCCGCGGGCGGACGCGATGCCCTCGTTCTGAAGGGCAAAGAGGACTAGCTTAGGGCCGATTCGCCGTACAGCGTGGTAACTGTCGCGTCGACGATGCGGACAGAGATGAGACTTCCGGGCTTGAGCGTCCCATGGGTCTTCGGAAAGACCGTGACAATGTTGCCGTCGGTCCGGCCCATCCACTGATCGGCGCGCTTGCCCTCCCCTTCCACCAAGATCTCCATAACCTCGCCGATCATGCCCAGGTTGTACGCAAGGGAAATGCCGCGCTGCAATTCAATGAGCTGAGTGACCCGCTCGGATTTGACCTGCTCGGACACATCGTCCGCGAACTTCCGCGCCGCGATCGTATGTTTGCGCTCCGAGTATTTGAAGACGTAGGCGGACGCGAAGCGGATGTCTTCCAGCAAACGGTACGTCTCTTTGTACTCGTCGTCTGCTTCCGAGCAAAAGCCTGCGATGATATCCGTCGTGAGTACAATCTGAGGGCAACGCGTCAGGATCTGTTCAACCAGCTTGCGATATTCGGTGCAGGTATAGGTTCGATTCATCATCGCCAGAATCCGATCGTTACCTGCTTGTGCTGGCAGATGGATATGCTTGCAAATCTTCGGATGCTCGGCGACAGCATCGAGCAGCTTCTCAGGAAAGTCCTTTGGATGCGGCGAGGTGAACCGCACGCGCTCAATCCCGGACACGGAGGCGGCGGCACATAAGAGATCCGCGAAGTCGGAAGTCCCGTCGTGGTAGGAATTGACGTTCTGCCCAAGAAGCGTCACTTGCTTGCATCCACTCTCCGCAGCCGCCTCGATCTCTCTCACGACGTCGGGCAGCGTCCGGCTTCGCTCGCGGCCGCGGGTGTAGGGCACGACGCAAAACGTGCAGAAATTATCGCAGCCCCGCATGACGGCCACCCACGCGGCTACCCCTGCAACTCGATCGGGCGCGATGTCCACGTACGTTTCATATTCCGAGAGATCCACTGCCAGGGCCTTTTTCCCTGCGGCGGCTTGTTCGAGGAGGTCCGGCAGCGCTCGATAACTGTCCGGGCCGGCGAGGACGTCAATCAATGAGTCTTTCCCCATCAGGTCTGTTTTGAGGTTTTGCGCCATGCAGCCCAGGACGCCGATGACGACGCCCTTGTCTTCCTTGAGATGTTTCAGTGCACCAAGATGGCCGTAGACTTTATTGTGGGCGTTCTCTCTGATGGCGCAGGTGTTCAAGAGCACCACATCCGCCGCGTCGGCAGTGTCGGTAAACCCATAGCCGCGGTTTTTGAGGATGGAGCGCACGAGTTCGGTGTCGTATTCGTTCATCTGGCAGCCGAAGGTTTCAATGTAGACGCACGGCGCTCGCATGGGCTGTTAGCCTTTCCGTACGGCTTCGATAGCGGCGGGCAGACCCTGTTGAATCGAAGGATATTGGGGTTTCCAACCCATTGCCTTCGCCTTTTCGTTCTTGACGCGTCCCGAGCAGGTCACGGACTCGACCCACAATTGGCCGTGCGCGACGGCCTCTTCTGCCGGAATGGACGCGGGGATCGGTTTTCCGAGGACGCGTGCCACGCTGGCCATCCAGTCCTTCTGGCGGACAGGTTCATCATCTACGATGTTGATGTTCCGGGGCACAGGCCGGTCCTCGGAACGTGGCGCATACCCCATCTCTTCCGCTGCCAGCACGTACGCTTCGGCCAGGTCTGTGGCATGGACCAAGCTCATGTAATTATCGCCGGCACCCACGATGCGGGCCTGGTTCGTTTCAAATGCCGGAACAAGTTGGTCTTTGAACCAACTCCCATTTCCGTATACCCAGCCGGGGACCAGGAATGTGGCCCGGATCCGTTTGGACTCAGACAAATGCGCAAGCGCATGGCGCGCCGTGCCGATGAACTTCCCATATCCGACGGGATCGAAGGGTGTTTCTTCGTCCACCCACTCTTCACCGTGGTCCCCATAGGACAACACCCCGAACGTCAGGATGACCCCACGCATTTTCGCGGCATGGGCGGAAAGAATCAGGTTGCTGCATGCATCAGTATGGGATTTCAACAATTCGGCGATCTGCGCGAGTGCCGGTGCTTGCCCTCGCTTCCCTGGTTTCGTGCATCCGACGGCAACATCGAAATGTTCAATGGTGCGCTCCCATGGCCCGTTTGTCAGCAGGTTGCCAATGATGGGGATGCAGCCCAACGATTCCAGAATTTTGCCTCGCGTCCGGTCCCGCGCCAATCCATGCACTTCATGGTTGTGCGCTCGAAACGCCTTGATGAGATGACGGCCGATGAATCCGGACCCGCCGGCGATAAAGATTTTCAGAGGCACACGCATGGCCTGAGCTCCTTATTCTGTAAGCGACTCTCTGAGTGCGGACGCGCCGGAGACAGCCGTGCCGAGCGCCAGGCCATCCATCACGCCGTGCACGCGTACGATCCGTATTTGATTGGAGAGATCCTCGTCCGACGTGACGCCGACCCGGATATAATTTCCGGTCAATCCTGTAAATAGTCCTTGGGTGTTTCGTGCCTCAAATAGGACCGACACCGCGCTTCCAACGAAGCGGTGGTAGAAGTGCAAGCGCTTGGCTCGCGAGAGCTCGCAAAGTTCGCGTGCACGGGTTTTGATCGTCTTCGCGGAAACCGCTCCGGGAAGCTTCGGCGCGGCAGTTCCCGCCCGCGAAGAATAGGGAAAGACGTGAAAATACGCGAAGGGAAGGTCGGCGCCCAGCGCGCGAGTCTTCGCGAATGCCTCGTTGGACTCTCCCGGGAAGCCCACCATCAGGTCCGTTCCCAGGCAGAGGTCGGGGATCTTTGCCACGGTTTTTTCAATGAATTGGACATATTCCCGGGACCTATACCGCCGGTTCATGGCCTTCAATACGTTGTCATCGCCGCTCTGGAGCGGCACATGCAAATAGGGGCAGAGCTTTGAGGGCCCGGCCATCAGTTCAAGCAGTTCGTCCGTGATGGTCGTGGGCTCGATCGAGGAGATACGGATGCGGTCGAGACCTCCCACAGGCTCGAGTGACCTGACGACATCGGCCAGCGTTCGGCCTTTGAATTCGTACCGGCCGACGTTGACTCCCGTCAAGACGACCTCGCGATGACCGCGTGATACCAACCCCTCGGCTTCGCGAAGGATGTCGTCCATACTCCGGCTGCGTTCGTGCCCACGGGAAAAGGGAATGATGCAGAAGGAGCACATGAAATTGCAGCCGTCCTGCACCTTTAAATTCGCGCGCGTCTCCTGGTACTCTCCGATGCCTTCCATCGTGAAGGCGTCGCGTCCGATGGTGCGGGTATGAAGGAGTTCCGGAGCGGGGCGTCGTTTCAGCGCCGTCAGGTACTGGGGCAACTGCATCTTATGTTGCGCGCCGACGATCAGGTCGATATCCTTCAGTTTTCTGAGCGCCTCAGCGCCGGTCTGTGCATAGCAGCCGGTGACCGCCAGAAAGGCGTCGGGGGAGGTCCGCCGGATCTTTCGGATGAGGTGTCGGCAGTCGGCCTCTGCGGTGTCCGTGACCGAACAGGTGTTCAAGACGACAAGATCGGCAGGCTGTCCGAACTCGACAAGATCGTAGCCTCGAGTCCGCAGCTGATCGGCGAGCACCGCGGTTTCCGCCTGGTTGAGGCGGCAGCCGATCGTATGGAGCGAAGCCTGTGGCATAAGCAAAAATTATAGCGAGGCGCCTAGCAAAGGCGCAATCGCTTTATTCCCGGCAGGAAGGGCGAAGCGATGGCGGAGCGTGAAAAACATTTGCTTGCGGGCCTTGACGATCGTCATCGCGGGTTCTCGAGGATCGCCGAAATCGAACCGCAGGAGGGCGGGTGTACCGCCTCTTTTCGATACGAACGAATGGTCATCGTCGGGCCCTTGTCTGGAACGGCGGAGAAGGCGTTGGCTGATCTCGTCCTGATGTTGCACGAACGAGGCTATACCGAATTGCGCACTCGTGTGACTTTTCGTGGCGAGCGCTATTTGGGAAGCCAGGAAGCCTGGGTCGAATATCCGGACATCCCCCAGCGTTCACAACCTCCGCAAGGCGTGCTGGGCATGTTGCGAACGTTGTGGCGGAGTCGATCCACACGGAGCTGACGCAGGGATTATGCCGGCAAGGCTCCGAATAGCCTCTTGACCTTGGCCATGAGCGCGTCCTGGGTGAATGGTTTGGAGAGGAAATTCACCGCTTCGGTCTTCAGCTTCGCCACCGTGGCGTCGCGTGCGCCGGAGATGTACAGCACTTTCATGGCCGGACGATCGGCATGCGGTGCTCCGAGGGCACGTATCTTACGGGAATGACGGGCCAATGCCAAGAGCTGGAGGCCGCTATGCGCCGTCGGCGGGTCCGTACGACACTTTTATGAGGTGGTTTCCGATGCTGGCCTCGCGAAAGCCCCAGATATAGAGAAAGCCCTGGGCGTATGGGGTTTCCGGGATCGCCACCTCCACGATCCATTTCGTCGAAGACATCCTGACGCGGTTTCCTTCGCGCTGGATTTGGATCGGGCAGCCGGTGGTGAGTCGTAGCCGGGGTTCGATATCCTCATTCGGCCAGAGAACCTCTCCCACGATCAGACACCTAATGGGCGGAATCCGACCGGCCTCAGTCGGATCACCTGGAAACACGTTGTTGCCGATCTCCCATGCCTTCAAGTCTGTCGTAGCGGCGCCGGTCAGCACCAAACAGATCATTAGCAGGATGAAGCGCTTCATGGTGAACATCCTTGTCGGCTGCATACAGGATAGCAAAACGAGGGGCGCGAATCTTTCCACAGTTGTAGCATCGAGCCCTTTACTTACGAGGGGGTTTGTATATTTCAGTATGGAATGGTGCCGGTCGAGACATTGCCGGGCGGCCGTATGCTCCACGTGCCGGTGGTTCCTGGCGCGGACCGATGAGCATATCGAACAGGCTCCGGTCCCCAGTGGAAGTACTTCCAATCTGAAAGCACACGAGTGTCGGTATTGAACGACAGTTCCATTCGTTCGCCGAAGCCTAAATCGGGAGCGTCAGGTGTGTTGAGAGTGTGATCCCAATGCCATACGGCCAGGAAGATTTTGTCGTTAATATTGCTGCGCGACGTGGGCATGCCCCAAGCGCGGACGACTTCGTCATAGGTCACTCGCTTGACGGCATAATCCCAAGAGCTGCGGAACTGTTCAAGTGACGGATTCTCAAACGGCGCCGACGTGATCAAGGGCGTCGCACAGCCCTGTCCCAGACAGAAGAGCACGGAGAGCATGATGGCGATGAGGAGTCTCAGCGTCCTGCCTCCGGCGTCCCCCCAGCCCCGGTTACTTGCCGCCTAGTGGACGTTTAATTTTTTGCAGCAGGCTTTCAATGGGTTTCGGGCTGTCTGTCTCGCAAGCGGCTCCCCTAATACGGCTCGAGATCATGGAACAAATGTTCATGAAGGCCTGGGCCTGTGGCGAGGCGGGGTCCGCAACCACAATCGGCATCCCATTGTCGCTGCCGACTCGAATCGCGGGGTCGATCGGAATGCGCCCGAGAAACGGCACGCCGAGTTTTTCGGCCGCCCGCTCGCCGCCGCCCGTGGAGAAGATCTCCGTACGTTCACCGCATTTGCCGCAGATAAAAAAGCTCATGTTCTCGATGATCCCCAGCACCGGCACATTGATTTTCTGGAACATCGCCAGCCCTTTTCGGGAATCGTGTAAAGCCACGGCCTGGGGCGTGGTGACGATGACGGCGCCGGTCAGCGGGACCAGCTGGCCGATGCTCAACTGGGCGTCTCCCGTTCCCGGCGGAAGGTCAATCAGAAGATAGTCCAGCTCACCCCACTCCACGTCGCGAAGAAACTGCTGGATCGCCGTATGGATCATGGGACCGCGCCATGTGAGGGGGGTTTCCTCGGGAACGAAGAATCCCATGGAAATCAGCTTGACCCCGTGACTTTCGGCGGGGAGCAGCTTGCCGTCCTTCTGTTGAGGAGGCGTTCGCACGCCCATCATCATCGGCACGTTGGGACCATACACATCAGCATCCATCAGCCCGACTCTGGCGCCTTGCAGTGCCAGTCCAACGGCGAGATTGACCGCGACGGTGGATTTGCCGACCCCGCCCTTGCCGCTACTCACGGCGATCGTATACTTCACGGTCGGAATTAAATTATCCTGTGCGGCATTCGCCGCGCCGGCGTTCACTTCTCCCATGGCCCACGTTCCTTTCCACTCTGACTGGACTGACGTCGGACGTTCGTTAAGAACTTAACATAGCGCCGGCCGGTAAGGCTACCCGAGGGTGGCGGAATGCGCGTTACTTCTGCAGCAACGGGCTGATGGTCGGCCAGATGGTGTCGACGAGGATGGCATAGCCTGAACCATTCGGATGGATCCCATCGGCCTGGTTCAGGGAGGCCTGGGCGGCGACGCCTTCGAGAAAGAACGGGATCAGGGGAATCCCATATTGTTTGGCGAGGTCCGAGAACATCGCCTGGAAGGCTCGCGTGTACTCCGCTCCATAGTTCGGAGGGAGTCTCATGCCGGCAAGGACAACCTTGGAGCCGGCCGCCAGCAGACGTTGGATGATCTCACTGAGATTCGACTCTGTTTCACGCAGATTCAATCCGCGCAATCCATCGTTCGCGCCGAGTTCGACGATGACGAGGTCGGGGTTGCTCTTGAGAATCCATTCAACCCGGCGCAAACCTCCGGCCGTCGTGTCCCCGCTCACCCCGGCATTGATGACGCGATAGCGGTAGCCGGCCAGCGACAGCTTTTCCTGCAGGCGGGCAGGATACGTCTCGCCGCTCGGCAGCCCGAGCCCGGCGGTCAAACTATCCCCGAACGCGACGAGGACGCGTTCTTCAGGACGGAACGCCGCGTTCGACGGCGGGGGAGACTTGGCTCCCGGCCGAGCATCCACGCTGGTCCCTTGAATCTTTGGAGCCGGTTTGCCGAGATGATCATCACAGCCTGGGAGTCCGAAGACCGTCAGGGCAATGAGGAGAGCGGCATAGCTGGAGCGAGGCATACTTCAGTATACTCATGACGATGATTGAAATTGTCAACCTGTCAATGAGGCTGACCGGCGGGGGTGAGGAAGTGTCCATCCTTGACGATATCACCCTCACCATTCCGGCCAAACAATTTGTGGCGATCGTCGGCCCCTCCGGCAGCGGCAAATCAACATTGTTGGGACTGATCGCCGGACTGGACGCACCCAGCGCCGGCGCGATCATCCTCGATGGGCTGGAGCTCGGCAGCCTGTCGGAGGACGAACTGGCCCGGATGCGTCTTCACACACTCGGATATGTGTTCCAATCGTTCCATCTCATTCCGACACTGACGGCGCTTGAAAACGTGGCGGTGCCGCTTGAATTGGCCGAGTCCCCCGATGTCCGCTCGAAAGCGGAGGCGCTGCTTCACGCGGTCGGATTGGGAGAACGCGCCCGTCATTATCCGATTCAACTCAGCGGAGGGGAGCAGCAGCGGGTGGCGGTGGCGCGGGCGTTCGCGAACCGGCCGCCGGTGTTGCTCGCCGATGAACCGACCGGCAATTTGGATACCGTGACCGGCCGTCAGGTCGTCGAGTTGATCATCCGTCTCAATAGGGACCATGGCAGCACGTTGGTGCTGGTCACCCATGATCCCATCCTGGCGTCGCACGCCGACCGCGTCGTGACATTGATGGATGGGCGCATCGCGTCCGACGAGCTACGGATGCCGGATTCGTGATGATGTCGTTACCGTTCCGCATGGCGATCCGCGAGACGACGGCCGCGTGGCGCCATTTCACATTCTTCTTTATCTCCATCTCGTTGGGTGTCTACGCCATCGTCTCTGTCGGCGTGTTCGCTGCCAATCTTGACGGCGCGATTCACCGGGAAGCGCGCAACCTGATGGCTGCCGACGTGCAGGTGCGCGTGAATCGCCCGTTGACCGCCGATGGAACGGCCTTCATGACGGCATTGCAAGGGCGCGGCATCACCATCGTGCATGCGAGCGAACTCGTGGCAATGGCCGCGGCGTCGCGTCCGAATCCCGAGACTCAACTCATCGAGTTGAAGGCGGTAGAACCCGGCTACCCTTTCTACGGGAAGCTTGTGACCGAACCGCCCGGTTCAGCCGCTCTCCTGTTTGACGGACTCAATGCCCTGGCACAGGAAAGCTTGCTGATCCACCTCAATCTCGCAGTGGGGGAAACGGTGAGGATTGGACAGGCTGACTTTCGGATCGTCGGGGTGTTGAAGAAGGAACCGGACCGGGCCGCGGGGGCGTTCAGTTTCGGTCCGCGGGTGCTGATCTCGCAGAAAGGCCTCGCAGACGCGCGGCTGGTGCAGCCGGGTAGCCGTGTGACGCATCGTTATCTTCTGAAGCTTCCAGATGCCCTCGGCCCCGGCGATGTTCGACGCGAACTCGCCGACACATTCCCGGACAGGATGGCGCGGATTAGCAGCTATGAGGAGTCGCAGCCGATGCTCCGCCAGTTCCTGGGCCAGCTCACCATGTATCTCGGACTTGTGGCACTCATCGCCTTGATCGTAGGCGGCATCGGCGTCGCTGCCAGTGTCCGCGCGTTTCTAAAGGAGAAGATGGAAACGATCGCCGTCCTCAAGGTGCTTGGGGCCACGCCGGCAACCATCCTGCAGATCTATGTCATGCAGACCCTGTTCTTGGGATTGCTGGGTAGTGTGGCAGGCGCGGGCATTGGGGTCGCGATTCAGTTCGCGTTGCCGCTCGTGCTGCGGCAGTGGCTGCCGGTTGAGTTGGAATTTCATTGGGCACTTTTGCCCCTCGGGCGTGGAATCGCCATGGGGATGATGACGACCGCGCTGTTTGCGCTCTGGCCGCTCCTTGAAATTCAACACATCCGGCCCAATCTCGTGTTTCGCCGAGAGGTGGCCAAGGATCGGAACAGCGCTCCCACGCGGTCGGCATGGGCCATCGGCGGCATATTGGCATTTGCGCTGGCGGCGCTGGCGTTGTGGCAAGCCGGATCCTGGCGCTCCGCAGGCGTCTTCATCGGCGCGCTGATTCTCGCCCTCGGACTTTTGCAGGGATCGGCGTGGGGCCTCGTCCGGTTGGCCAAGCATCTGCCGCACGGGCGTTCGGTTGCCTGGCGCCAGGGCATGGCAAATCTCCATCGTCCCGGCAGTCAGACAACCACCGTGGTCATCTCGGTCGGCATCGCAGTGATGCTGATCCTCGCCATCCATCTCGTCGAACAGAATATGCTGTCGGAGATCGGTGAAAACGCGCCATCCGACTCGCCCACCTTCTTCTTCATCGATATCCAGCCGGACCAACACGCTGCGTTCAAGAATCTCCTGACCGAACGGGGTTACACTCATCCCACGCTCACGCCGCTCGTGCGGTCGCGCCTGTCCGCGCTCAATCGCCGGGAGATTCGTCCGGAGGATTATGACAAGCGCGAACACGGATGGTATTTCACGAGGGAGTACGTGCTGACGTTTCAACAAGACCTGCCCAAAGGCAATGTGCTGTTGAAGGGAAAATGGTGGCATGAGCCACTCGCGTCTCCTGTGCCGCGCGTGTCGGTTGAAGAAGAGGCGGCCAGGCGGCTCGGATTGGACCTGGGATCCACCATAGAATTCGACATCCAGGGTGCAAAAATAACGGGACGCGTGAGCAATATTCGAAAAGTGGACTGGGGGAATCTGTCCACCAACTTTTACTTCATCTTCGAGCCGGGCGCTTTGGACGGGGCGCCCATGACCTATGTAGCGACCGCACGCGTACTCCCGAAAGATGAAGTGTCGTTGCAGCGGGCCGTGGTGGCGGCGTTTCCCAATGTGTCGGCGATCAACATCCGAGACATCCTGGAATCGGTGACCCGCGTCCTTGACCGCATCAGCCTTGTGATCCGGTTCATGGCGGGGCTCACCATTCTCGCCGGAATGATCGTGCTTGCCGGAGCGCTTGCCGCCACGCGCTTTCAAAGAATTTACGAAGCGATGATCCTCAAGGCCATCGGGGCGACGCGAGGGGTGATCGCAAGGATGTTCATCTGGGAATATTCTCTCCTCGGCGCGGCTGCAGGGGTGATCGGGGCTGTCCTCGCCACGGGGCTATCCTGGGCGGTGATGACCTGGATTCTCGATGTCCAGTGGCGTTTTCGGCCGATCGCGGTGGCGGGTGGAATATTGACGACCGTCATCCTCACGGTCGCCGTGGGCTTTCTCTCCACATTCCGGGTCCTCGGGCAGAAACCGCTTCCCGTGCTGCGCCAGGAATAATTATCACGGGCAACCCGGTTGCTCTTGGCGCGGGTGTTATTGTGCAGCCCAGACGTGCTTGTGGTGCCGACATCGCGGCCGCCAAGATCCGCGTCACACCACTGTGCTCCGCCTGGGCGCCCGCACAATGCCAGCCGCGCCACTGCAACGGGTCAGCAGCTTGACTCACCTAGGGGTTCTGCTAGGATGGGCGGATGATGTGGTTCAGCATTCTCGGTGCGGTCGTGGCTGGTTTCATTCTTGGCATCGGCACGGCGTTCGTCTTCAGGCTCCTGCAGGCACGGACGGCCAAAGATTTGGCGGAGGAATTGTTTCGCGAGAGTGAACTCCAGCGCAAGGCCAGTCTGGAGGCGGTACTCGACAATATGAAGTCCAGCTTCGGACATCTCTCGCTCGACGTGCTGGCGAAATCCACCGATCAATTCCTGAAGCTCGCGAAATCCAAATTGGACGCGGAGCGCGAGGCGAGCGTCACCGAGTTAGGCGCGAAGAAGGGCCTGATTGACCAGCAGTTGGTGCGGATGAACTCTGAGCTGGAGAACGTGTCGAAGCTGATGAAGGATCTCGAAAAGGACAGAGCCGAGAAATTCGGTGAGCTGTCGTCTCAACTAAAACTCGCCACCGCTCAGACTGCGGACCTGATGCACACGACGACGACGCTCAAGGAAGCGCTCGCCAGCACGAAGGTCAGAGGCCAATGGGGCGAGCGGATGGCCGAAGATGTGCTGCGGCTGGCCGGCTTGCTGGAGAATGTCAATTATCTGAAACAGAAGACGATCCAAGGAATGGGCACCCGGCCCGACTTTACCTTCCTGCTTCCGCGCGACCTGAAGCTGAACATGGACGTCAAGTTTCCCTTGGACAATTACCTTCGGTTTCTTGAAGCCGAGTCGGACGCCGACAAGTCCAAATTTCGCGGGGACTTCCTGCGGGACGTCAAGGCGAGGATCAAGGAGGTCTCGACGCGCGATTACATCAATCCCGAACAGCAGACCGTGGATTATGTGCTGCTTTTTATTCCCAACGAACAGATCTATGCCTTCATCCATGAACAGGACTCCACCATCTTGGATGATGGAATGCGAAACAGCGTGGTGTTTTGTTCCCCGGTCACGCTCTTTGCGATCCTGGCGATCATCAGGAAGGCCGTCGACAATTTTGCGCTGGAGCAGACCTCGAATGAGATCCTTTCACTGCTGGGCCTGTTCAAGAAACAATGGGATGAATTTCTTGGCAAGCTTGATCAGCTCGGCAAGCGGCTCGAGGATGCGCAGAAGGAGTACGATGCTCTGACCACGACCCGGCGACGGCAACTCGACAAGCCGCTCAATAAAATAGAAGACCTCAGAAAACAGCGGGGATTGCCTGCGGCCAATGACGATGACCACGGCGTCGTGCTCGTAAAAACGGATCCTGCCTCGCAGCGTGTTCCGGCACCCCTCGACTGAAGCGCGCCCCTCGGGCGCCCTTGCGTCTTTTGTTGAACCCGTGATAGCGTATCAGCGCAATTTATCGCTGGGGGGGTCTGGCGATGGAGAGCAGGGAGAAAAGACCCCAGCGCGATATGTCTTGAAATAGGGACTGCTGATTAGGAGGACAGCCTGCCTCGATGCCGCCTGTGCCGTGCGATTCACACCCCAGATGTTCCTTGCTTCATGACAGCATCGCATCAGTAAAGGAGGTACCCAATGGGTACAAAGTTGTATGTGGGCGGCTTGCCCTATTCCACCACCGATCAACAGCTTCAAGAGCTGTTCTCTCAACAAGGATCGGTGACGTCTGCGAAAGTCATCACCGATCGCTATACCGGGCAGTCGCGCGGGTTTGGATTCGTCGAGATGGCCACGGGCGAGGAAGCGCAAAAGGCCATCAGCGCCTTGAACGGCACCGAAATGGGTGGCCGCACGATCACAGTGAATGAGGCTCGTCCTCAAGAGCGGACAGGCGGCGGAGGCGGTGGGGGAGGTTATGGCGGAGGCGGCGGGGGAGACCGCGGCGGCCGTGGAGGCCGCTGGTAAGTCCGCCTACCCGATACAAAATAGGCTAAAACGAGGCAGGGATCCCTCGAGATCCCTGCTTTTTTTTTGGCGATCAGCCCCTCATTTCATTTTCATCCTACTTTTTCATTTCTTCTTTCGTTTAGTTTGACCCACCAAAAGGGTTATGGTACGGTAACGATACTACTTTTTTCGTCGTTTGCCGTCTCATGATGTACCCGTTGAAAAGACCCGAAGACGTCGCTGAGCGCAGCCGTCGGTACGGTATTCGGGACGGCGCCTTCCAGGCAGTCATGCAGGGCGTTGGGGAGAATTATCTTTCCGCGTTTGCCCTCATTCTCCACGCGACCGCCGTTCAAATCGGACTTCTCTCGGCGCTTCCGCAATTGGTCGGCACATTTGCTCAACTGCTGTCCGTCAAGGTGATGAACCGGTTTCGGCACCGGAAGACGCTCATCCTTATAGGGGCGCTAGGCCAGACGATTCTGTGGGTCCCGCTGCTGGCCTTGCCGCTGCTGTTTCCGGAGCACGGCGCCTGGCTGCTCATCGCATGCACCGTTCTCTATGTCTCCATGGGTCACTTTTCCGTGCCCGCATGGACGAGCCTGATCACGGACTTCGTGGACCCGAGACAGCGAGGCGTATATTTCGGGCGGCGGGCCAAGATCATGGCGGTCACAAGTTTCGCGGTCTTGCTCGGGGCGGGCTTCGTGCTTCAGTCCGCGAAGTTGTGGCGCGAGCCCTGGATGGGTTTCGCCGTCATCTTTATCGTGGCCTCCGCAGCACGCGGCGTCTCGACGTACTACCTCGCTCGCATCGAGGAACGTTCCGTCGAAGGCACACGAGAAACCGAATTCCGTCTCATGGAATTCATACGAGGCCAGCATGGCTCGAATTTTCAGCGGTTCCTGCTGTTCTCGGGTCTGATGCACGTCTGCGTCCTGATCGCGGGGCCCTACTTCCTGATTTACCTGTTGCGCGATCTTCAGTTCAGCTATCTGATGTATGCCGCTTGGATGGCGGCAGGAACTCTGGGGCAATTCCTCACGCTCAAGTCCTGGGGACGCCTGGGTGACCGGTTTGGAAACAAGAAGGTGTTGGTGGCCACCGCGATCTTGGTGCCGTTCCTTCCGATGCTCTACATTGTCAGCACTAATTTCTACTTCCTCGTTCTGGTCAATCTGTTCGGGGGTATCGTCTGGGCCGGGCTTTCGATGGGCCTCCAAAACTACATCTTCGACACCGTCCGGGCCGAAGATCGCGCGAAGAGCGTGGCGGTATGGAACACGGTCAATGCGGTCGGATGGTGCATCGGGGCCTTGCTAGGCGGGTGGCTGGCCATGATCGCGCCATCCGAAATCGGCATTGGGGGCTGGCACATCCAGCTGATGTCGAATTTGCCGGTGGTGTTCTTCGTATCCGGGCTGCTGCGTCTGCTGGTTTCGCTGACATTGTTGGGAACCTTCCGGGAAGCGCGCGATGTGGAACCAATCACCTTTCGGGAATTGTTGGTAGAACTTCCGCTCATCAAGCCAATGGCAGGCGCCCTGGTGATTGGGACCAAACAGGTGGCCGTGATGAGAGCCGCTGCCCCGACATGGTTGACGCTGATCGGCAAGCCGAAATCCATCGGCATTGTTGGACGGCGCGGAATGTGGCGACGCCGGCGGAGCGGGGGAAAATGGCGTACTCATTCCGGGGATTTGTTATGATTGAGTAAGGTGTGGCATGGTTCGTGAAACGATACTTCTCCACGGCCATATTGTTGATTCTCTTCTCCTGCCCAAGGTCCTGGACGTGATTCTGCAATTCGGGGGCACGTTCGAGTTGGCCGCCATTCAGATCGGAAAGACTCGAAAAGATCTCTCGTCGGCGCGCATTACCGTGCAGGCCGACAGCGCCGAGCGGCTCGCGCAGATCATCAACGAAGTGCAGGCGCATGGCGCCGTGGTGGAGGAGGAAACGGACTGCCGCTGTGCCTCGGCGCCTCGCGACGGCGTCTTCCCCGAGGACTTTTACGCGACGACACATCTTTCTACAGAAGTCCGATTGTCGGGTCGATGGGTCCCCGTCGGGGGGATCGAGATGGATCTCGGAGTGCGCGTGGACTGCGACGGGCCGTATGTGTACCAAGCGTCGACGGTGCCGATGGCGGAGGTCAATCAGGGTGACCAGATTGTGGTGGGGCATGAAGGTGTACGCGTCGTACCGTACGAGCGGCCGGCCACGCTTGATGTTTTCGGGTTTATGGCGTCACCGGTTTCCTCGGAGCGTCCGCACAGGCACACCATTGCCGACATCGCCCGGCGGATGGATGCGCTTCGAAGCGCATCGGGAAAGGTGCTCTTCGCGGGTGGTCCAGCCATCGTTCATGGCGGGGGTCGCGACCCGCTGGCGTGGTTGATTGAATCCGGCTTTATTCGGGTTTTGTTCAGCGGGAACGCGCTCGCGGCTCACGACATGGAAGCCCATCTCTATGGCACCTCGTTGGGCTTCGGTCTGGAGAGCGGACGGACCGCCCATCATGGTCACGAGCACCATTTGCGGACGATCAATCGCGTCCGGGCGATCGGCAGCATCGAAGAAGCCGTGCGATCGGGAGTCATCACGACCGGGATCATGGCGGCATGCGTGCGCCGCGGCGTCCAGATCGTGATGGCCGGCACGATCCGCGACGATGGTCCACTCCCCGGCGTGATTACGGATTCCATCAAGGCGCAGGCCGCGATGCGGGCCGCGGTGCCCGGCGTCGGGTTGGCGCTGCTGGTGGCCTCTACGCTTCATGCGGTAGCCACCGGCAATCTCCTTCCGGCCTCTGTGCCGACGGTGTGCGTGGACATCAATCCGGCCGTTCCCACAAAACTTGCGGACCGTGGCAGCTTTCAGGCGGTGAGCCTCGTCATGGATGCCGCCTCGTTCTTGCGGGAATTGGCCGCCGAATTAGGATGGAAAAAATGAATCGACTCCTCGTCTGCCCACCGGATCATTTCAAGATCGCGTACGAAATCAACTCGTGGATGCATGTCGAGGTGGCCGCAGATCAGGCGTTGGCGCGGGTGCAATGGGATACATTAATGGCTGTGCTCGAGAAGGACTGTGGGGCGAAGCTCGAACGCATGGCGCCCGCGCGCGAGGTGCCCGACATGGTGTTTACCGCGAATGCAGCCGCGATGTCGCGGCGGACGGCGATTCTCAGCCGGTTCCGCTTTGCGGAACGGCAACCGGAGGAAGCGTATTTCGAGCGCTGGTTCCTGGAGCATGGATTTACGGTTGAAAAGCTTCCTGAGGGAATGTTCTTCGAAGGCGCCGGCGATCTACTCGGATTCGACAGTCTGAAAATCGGAGGCTACCGACAGCGCACGGACATTCGCGCCTATCAACACGTCTGTCGGATGATTGATTGTGAGATCATTCCAGTGGAACTGATCGACCCGCGGTTCTACCATCTCGATACGTGTTTTTGTCCCCTCGCGGGCGGTGAAGTCATGTGGTTTCCTCCCGCGTTTGATGAGTACGGACAGGAGGCGATCCGTCATCGCCTCCCGGAGTCGAAGCGAATCGAAGTGCCGGAAGATGAGGCCTATAGATTTGCGTGCAACGCGGTGTCCATTGGCGCTCATGTCGTGCTTCCTGAAGGCTGTCCGATCACGATGGGCATGCTCGCGGCGCACGGGTATATCCCTCACGCCGTCGGTCTCTCCGAATTTTTGAAGGCGGGCGGCGCCGCGAAATGCCTGACGCTGGCGCTCGATTGAAGATGCGTTACGCGACGCGGCTGACGGCGCGATCCAGTCCCTTCCAGAAACCTTCCAAGTAATCCAGGACGGCCTTTGTGCCCTGCCTGAAGTGCTCTCGTTCAGCGGCCGTCAATCCTTCCCCACTGCCGTCAACGGCGGACACGGCGTTTTTCATCGCCTCCTCGTGGGTCGCTTCAAGGTCCCGATGAAATGTGAAGTAGGTCAGGTCCATCCGGGGATAGCGCTGAGCGTGCAGACATTCGAGACCGGGGATGAGATGATCCCACATCGTGATGGCCATGTTCTCCAGCCCGAAAGAGGCGCCGAGCGCCGTTGAATGATTGCCATCTGCGTAGAGCCGTTCCATGCCGTCGATGTAGGCCCGGGTCGAGGGTAGCATGGGCCGCGTCATGGCATTGTGAACACCGATGCCCACCGACCGCAGAAAATCACGGTATAACAGTTCATGCCGGTTCTTGGTTCGGCCGTCGCCTAATTCCGAGTACAACACCGTCGTCAGTTCGTCTGCGACCGCCTCGTCTTCCGTATTGACGAGTTGCGCGACCAGAATCTTCGGAAAGAACCGTGCAAAGTTATAGAATTCTATGGCGAACTGTTGAAACTCGGAGTCGCTCAGCGCGCCAGCCTTGAAGCGGTCCAGGTATGCATTATTGATGGCGCCGTGCCGGAGGACATAACTTCTCATTTCTTCGTAGAACCCCATATCCTCACCCCCCCTTTGGCTTGGCTTGGTCCATCTTATAACAAAAATCCATCAACTACGGAAAATCTTTTGTGTTATAAACCCACAGAGGTGGGAACTGAGATGTTGTTGGCATATAAGATATTGATATATATATATTAAATGCTGTTCAACAATGATATAAATATTTTATTGACTGATAATGAATAATGCTATACTGACTTCACGAAGAACGATGGGAGACCGAATGCTGGAGATCACTCGGTATATTGAAGAGCTGAAGGATCGGTTGCATCTGAAGAGTGATTATGCGCTCGCGCACAAGCTTGGCATCACGCAACCGGAAGCTAACCATCTCCGCCGCGGCTTGAAGATTCCCAAGGAAGAGCTCTGCATTAGGATCGCGAAGCTGCTCGGCAAGAATCCTGTGGAATTGATGCTCGTCGCGCAGAAGGATCGAGCACCTGATGAGGCCAAGGAATACTGGACGCTGGCCCGGACGGCCGTGGACGTGATGCTGCACGTGCCGACCCATCCCCGGTACCTGCCCAGAAAAGTGGAAGCGATCGGTCGCGAACTGCGCCAGATGGAAGGCCACTCCCTGCTCTATGAGAACGGCGCCGCTGTCACGGAGCCGGTCCGCCTCATGGAGACGACCGAGCGGACGGTTGACGCCCTGATGGAGTATTGGAACTTCTGGAAGCAAGGCGCACCACTCTATCCGAACTATCTGCTGGCAAACCAGGAAGCCGTACGCCGGGGCGTCACTATCCGGAGGCTCCTGGTGATTTCCGCGGATCAGGCGACGTCGGATCAGACGGCGGACGATGCCGTTGAAGTCATGGAGGATCAACGCCGGTCGGGTGTCGAAATCTTTTACGCCTTCCGTGAAGAGATCCTGAACTCTGTGACGTATCAGCGCTTGGTGCAGGCGTACAAGCGCCATGGATCGGCCTCCGAGATCAACGCGGCGATGTTCGATAATGAGATCATGGTGATGGCCAAAGCCTATGAATCCGTCCCCCTCGGCATGACGGGGATACCGAAAATGGTGACCCGGATCAGCCAGCTGGAAATCACGTGGAAACACGATGTCATCGAGGAACTGAATCCGGCGCCGCTGTTCGACATGACGCGCTACGTGCGCGACTATGCAGGAAAGAAGCCGTTTCTCACGGACCTCGCGCGATTTCGACGCGAGGCCCATCTCATGAAGGGACCCCGTCCCGCCGGGATGAGTGTCGGGGGTAACAGGGAGGCATCATGAATGGTTCCATGGGCATTGATCACATTACGTTGTGCGTGAAAGATCTGAACGCCGCAGAGTATCTGTTTACCAAAGTGCTCGGCTTCGACGTGATCTGGTCCGCACGCGACGTCGGCACCGAGCGGTCCAGCATGGATACCATCGTGGTGCAGCGGGGTGCCGCGAAGATCGCCTTGATGCAAGGCCGGGACAAGACGGTCAAGTCGCAGATCAGCAAATTCATCGAGAAGTACGGTGAAGGCGTGCAGCACGTGGCGATCGAAGTGGACGACATCGAAGCCGTCTGTCGGGAATGGGAGGCGCAGGGGGTGAAATTCAGCGGGTCGCTCAAAGAGGGGCGCGATGGGTTCGGACCTTTGAAGCAGCGTTTCACCTATCCGTTGTTCCCGGAGAGCGGGGTCTTTTTGGAACTGACACAACGCCAGGAGGGCACCGAACAAGCGAAGACGTTTGTCCGCGGGACCGTAGAAGCCTTGTACAAGGACATCGAGCGAGACCAGCTCCAATCTGTGGAACAGGCAATCATTGACTACGATCACACGCCCGGCAACAACGCGGAGAAGCGTGCATCGTCAACGCGATGAAACGCTCGACCAAGAGCTCTCAGCTACCGAGTCCCGTCTTCCGCTGTTTCGTTTCGGAACGGCGATGGGTGCCTACAGCGATGAAAGCGCCGGCGGCTTCTTTAGCTGTCTCGTCTCGGCGGAACAGCGACTGAAATAGGGGAGGCCTGCGATGTATCTCATGAAAAAGGGCAATCCACCGAACCAGGCCCATGTCGGAATTCCCGAAGGTCTGTGTGAGGAAGAGCACGGCCGCCAAGGCTTTGTCGGTCCGTCGTCGCATCTCTACCGGAGGCACCCTCCAACCGGCTGGATGCGCATCGAGGGCCCTCTGCGGCCCCGTGCATTTGCCTGCGCGGCCCTTCCCACTGCTGATCTGAGGTCGGCAACGGCCGATCCTCTAGAAGCGTTGAGCAGCCCGGATGTTCGCGTCTTTCTGTCCCGCCGCGCAGAGACCATGTCATATTTCATGCGCAATGCCGACGGCGACGAGATTTACTTCGTGCATGCCGGACGGGGACGATTCGAAACAGACTACGGTGTGCTTGCTTACGAGCCCGGCGACTACATTGTGATTCCCAAAGGCACCACCTATCGCCTGGTATTGGAGTCTGATAAGTCCTCTCTGTTTGTGATCGTCGAGACGACCGCGCCCGTTGAGCTGCCGGATCGCGGGTCCCTGGGTCATCATGCGCTTTTTGACAAGGGCGTCCTCGTCGCGCCTGAGTTGCCACCCCAGGCTTCGGATGATCGGCAAAGCGAATGGGAGGTGCGGATCAAGCGCGCCGGGGAGTATACGCGGGTCATCTATGCCTTTTCGCCGATGGATGTGGTCGCTTGGAAAGGCGATCTGTGGGTGGCCAAGCTCAATGTCCGCGACATCCGTCCCGTGACGAGCCCCCGGTACCATCTTCCGCCCAGCGTCCATGTCACCTTTCAGGCGGGCGGCGCCTTGATCTCCACGTTCGTTCCGCGGCCGCTCGAAAGCGATCCGGAAGCGATGCGGGTTCCGTTCTACCACCGGAACATGGATTACGACGAAGTGCTCTTCTATCACCGGGGCGACTTCTTCAGCCGCTCCGGGATCGAACCGGGAATGCTGACTCTCCATCCGCAGGGCATCCACCATGGGCCGCAGCCACAGGCGGTTGCCGCGAGTAAAGCGAAAACCAACACCGATGAGGTGGCGGTCATGATCGAGTCGAGGCAGCCGTTCGCTGTCTTGCCGGAACTCGATGCCGTGGAGTTGAAGGACTATGCCATGAGCTGGAGCCGGCCATGAAGCTGGTCAGTTTTCGCATCCAGACGCCTGTGGGAAACTTTGTGCGGTCGGGAGCACTCCATGGCGACGCCATTGTTGATCTCAACATGGCCTATACGTCCCTGCTCGCGAGCCGCAAAGAAGCGAAGCCAGGCCGTCTCGCCGACGCGCGCGTGCCGGCGATGATGCTGGAGCTCCTTGAGGGTGGTCTGGGCGCGATGACCGCGGCTCGCGAGGGATTTCAATATGCGATCGACGCCGGCGACGCTCTGCGAGGGCCCCAGGGAGAAACCGTGTGGTACCGGAACAACAACGTGCGAGTGATCGCCCCATTGCCGAATCCGACGTCGCTGCGTGATTTCATCGCGTTTGAGGAGCATATCGCCGCGACCTCCAAGAAGCGGGGCCAGCCGATTCCGCCCGAGTGGTACAAGGCGCCGGTCTACTACAAGGGCAACCACCGCACCATCATCGGACCCGATGAGGATCTGTCCTGGCCGTTGGAGACCACCAAGCTCGATTACGAACTGGAGCTGGCCTGCGTCATCGGTCGAGAAGGGATGGATATCTCGGAGCGCGACGGCTCCGCGTACATCGCCGGCTACACGATCATGAATGACTTCAGCGCGCGGGACATGCAGTTCCAGGAAATGGCCTGCCGGTTGGGGCCGGCCAAGGGTAAGGATTTCGCGACGGCGATCGGGCCATGCTTGGTCACGCCGGACGAAATTCCGGACGTGAACGCATTGAAAATGGTCGCCCGCGTCAACGGCGAGGTCTGGTCCGAAGGCCGTTTCGGGACGATTCATTGGTCGTTTCCGCAGATGATCGCCCATGTGTCGAGAGGGGAAAAAATCTATCCCGGCGATCTGTTTGGTTCGGGCACCGTCGGGGGTGGCTGTGGCCTGGAGTTGGACCGGTATTTACAACCCGGGGATGTGGTGGAGCTAGAGATCCAGCCCATCGGGGTGCTGAAGAATCGGGCGGTACGAGCCGAGAGGAAGCCATGAGCGTACACATGGCGGAACACAGTCTGGCGGCGTTGGTCGACCGGCACCGCCGGCTCTATGATGGACCGGACATCGATGAGAAATTGGAAGCGATCATCCGCGAGTCCGCGTCCTCGAAACTTTCCTCCTGGGATATTCACCGCATTCTTCGGACATCCCGGTCGGTCTTCTTCGACACGCACGTCGAGATGGTGTCCGGCCATCATACCGCCACCTACCTCCGGTTCGCGTCCATTGCGCGCATGCCGGCGCTGATCCGGCTGATTGCCCGAGACATGTCGGAGTGGGTCCTTCAGACTTACCGGAAGGACCCCGTCGTGGGAATCGTGGCGACAGCTTCAGAGGCGCATGTCCTGGTCCAAGAATTGGCGGGCCTTCTTCGGGAGCACATGCCGCTGCGTGTCGTGCTGACGCCGTTCGATCAGCAGACCGGGAAGATCGGCACGCAGGTGGCGACCGAGGCGATCCACGACGGCGAGCGATTCCTTGTGCTGAATGATGTGACGACGCGGGGGAACTGCGTGAGCAAGCTTGGCAAAGTCGTGGCGGACCATGGCGGTCTTCAGGTCGGGATGATGGTCTTCGCGCGCCGAGACAGCGGTCAGTTTCCGTTCATGGATGAACTGACCGCCACGTTTCCCTTCTACTGCACGGCCGATCTGGACATGCCGCAGTGGGAGCCCGCGCAGTGCCCGCTCTGCCGCGACGGCAAACCCTTGCTGTCATGGAGGGATCTGCCGGAGTTTTAACTTTACGGAGGTGTTATGAACCTGGACATCGCTGCTCTCAAAACTATCAAGCGGCCAGATCTACTGCAGATGTATTACTACCTGCGTCTGACCAGGACGCTTGAGGACCGGATCACGGCCCTGTATCGGCAGGGACGGATCGTCGGTGGCGTCTATACGAGCAACGGCATGGAAGCGATCTCGGTCGCTTACGCCTCCGTGCTCGAACGCGACGACATCATCGCGCCGTTCCACCGCGACATGGGCGCGTTTCTGGTGCGCGGCATCACGCCCGGTGAGGTGATCGCGCAGTACCTGGGAAAACGCGGTGGCCCGACGAAGGGCAAGGACGGCAACGTCCATATCGGTGATCTCAAGCGCGGCATCATCGGGTTCGTCAGTCATCTCGCCGATAATCTGCCGGTGGCCACCGGCGTGGCACTGGCCTTTAGACTGCGCGGCGAATCGCGCGTGGTGGTGACCAATACCGGCGACGGCGGCACGAGCCGGGGCGATTTCCATGAAGCCATGAACTTTGCGGCGGTCCGCAAACTCCCCGTCGTCTTCTTCTGCAACAACAATCAATATGCGTACTCCACGCCGCTCAGCCTGCAGATGGCGGTTCGGGACGTGGTCGATCGTGCGAGGGCCTATGGCATGCCCGGCGAGATTGTGGACGGGAACGACCTGGCGGCGGTGTACCTGTCCGCACAGGGCGCGGTGCACCGCGCTCGCGCCGGCGAGGGGCCGACCTTCATCGAATGCAAAACCATGCGGATGCACGGGCATTCCGAACACGATTCCGCCAAATATGTCCCACGCAAACTCCTGGAGGAATGGAAGCAAAAGGACCCGATCCCTAAGGCCGAGCGGTTATTGCAAGAGCTCGGCTATGCCGATGAGGCGCATTTCCGCGAGGTTGAAGATCGAGTGAAGAAAGAGGTGGAGGCGGGCGTTGAGTTCGCCGAGAAGAGCCCCCTGCCCGAAGGCCCCGAGACATTAGAAGGCGTCTTCGCGACCGAGGATGAGGTGACACGATGACGACAGCGGTGCACGAAACCAAGGCAGGGCAGGAAGTCACCTATCTGGAAGCAATATCGCAAGCGCTCGACGAGGAGATGACGCGTGACGAGCGGGTCTTCCTGATGGGGGAAGACATCGGTCCATACGGCGGGGCGTTCCGGATCACCGAGGGGTTCCAGAAGAAGTATGGAGAGTGGCGGGTGCTCGATACGCCGCTGGCCGAGTCCGGCTTCGTGGGCGCGGCGATCGGCGCCGCGATGATGGGCATGCGGCCCGTGGTGGAGATGCAATTTGCCGATTTCATCTCGTGCGCCTTCGACCAGATCACCGAGGTCGCGGCAAAGAATCACTATCGATGGGGGGCGGCGGTGCCGCTGGTCATTCGTGCGCCGTTCGGCGGCGGCGTCCACGGAGGGCCGTTTCATTCTGAATGCCCCGAGGGATGGTTCTTTCATTCGCCGGGGCTCAAGCTCGTCGCGCCGTCCACGCCCTATGACGCGAAGGGATTGTTGAAGGCCGCGATCCGCGATCCCAACCCCGTCATCTACTTTGAGCACAAATTCCTGTATCGCCGTCTCAAAGCGGTGTTGCCGGTGGAGGACTACATCGTGCCGATCGGCAAGGCGGACGTCAAACGGCCGGGAACCGATATTTCGGTCATCACCTACGGAGCCATGGTCCATCTCGCGCTGGAGGCCGCCGCGGTGATGGCGAAGGAAGGAATCGAGATGGAGGTGCTGGATCTCCGCACGCTCATTCCACTGGACCGGGAGATGATCTTCGAGTCCGTTCGAAAGACCAGCAAGGCGATCATTCTGCACGAGGATAACAAGACAGGCGGCATCGGCGCGGAGATCTCGGCATTGCTCGCCGAAGATTGCTTCGATTCCCTGGATGGTCCGGTCATCCGCATCGCGGCGCCCGACACGCCGGTGCCGTTCAGCACGCCGTTGGAAGAGTTCTTCCTTCCCAAGACCAGCGATATCGTGGCGGCCGCACGGAAACTGGCGGCCTATTAAGGAGACATCGTGGCGACCGACATCATCATGCCTCAGCTCGGAGAAAGCATCGCCGAAGGGACGATTGTGAAGTGGCTGATCCCCGTCGGTGGTCGCGTGGAAAAAGACCAGTCGCTGTTAGAGGTCGAGACGGACAAGGTGGCGCTGGAGATTCCCTCTCCGGATGCGGGGTTTCTCGCCGAGGTCCTCGTGCCGGAAGGGCAGACCGTGCCCGTAGGCAGTTTGATCGCGAGACTGGAAGCGCAGCCGTCTGCCGGAGTGGTGAACCGCGTCGGCGGCGTCGTCGTGCGCCCGACGGCCTCCGCGGAGGCGGCTCAGCAGGAGGAGCGCTATTCTCCAGCGGTGCGCCAGCTTGCCAAAGAGCGCGGCGTGGATCTTGGGAAAATCACGGGGACCGGCGCCGGTGGGCGGGTCACAAAGAAGGACGTGATGGATGTGCTCGAGAAGCCGGGACGCGGCGCGCCGGTCGAGGGGCGTGGCAAGAGCGAGGATGAACTCCTCCCGCTGACGTCCATGCGGAAGACCATTGCGGAACGCATGCTAGCGAGCCGCAACACGTCGGCCCATGTGGTGACCTTCTTTGAGGTGGATTGCTCCGGGATCGCGAAGTTCCGGGCTGGACGCTCGCTTACCTACCTGCCCTTTGTCATCCATGCCGTGGCACGCGGATTAAAAGAGATGCCGATCTTGAATTCCTCGTGGACTGAAAAGGGGATCGTGCTGCGGCGGAACGTCCACATAGGCATCGCGGTCTCCCTCGACGAAGGCCTGCTCGTCCCGGTGCTCAAGCACGCGGACCGGAAGGGGCTCATGCAGTTGGGGAAGGAAGTGCACGATCTGGCCGAACGCGCGCGCGCGAAACGGCTGCAGCCGGATGAAGTGCAGGAAGGCACGTTCACGATCACCAACCACGGCAGCACCGGCAGTCTGTTCAGCACGCCGATCATCCACCAGCCGCAGATCGCCATCCTCGGCGTGGGGACGGTGCAGAAGCGGGCGGTCGTGATCGACGATGCCATTGCGATCCGGCAAATGTGTTATCTCAGCCTGTCTTTCGATCATCGCGTCATCGACGGCGCCACGGCCGACCGCTTCCTGACGTACGTCAAGGGGCATCTCGAACACGATAGCTGGGAGGCATTTCTGTGAAGGGCAGGCAACAGGCAGTGATCGTCAGCGCGGCCCGTACGCCGATGGGCAGCTTCAACGGCGTCTTCGGCTCGGTGCCGGCGACGAAACTCGGCAGCATTGCGATTGCCGAGGCGTTGAAGCGGATTCAGCTGCCCGGCGAGCGCGTGGACGAAGTTTATATGGGATGCGTGCTGCCGGCGGGGCTCGGACAGGCGCCGGCCCGCCAGGCGGCGATGGGGGCCGGCATTCCGCAATCCGTGGGAGCGACGACCGTCAACAAGGTGTGCGGGTCGAGCATTATGACCGTTATCATGGCGAGTCAGGCGATCGGCCTCGGCGAAGCGCGGATCGTCGTGGCCGGCGGCATGGAGAATATGACGCGCGCGCCGTATCTTTTGGAGAAGGCGCGGCAGGGATACAGGCTCGGGCATGGTGAACTGACTGACAGCCTGATCAAGGATGGCTTGTGGGATGTGTACAACAACTTCCATATGGGCGCCGGCGGGGAAATGTGCGCCGCGAAGTACAAGCTGACGCGCACGGAAGTGGACGATTTCGCGCTGGAGAGTTACCGGCGCGCGCGGGCCGCAATGGCGTCCGGCGCATTCAAACCCGAAATCGCTCCGGTCGAAGTGCCGCAGCGAAAAGGCCCGGTATTGATGGTCGCTGAGGACGAAGAGCCGAATCGCGTGGACCTTGCGAAAATGCGCTCGCTCAAGCCGGCCTTTCAGGAGAGCGGAATCCTCACGGTCGGCAACTCGCCGTCCTGCAACGACGGCGCGGCCGCTCTCGTCGTCATGGCGGAGGACGAGGCCGAAACATTGGGCTATGCGTCCATGGGTCGGATTGTGGGATATGCCGGAGCGGCGGTCGCGCCCGAATGGTTCACCATCGCGCCGATCGAAGCGATCAAACGGTTGTTAAAGCTCATGGGGTTCTCTGTCGCCGACATTGACCTGTTTGAAATCAATGAAGCGTTCTCGGCGGTGTCATTGGCGGTGAATAGGGAATTGGGATTGGATGCTGCCAAGGTCAATGTCAATGGCGGGGCGGTGGCGTTGGGCCATCCCATCGGCGCGACAGGCGCGCGCATTCTGACGACGCTTGTGCATGCGATGGAGGCGCGCGGCAGCCGTCGAGGGATTGCGAGTCTGTGCATCGGGGGCGGCGAGGCGTTGGCGATCATGGTGGAACGAGGATGAGCCCAGGGCGCGGCGTCAGCCACGGTGTTTCTCAAAGGCGTTATGCGAATAGCTGACATCAAGCGCATCGGGGTCGTCGGCGCGGGGCAGATGGGCCGCGGGATTGCGCAGGTCTGCTCGACGGCGGGATGGGACGTTGAAGTCTTCGACGTCGATGATGCGTCGCTCCGCACGGCAGCCAAGAAGACCCGCGAATCGTTGGCGCGCGGCGTCGGGAAGGGGACGCTCATGCCGCAGCAGGTCGAAGAGACGCTCGGCCGTTTGCGGTTCACGCCCAAGGTGGAGACGCTTGCCGAGGCGCATCTGGTGATTGAAGCGGCCCCTGAAAATCTTTCTCTCAAGCTCGATCTGTTCAGGCGTCTTGGCCAACTCTGCAAACCTGAGGCGGTCTTCGCGAGCAATACCTCCTCGATCTCCATCACGAGTCTTGGCGCGGCGTCCGGCCGTCCTTCCCGAATGCTTGGGCTGCATTTCATGAATCCCGTGCCGGTGATGCCGCTCGTGGAAATCGTCAGAGGCTTGGAGACGGCCGATGACATCGTGGCGCTCGCGATCGAGGTCGTGAAGCATCTGGGCAAGACGGCCGTGATCTGCAAAGACGCGCCGGGGTTCCTCGTGAACCGCATCCTGATGCCGATGATCAATGAGGCCATCTTTGCGCTGCAGGAGGGAGTCGCTGCACCGGAATCCATTGATCTCGCGATGACGGCGGGGACGCGTCATCCCGAAGGCCCCTTGGCGCTTGCTGATCGCATCGGGCTCGATACCGTGCTCGCCATCTGCGAGGTGCTCCATCGGGAGACAGGTGATCAAAAATTTCGTCCCTGTCCCTTGCTTCGCCAATATGTCGAGGCAGGATGGCTCGGACGGAAGACGGGCCACGGGTTTTATTCGTACCAGGCTTGAAGGAACAGACATGGCGGATAGAAAAGAGCGGTTCACGTCCCTCTCCGGGCTGCCGGTGGCGCCCCTCTATGCACCAGAGGATTTGAAGGAATGGAATCCCGACACTGAGCTCGGTGTCGCGGGAAGCTTTCCCTACACCCGCGGCATCCACCCAGGCATGTACCGCAGCCGGCTCTGGACGATGCGTCAATTCGCAGGATTCGGCACGGCCGAGGACACCAATGCGCGCTTTAAATACCTTCTAGAGCACGGACAAACTGGTGTCAGCGTGGCGTTCGACATGCCGACGCTCATGGGCCTCGACGCGGATAATCCGCTCGCGCGCGGAGAGGTCGGCCGGTGCGGCGTGGCAGTATCGTCCCTCAGTGATATGGAGCGATTGTTCGACGGCATCCCACTCGATCAGATCACCACGTCCATGACGATCAATGGTCCGGCGGCCATTCTGTTCGCCATGTATCTGGCGATGGCGGAGCGGCGGGGGATTCCAGCGGAGCGGTTGGGTGGGACACTGCAAAACGACATTCTGAAGGAATATATCGCGCAGAAGGAATGGCTCTTCCCGCCGGAACCGCATCTCCGTGTGATGGTGGACACCATGGCCTATTGCGCGGCGCATCTGCCGAAGTGGCACCCGATCAGCATCAGCGGGTATCACATTCGTGAGGCCGGGTCGAACGCGGTGCAGGAGCTGGCGTTCACGCTCTACGACGGCCTGACCTACGTCGACACGGCGGTGAAGATGGGTCTTGCGGTGGATGACTTCGCGCCGCGGCTCTCGTTCTTCTTCAACGTGCACAACGATTTCTTCGAGGAGATCGCGAAGTTTCGGGCCGCGAGGCGTTTGTGGGCGCGCGAGATGGAGCGGCGGTTTCATCCTCAGGATCCACGATCGCTCCAGTTGCGCTGCCATGCGCAGACCGCAGGATGTTCGCTGACTGCTCAGCAGCCGATGAACAACGTGGTGCGAACGACGTTGCAGGCGCTTGCGGCCGTCCTCGGCGGCACGCAATCGCTCCATACCAATTCGATGGACGAAACGCTGGCCCTTCCGACTGAGGAGGCGGTCAAACTGGCGCTGCGCACGCAACAGATCATCGCGGAGGAGAGCGAAGTCACGAACACCGTGGACCCGCTCGGCGGATCCTATTATGTCGAGGCCCTGACGAACCGACTGGAAGATGGCGCCCGTGCGTACATCGAGAAGTTGGATCGGATGGGCGGCATGGTGAAGGCCATCGAACAAGGATACCCGCAGCGCGAGATCCTGGAGTCGTCTCTGTGCTATCAGCGGGAGGTCGAGCGCAACGAGCGCGGCATCGTCGGCATCAACCGGCACGTCGAGCAGGACGAGGCGTCGATTTCCATTTTGAAGATCGGAGAAGAGGTAGAGAAGTCCCAAGTGGATCGGCTGTCCTCGCTCCGGTATCGACGCGACTCCTTCATGGTGGCCGGATCGCTGGAAGCGCTGCAGGAGGCGGCCGCGGGCGATGAGAACCTGATGCCCTACTTGATCGCGGCGGTGAAAGCGGACGCGACGCTGGGGGAGATCACGGCCTCGCTCAAGGAAGTGTTTGGTACATATCGGGAACCGGTGGTTTTGTGAGATGAAGCTTGGCGCCTTTGACATTGATTCAGTGACGGACGGCCGGTTTCGGTTGGACGGGGGCGCCATGTTCGGGGTGGTCCCGAAGGTGCTTTGGCAGACGTGTTGCCAGCCTGACGAGCAGAATCGGATTCAATTGGGCTTGAACTGTCTGCTCCTCAAGGCACACGGCAAGAACATCCTGGTGGATACGGGTATCGGCGATAAGGCGGACGCAAAGTTTAGGAACATGTTTGCGGTGGAACGCATCCCGACGCTTCGCGACACCTTGAAGGCCCGGGGTCTTCGGCCCGAAGACATTCATATGGTCATCAACACGCATCTGCATTTCGATCACGCCGGCGGCAATACCGTCCGCGAGGACGATCAGGTGGTGGCGACGTTTCCAAGGGCCAAATACTTTGTGCAGCGCGGCGAATTCGAGGACGCGGCGCGCGCGAACGAACGGACGCGCGTGAGCTACCGGCGGGAGAACTTCACGCCGATCGCGCATGTGGAGGGATGGGAATTTCTGGACGGCGATACGGAGGTGCTGCCCGGCGTGTCGGTGGTCATCACGGAAGGCCATACCCGCTGCCATCAGAGTATCAAAGTCGAATCGGAAGGACAGATTGCGTTCTATCTCGGCGATCTGATTCCGACCGTCTCGCATCTGCCCTTGCCGTACATCATGGGATACGATCTCTATCCATTGCAGACGCTGGAGACGAAGCGCTGGGTGTTGAAGCGGGCGTTCGAGGAGGACTGGCTCTTGGTGTTCGAGCACGACCCGCGCGTGCTCATGGGGCGCGTGCGCAAAGACGTCGAAGGCAAGTATTTTTTAGAAGAGGTGAAGGCATGACGGCGACCACACCCATTCGGGTATTGATCGGCAAGGTCGGGCTGGATGGACATGACCGGGGCGTGAAGCTGGTCGCGCGAGCCCTTCGCGATGCGGGGATGGAAGTCATCTATACGGGCCTCCATCAGAGTCCCGAGCAGGTGGTGAATACGGCGATTCAGGAGGACGTGCAGGCGATCGGTCTGAGCGTCTTGTCAGGGGCGCACAACTATCTATTTCCGCGGGTGCTGGAGTTGCTCAAGGAAAAAGGGGCGGAGGATATCGTCGTGTTCGGCGGCGGGATCGTTCCCGATGATGACCTGCCGCGTTTGAAATCCGCCGGCGTCAGGATGCTGTTTAGACCCGGGAGCGCGATGACCGACGTGGTGGACTTTTTGAAAGGTCTGCGATCATGAAACCGGTCTACATGATCAGCGGCGGGATCACGAAATTCGCCAAGGCACATCCAGACAAGGACTTTCGGATGATGGTGAAGGAAGCCTATGACTACGCCCTGCGCGACGTGCCTCGGTTCTCGAAGGACATGATTGCGGGCGCGGTCGGCTCCTATTTTTCGGATCACTTCACGCGGCAGCTGAAGGCCGCCAGCATGGTGCAGGACTATCTGGGGCTCTGCCCCAAGCCTTCGAAACGGGTGGAAGGCGGCGGCGCAACGGGCGGGCTCTGCTTTCAATCGGCGTGGGAGGCCGTCGCGTCCGGCCGGATGAACTGCTGCCTCGCGTTCGGCTTCGAAACGATGTCACGGGTGAACACCTGGAAAGGGAATGAGTTCATCGCGCTGGCCTCCGACACCAATTTTGACTTCCCGGTCGGCGGATTCTATTCCGGTTATTACGCGATGATGGTCCAGCGTCATATGTATGAGTTCGGCACGACGGTCGAGCAAATGGCGATGGTATCGGTGAAGAACCATGCGAACGCACTCTCGAACCCCTATGCCCAGAAGGCCAAGCGGCTGACGGTCAAGCAGGTGCGGGAGTCGCCGATGGTGGCGACGCCCCTGACGATGGAGGACATCTGCACGATGTCGGACGGCGCTGCCGCGTGCATCTTGGCGTCTGAGGACGTGGCGTTCAAGGTCTGCGACCGTCCGGTGAAGATCTCCGGCGTCGGATCCGGCTCCGACGCGATGCGGATGGCGGACCGGCCGCACGGCCAGGTGCTGCTGCTGCCCCATGAGCGCGAATCGGACTATACCGCACTCAAGTACCCCGGCGTGCATTCGTTTCGTGGCGGCCGCATGGCGGCCAAACTGGCGTATGAGATGGCAGGCATTCGGAACCCGATGGAGGATTTGAGTTTCATCGAATTGCACGACGCGTACACGTCGTCTGAGATTCAGACCTACGAGGACCTCGGGCTCTGCAAGTACGGAGACGGCGGCCGCTTCGTGGAGAGCGGCACGCCGTTCATGCCCGGTGTGGACTATGGATTGGAACTGCCGAAGCAGGGCCGTCTGCCCGTGAATCCTTCGGGCGGATTGCTCGCGTGCGGACATCCGGTCGGTGCGACGGGTTTGATGCAGGCCGTGTTCGCGTTCTGGCAGTTGCAGGGGACGATGGGCAAGCATCTTGGCAACGACACGCTGCAGGTCAGAGACGCCAAGCGCGGATTGATTCACAGCCACGCAGGCACAGGGACATACATTACCGTATCGATTCTGGAGGCTGTTTAACGCGAAGGGGCGCGGCGTCTTGGCGCGCCTGGGGTGGGGAGGGTGTAAACAGTATGGAACCTCTCATCATCACGGATCATTATGAAATTGACTACCGCCACAGCTACGCGCAGGACTCGCCGTTCTTTGTGGGGTTGACTGAAGGCAAGCTCATGGGCTCGCGTTGCACGGCATGCGGCTATACCTTTGCCACGCCGCGCGCTCACTGTATGCAATGCGGCGCCCCGACGGCATGGCTCGAGCTGCCATTGAACGGCCGCGTCCACACATTCACGACCTGCCACTACGGGGGGGAGGCATTCCTCAAGGAGACGCCGTTCACGCTGGTCCTCGTCGAATTCGACGGCGCAAACACATTGTTTCTGTCCAGACTCAAGGGCATCTCAGGCGATGCGGTCCGCGTCGGGCTTCCTGTACGGGCGCATTTTACCAAGACCCCTTCCATGAAAGTCACCGATGTCTGGTTCGAGCCTGCGTGACGCCGTGGATGTCATGGCGCTGGCCGCTCGGGTGAAGGCGGGCGATCCGCGGGCTGTCTCACGACTGATTTCATTGATCGAAAACCACGACGTCAACGGCACGGCCGTGCTTGATCGACTCGAAGGCCCGGCTCTGCATGCTGAAGTGATCGGCGTGACGGGCTATCCGGGCGCCGGCAAGAGCACACTCATCGATCAACTCGCTTCCGCGTACCGCAGGCAGGGCAAAAAGGTGGCGGTCGTCGCCGTGGATACCACCAGTCCGATCAGCGGCGGCGCGATCCTGGGCGACCGCATCCGAATGCAGGAACACACGCTCGATCCGGGCGTTTTTATCCGTAGCATGGCGACACGCGGCACGCATGGCGGGGTCGCCGGCGCGACCCGGGATGCGGTGCGGGTCCTTGAGGCGGCCGGCTATCAGGTGATTTTTGTCGAGACGGTTGGCGTCGGGCAGAACGAGGTGGATATCGTCGGGATGGCGTCCACGGTCGTGACCGTCGTGGCGCCGGGGTTAGGAGACGACGTGCAGGCGATGAAGGCCGGACTTCTTGAAGTCGCGCAGATCGTGGTGGTGAACAAAGCCGATCGGGAAGGCGCGGAGTCCGCCGCGGCGGACCTGAAGGAATGGGTGCCGCGTCTCGTCCGCACGGTCGCGGTCAAGGGCGAAGGGATACCGGAGCTGATCGAGGCGATTGCGGAACATCAACGGATTGTCGACCTGCAGGGGAAACGGTCGTGACGCGATCAGTGATCGAGAAATTTCGGCGGTCGCTTTTCGAGAAAGGCGGCGGTGCCTTCCTTCTTGTCGGGAGTTTCGCACAGCGATCCGAACAGCTCGGTCTCGCGCGCCAGACCTTCCGCCAGCGGACTGTCGAGCCCCGTTCGAATCGCGCGAAGCGCCGATTGAATGGCCAGGCGTCCCTTCGACGTAATCATGCCGGCCAGGACTTGCGCCTGCGGCAGGATGTCCTTCGCCGGCACCACGCGGTTGACCAATCCCATGGCGAGCGCTTCTTCTGCATTGATGGATTCACCCGTCAGGATCAGCTCGCAGGCTTTGGAAGGACCAATGATGCGCGGCAAGCGCTGCGTGCCGCCGAAGCCTGGAATGAGGCCGAGCTTGACTTCAGGCAACGCGAACAATGCGCCTTCGGCGGCCACTCTCATGTGACAGGCCATCGCAAGTTCCAACCCGCCGCCCAGACAAGCGCCGTTGATCGCGGCGATCACCGGTTTGTCGAACCGCTCGATGCGGTTCAGGAGGGCTTGGCCCCGGCCGGACATCTCGGCGCCTTGATGCCCCCGTTGCAGCTCCTGCAGTTCATTGATGTCAGCGCCGGGACAGAAGAAGCGGCCGGCGGCGGTGAAAATGATCACGCGAACTGTGTCCACGGCTTCCATTGTGCCGAAGACTTGGTCGAGCTCTTGCAGCACCGGTGTGCTCAGAACATTGGAGGGAGGATTGTTCAGGGTGATCACGGCGATGCGGTCCGCGATCGTCAGGGTCAAGAACCGGTGCGCCATGATCAACCCTCAGGAATATCAGGTACCCTTCTCATGGTAGCAGAAGACCATGGCCTGCGCTATGGCAGGCGGGTACGGCCATCCGGGCATGGAGAGAGCAGGCCATGACGCTTGCGGAACGTCTTGCCGACTATGCGGGAACGGTCTCATTCCACCGCCTGCCTTCAGAGGTCGTGCACGAGGTCAAACGGAGGCTATTGGATAGTGTGGGATGCGCGCTCGGCGCCTGGTCCGCCGCTCCCTGCCGGATCGCGCGGAACATGGGGACGCGCGTGAACGTCGCAGATGGTGCAACGATCTGGGGCACCGCGAGCAAAACGCTGCCCGACTTGGCGGCCTTTGCGAATGGCGCGCTGGTCCGGTACCTGGACTTCAACGACACGTACCTTTCGAAAGAGCCCGCGCATCCCTCCGATAACATCGCGCCGGTTCTCGCCGTGGGGGAAACAGTCCACGCTTCTGGACGGCGCGTCATCGAGGCGATCGTTCTGGCATACGAAATCCAGTGCCGGCTCTGCGATGCGGCGGCGCTTCGGCCGAGGGGGTGGGATCACGTCACCTATGGACCATTCTCCTCGGCGCTCGGCGCGGCGAAGCTCTTGAGATTATCGCAGATGGCGACGACGCAGGCGGTCAATCTCGCCGGTGTGGCGAATGTTGCCCTTCGGCAGACGCGTGTCGGCGAAGTCTCGATGTGGAAGGCCTGCGCATTCTCCAATGCCGCGCGGAACGGGGTGTTCGCGGCGCTGCTCGCCGGGGAAGGCATGACTGGCCCCGCGCCGATCTTCGAAGGCGAGAAAGGGTTCATGAAGCTGGTCTCCGGCTCGCTCGAGCTTCCCTCGCTCGGCGGGGAGTCAGTGCGCGCTCAGGTGCCGTTTAAAATCATGGATACCTACATCAAACATTATCCCGTGGAGTACCATGCCCAGACGGCCGTCGAAGCGGCGCTTCCGCTTCGGGAGCAGTTACTGCGAGCCGAGGGCCGGGAGTTCGTTCAGGCGATTCAGGAGATCGAGGTGGGCAGCTATGACGTGGCCATCGAGATCATCGGCCGCGATCCGGAAAAATGGCGGCCGCAGACGCGCGAGACCGCGGACCATAGTTTTCCCTACTGCGTGGCCATGGCGTTGGTCTATGGCGTCGTGACGAGCCAGTCGTTCAACGCGCGCAGGCTGAACGATCCCGTGGTGGGCGCGCTCATGCGAAAACTGCGCGTGGTCGAAGTGGATGAGTTTCGCGGCCGGTACCCGCACACGATGCCGACGAGGCTCATGGTCCGCATGGCCGGGGGCAGGCAATATACTGTCGAGATAGATGTGCCGCTTGGCCATCCGCGGCGGCCGATGCCCGACGTCGATATTGTACACAAGGTGCGGCGGCTGTCCGCGGGCCGGCTCAAAGAGAGCCGCTTGGAGAGATTTGTGGAGGCCGTCTGGAAGCTCGAGACCGTCAAGGATGTCGGCACGCTCATGCCATGGTTGAAGCTATAGAGATGATGGATGATGCTTAGGTGGTATTGCCGCACGATGCCGGAGCGATGTTAATGAAATGAGCAAAATGACGACGAAAGCGCGCCGTCTCCGCCAATTGATTGCCGAAGGTACTCTGGTCATGCCCGGGGCCTTTAACGCGTTGAGTGCGATGCAGATCGAGCGGGCCGGATTCAACGCCGTCTACATTTCGGGGGCGGGGCTGGCTGCGGCGCGCGGCCTTCCCGACATCGGGCTGTTGTCCATGACCGAAATGGCATCGGATGCCGCCAACATTGCAGGCGCCGTGGGTGTGCCCGCGTTGGCGGATGCGGACACCGGCTATGGCCCGCCGCTGACGGTCATGCGGACCGTGCGCGCATTTGAGCAGGCCGGCGTGGCGGGACTGCAGCTGGAAGATCAGGAGAATCCCAAGAAGTGCGGCCACCTCCCGGGGAAGTGTCTGGTACCGGCCGAAGAGATGGCGAGAAAGGTCCGGGCGGCGGTGGATGCGCGGCGCGACCCTGATTTTCTCATCGTTGCGAGGACGGACGCGCGGGCTGTTGAAGGGTTGGACGCGGCAGTCCGTCGCGCCCGCATCTACGCGGATGCCGGCGCAGACGCGATTTTTCCGGAGGCGCTGGAGTCGGCCGAGGAGTTCAGGGCGTTTGCGAAGGCGTTGGAGAAGGAAGGGGCCCGCCTCCCGCTCGTGGCGAACATGACGGAGTTCGGCAAAACGCCATACCTGAACGCCAGGGAGTTCGAAGACCTCGGCTACCGGATCGTGCTGTTCCCCGTGACGGCACTGCGCGTTGCGATGAAGGCCATCGACACCATGTTGAGCGATCTCAAGGCGCAGGGCACGCAGCGCGACCTGCTGTCGAGCATGCAGACCCGTCAGCAGCTCTACGACCTGCTGCGGTACGCCGAATACGAACGGCAGGACCAGGAGATTCAGAAGGGAGACGAACGTGAACACGACGACTGACGCGAAGGACTACAGCCCGGGCCTTGAAGGGGTGATCGCCGGAGAGTCGGCGCTCTGCCAGGTGGACGAGGGCGAGCATGGCCTGCGCTATCGTGGGTATGCGGTCAGCGAATTGGCGGAACGCTCGACCTTCGAAGAGGTGGCCTATCTCTTGTTGTTCGGTGAGCTTCCTTCGCGAAAAGAACTCGCGGACTTTGCGGCGCGATTGCACGTCGAGTGGCCCTTGTCGGGCCCGGTGGAAGCGTTCATCGGCGTCACGCCGCCGAGCGCGCATGCCATGGATATTCTGAGGACCGGCGTATCATTGCTCGGCATGACGGATCGAGACGCCACGGATGAGGGCGTCTCGGCGCCCCTGGGGCGGGAGGGTGCGAGCGTTGGGTCGCACGACGCCAATCTACGCAAGGCTGTGCGATTGATCGCACAGATTCCGACGATCATTGCGAACGCGCACCGGCTGGCGCATGCCAAACGCCATGTACAGCCGCGAGAAGAGCTGACCTTTTCGGAAAACCTGCTCTACCTTCTGACCGACCGTCATGGTGATGAGAAGGCCCGGCTGATGGCCCGCGTGCTGGATGTCTCACTGATTCTGTATGCCGAGCATGAGTTTAACGCCTCCACGTTCGCCGCCCGCGTGACCGCGTCCACGATGACCGACCTCCATGGCGCGATCACCTCCGCAATCGCCGCGCTCAAAGGTCCCCTGCACGGCGGGGCGAATGAAGCGGTGGCCAAGATGCTGTTGGAGATCAAGAACCGGGATCGGGCCGAGCGGTGGGTCCGGGACGCTCTTGCGTCCAAGCGCCGGGTGATGGGCTTCGGCCATCGGGTGCTGCGGCACGGCGACGCCCGGTCCGAGATCATCCAGCGGCACGCGGAAGCGTTGAGTGCGTCCTGCGGGGACAGGCGCTGGTACGACATCGCAAAAATCGTGGATCGGATCATGCGTGAGGAGAAAGGCCTCTATCCCAATCTCGACTTCTATACCGCCGTGGCATATGTGGTGATGGGCATTCCCCGCGATCTGTATACTCCTGTGTTTGTGTGCTCGCGTATCGCCGGATGGTGCGCCCATGTGATCGAGCAACAGGATCATAACCGCCTGATTCGCCCGCGAGCCCTCTATACCGGGCCCGAGCCCCGTGACTATGTGACCGTCAATGAGCGTGGCTGACCCCATTCTCCAGGCGCGGCGATTGGAAGGCGACTTTGCCTTCCCCTGGAAATCGTTCGCCGAGTTCATTCGTTCCCGTGTCGAAGATCCGCAGCTTGCCGACCGTGCCTTCCTGGTCTACGTGGACGAGGATTGTGGTATCGAGCGAGAATACCGGTATGCCGAGTTCGGCGAGCGGCTCGAGCGGCTGGTGTCGTTCATGCGTGAGGTGCTGGGTCTGCGGCGCGGAGATCGCGTGACGACCGTCCTGTTCAACCACGACCAGACGGTCTTGCTTTATTTCGCTGCCTGGATATTGGGCATCGCGGTCGTGCCGATCAATGTCGAAGAATCTGCCGAGAAGAAGCGGTACATTCTCGAACATTCCGAGGCGGCGGCGGTCTTTTGCTGGAAGGCGTACATGAAGGAGGTCGAGAGCCTCTGTACAGACCTGCCTGCTCTTCGCACGGTCATTGGCGTCGAAGACGATGGTTGTGAGGTCGGGCCGATCTTCAACCGCTCGGACCGGCCGACCGTCAACGAAGAGACAAGCCTGAATGACGAGGCGTTGATCGTCTACACCTCCGGCACGACGGGGCCGCCCAAGGGCGTCATCCTCACCGCGGCGAATCTCCTCATAGACGCCGATGCGATTGCGGCATGGCACGGCTTCGGCTCGGCAGACCGGCTCATGTGCGTGCTGCCCATCCACCATGTGAACGGCACCGTCTGCACGCTGGTCACGCCGTTATATTTCAAAGGCGGGACGGTCTTGTGCAGAAAGTTCAAGACCGCGGGGTTCTGGCGCAACCTGGCACGGTTTCGCATCACCTGCGTCAGCGTCGTGCCCACCCTGCTCGAGTTTCTGATGGACGCGGATGAGGATACCTCCTCGCAAGACTTGGCCGGGTTCGGCGGCTTCATCTGCGGCGCAGGGCCGTTGTTGAGGGAGACAGCGGGGCGGTTTGAGTTGCGTTTCGGATTTCCGATCCGCCACGGCTATGGCCTGTCCGAGACGACCTGTTATTCCTGCTTCCTGCCGAACGACCTGTCCGCCGCGGAGCGCCGTGACTGGCTCACCCGCCACGAGTTTCCTTCTATCGGGCTGCCGATCAAGCACAATGAGATGGTGATTCTGAATGATCGTGGTGAGAAGGTTATTGACGGTATGCGAGGGGAAATCTGCATTCGTGGACGCACGGTGTGCTCAGGCTATTTTAAGCGTCCGGACGCGAACGAGGCCGCCTTCCGGTGGGGATGGTTCCGGTCAGGCGACGAGGGGTTTGTCGTGAGGGATGCGGCCGGGCGGCCGTTTTTCTTTATTTCGGGCCGGCTGAAGGAACTGATTATTCGCGGCGGCGTCAATATTTCCCCGTTGGAGATTGACGACGTGCTCAAACGCCACCCGGCAGTCAAATTCGCGATGGCCGTGCCGTTCGAAAACCGGTATTACGGAGAAGAGATCGCCGCCTATGTCGTGCCGAGAGACGGAGCGGTTGTGCCCTCTGAAGACGCCCTCCTGGAATATTGCCGGACCCGCCTCTCCTTCGCGAAACGGCCCAAGGTCATTCTCTTCGGCCACGATGTCCCCTACACGGCCACCGGGAAACCAAAGCGCCTGGAGCTGAAGGCCCGCCTTGCCGATCGTTTATCGTCGTATCGCGAGGTTCAATTCAAAGAGAAGACCCTGCCGATCTCCTGAATCCTCCGCGTCACGAGAGGGAATCGGTTCGTTCGGGCGCGCCGATCTGCTCCATGATCTTGGCCGCGTCTTCCATGACTTCTGAGGCGCATTGCAAGGTTCGGTAGCTGAGCAGGACGACCTCGCCCCAACGGCATGCCGCGCGCAGCGTGTCCAGCCGGCGCAGATTCTCCTCGAGGATCGCACTCTTTGCCTCTAATAGAAGGCGGTCACTGTCCAACGACATATGTGTTGTCTCCTTCTACAAGCCACCCTATGCCTGTGAACTGGTGAATGAAAGACGCCAAAGGTAGGATGGTAGACTACTCTTGACCCTCATGATGTCATTGTTCCCCCCTTAAAGTCCTATACGTGACTCCATTGCTAAATTGATTAAGGTTTCGAACGCACGTAGTAATCACAGGCAGGGAGACACCGCGATGGATATCAGTAGCGGCTTGGAGTGGCTGCTTGTGGCTCTGGTGATGTTCGCCCTCTTCTGCGCGGGCTATGGCTTTTACAGTCTCGCGAGAACCGGCATGGCGGAAGGCCGGCATCCTGCGGACGCGGGATCAGTTCTTCTTTGAGTAGTCCATGCCCCAGTCACCTGAGGCCGAGGTCTCGAGCACGTTCTATATTGCCGGACTGCCGGTTCAGTTGACGGAACCGCAGCTGTCGGATCTTGTTTCGTCATACGGAAAACCCGTGTCTGTCAAAATGATCCGGCTGAGGGTCGCGGCGGATCATCGCGTCGGCATCGGCATTGTTCAGATGTCCACGCGCCAGGAGGCGGACCGAGCCATCCATGCCCTGGATGCGCGCAAAGTCAGTGGCCATTATCTGTATGCCTGCTGGAGATTAGAGAGTGCCGTGACCGCTGCGTTTACCCGATCGACCGGACACGAGCACTGAACCGCCCCCCTCAGTTGACTCCATACCCTGACCTGTATAAATTCGTGAGCGCACTTGGGGGATCGTCTAATGGTAGGACTGCAGACTTTGGATCTGCTAATCTAGGTTCGATTCCTAGTCCCCCAGCCAATTCTTTCAATAAGATATAGAGACTCTAGTAATGCATCAAAGTGCGTGTAGACGCCATGTAGACGGTGGGATTTATGATCGAGCCTCATTGGAGAAATAGAGGGCACTG
>VBOG01000074.1:0-1217 GCA_005877815.1 Nitrospirota bacterium
AGATCGACCATTTCATACACCCAGGACCCGGCATTGGCCCGCTCGCGCGCGTCGGTTGTAATTCCGTGATTCCGAAAGGTTCTGGCTCGTGCTGCGAGCTCAGGATGCCTTGTAACAAGTATGCCGCCTTCGCCCGTCGTCATTTGTTTTACCGGATGGAGGCTGAACGTCGTCAGATCGGCCCACGACCCAATGCGCTTGCCACGATATGTTGCTCCTACGGCATGTGATGCGTCCTCGATGAGTACGAGCTTGTGTTTTCGCGCCAGTTCCAAAAGCTCGGCGAGATCAGACGGCTGTCCACCATAGTCGACGGTAACGATTGCTTTCGTCCGCGGACCTATAAGACTTTCAACCGATGCAGGATCGATATTAAGAGTATCCGGACGCACGTCGGCGAATCGGACCGTCGCACCTTGATATAAAACGCAGTTTGCTGTCGCTGCGAACGTCAGCGCGGTAACGATAGCTTCGTCACCTGCTCCCAGGCCTGCTGCAAAGGCAGCAGTATGCAAGGCAGCCGTTCCGCTAGTGACCGCTACGGCGTGTGGCGCGTGGACGAATGCCGAGAATTCTTCTTCGAAGCTGGTGACCTCAGGCCCTGTCGTCAGCCAGTCGGAGCGCAACACTTGCGCCACGGCTTCAATGTCGGTTTCGTCGATCGACTGATGGCCGTAAGGCAACATCTCGGCACGAATCGGCTTGCCACCGTCGATGGCGAGATGCGAGCGGCGTTCCGAGGTTTGCGTGTTTGGGTGATTCATCCGCCCACGATAAACGTGGGTTCCTTGGGTGAGGGCATGATATCGAGTGGTTTCCCCTCGACCTGCTTTACGAGTTCCTGGATTTCGGCGTCCTTCAGCCACCAATCATTATTATCGCTGCCATACCGGAAACCCTCGGGACAGAGCTGTCCCGCCCGGCCATCCAGAAAGTCTTTGTGGTTCCAGAAGGAATGGCTCGGCTGAATCACGAAATGATCTTTGAACTCGATGGTGAGTCGTGCATCGTCTTCGGGCACCATGACTTCATGAAGTTTCTCGCCGGGACGGATGCCAATGACCCGGTGCTCACAGTTGGGACCAATGACTCGGGCAAGGTCGGTGACGCGAACACTGGGAATCTTCGGGACAAAGATTTCGCCGCCGAGCATCTCCTCCGCGCATCGAAGAACGAACGCGACACCCTGGTCCAGGGTGATGAGAAAACGAGTCATC
>VBOG01000074.1:1321-3846 GCA_005877815.1 Nitrospirota bacterium
GCTACAAACAACTTGTCGGAGCAAAGCTTCGTGGCGCCGTACAAATTTATGGGATTAGCCGCTTTGTCGGTGCTGAGAGCGATCACCCGCTTGACGTTTCGATCGATTGCAGCGTCGATGATGTTGGCTGCACCAAGAACGTTCGTTTTGATAGCTTCGAGCGGATTGTATTCCGCGGTCGGTACTTGCTTCAGCGCCGCCGCGTGAATCAGGATGTCGATGCCATCCACGGACCGGTAAAGGCGATCACGATCCCGCACATCGCCAATAAAGAATCGCAGGTTTGGGTATTTATCGACGGGATATTCCTGCCGCATCTGGAATTGTTTCAATTCATCGCGGCTGAAGATCACCAACTTCTTTGGATGGAGATTGTGCAGAACGTAATCGGCGAACGCTTTGCCGAAAGAACCCGTTCCACCCGTTACCAGAATCGAGGATTGTGTCCAGTCAATAGATGATTTGGCCATATGTTGGTGTGGCGTTTTAATGGTGTCCCCTAGATACACCAAAGTCCCGTGAGCCCCAACTCAATTTCTTCTAAGACATTGGGCCAAAGCAGGTTATCGCCAAGGTGGGACTGTTCGGGTCCCCTTAAAGAACCACCTATAATAGCTGAATTACACTCGGCCCCGTACGGGTAAATGCCGGTTTCGGACCTACAAGCCAGCGGAGATCAGATCGTGAAGATGGATCATTCCTACAACTTCTTTTTCGCGGTTTATCACAGGAAGTACAGCGGTTGGTTTGTTCCTTCTCGTCATACGTTCTAGAGCATCCACGGCCCTGTCGTCACTAAACATCACAGCCGGCGCGCGATTCATCATTTCCTGAATTGTCATCGCCCTTATATCCTGATTGGATTCCAGCGCTTTGCGTATATCGTAGTCCGTCACAAGACCCAGCAATTCTCTGTTAGGTCCCACTACGGAAATGGCACCGACGCGGAAGGCCGTGATCTTAACGAGCATCTCGTGGACTGGGCGATCTACAGAAATGATGGGATTTTCCGGACCTTTCCTCATCACATCGTCGACGGTCAGCAGCAGACGTCTGCCCAGCTGGCCCTCAGGGTGATGGCGCGCAAAATCCGCTGCCGATATGTTCTTGATTTTCATCAGAGCTACAGCAATGGCGTCGCCTACAGCTAACGCGGCTGTGGTACTGGCGGTAGGAGCAAGATTCAACGGACAGGCCTCCCGCGGCACCCGTAAGTTCAGGACGATGTCCGACAACTTCGCCATGGACGAAGCTTCGTTTGACGTGATGGAAATGATCGGCGTCTTATTTTTTTTCAAAAATCGAAGAACACTGTTCAGTTCGCTGGTCTCACCGCTTTTGCCGACAGCCAGAACGACGTCGTTGGGACCGACGATTCCAATGTTTCCGTGAAGCGCTTCCCCGGCATGGACAAAGATCGCGCGCGTTCCCGTGCTGGTCAGCGTTGCAGCGATTTTGCTTGCGATGATTCCGGATTTTCCAACCCCGGTGACGATGACCTGTCCGCTGCAGTCCGCAAGTGCTCTTACTGCCTCCTCAAATTCCGGCCCGATCTGCTGACGAACGGATTGCAATGCTTCGATCTCGATATCCAGAACATTGGTGATTTCCTGGAGGATCGTGGATTTTGCCGCAGCCTTACCGGCGCTGGATGGCTTCTTCATAAATCTTCTCTGCCCTTTCTGCAACAGCAGCAGGCGAAAACTCGCGAATCACAAACTCGCGCCCGTTCGACGACTGGCCAGGGGTTTCACGGAGCAGGGTTACCAATTTATCCGAGAGGTCTCCTACATTCTCGCTTTCAAATTGCCAAACTCCGCACTGTTTGCCGGGCAGGGGAAAGAGGCCACAGGCCGACGAGAGAAGCACGCGTTGCCGGCAAAGGAGAGCCTCCAGAGCCGTAATCGCGAAGACCTCGCTTCTGGACGGGATGACCAGGACACTAGAATCGACGAACGCACTGAGCTTGGCTGCATGATCCAGGTAGCCCGCAAATGTGGTTCTCTTCCGAAGCTCGGTACCCTCGAGCTTACGCCGGAGCTCCCGTTCCTGACCGTCATCGGGACCAGCAATAACGAGATGCACGTTTTCCGATCCCGCGCTCTTGTGCAATAGGGCATCAATGAGAAGGTCAGCTCCCTTGATCCAATGCAACCTTCCGAGAAACAAGACGATTTTTTCTTCTCGAATTTTCCAAAGGCACCTGAAGCCACCCGGTTGGGGAAGGTCAGAGTAATCTTCGGGGAAAATCAGGTTTGGTAACTGGCGGATCTGGCCCTCCGTTACGTCAAACAGACGCGCGTCCTTTTCTTCGATCGACGACACGGCGATCAGTTTGGTGGCGTATCTCAGAATCGATCGTCTCCACAATCTGTCGAACACCAATTTTGCAGTTCGCTTGCCCAGCCACTGAAGTCCGCCGTGGGGCGACAACACGAAGGGTAGCGGGAGCTTTCTTGCAGCCTTGTATGCTGCAACGGTTGGCAGACTGCGGAGTTCGTGCACGTGAACAATATCGCAATCAG
>VBOG01000077.1 GCA_005877815.1 Nitrospirota bacterium
TACAAAGACGTTGGTCAGCCCGTGCTGATCCCAGGTTCGATGGGGACAGCTTCATGGGTCCTGGTGGGTGCGGAAGGCGCCATGCGGGAAACCTTCGGCACCACCTGCCACGGCGCCGGCCGCCTCATGAGCCGCACGGCCGCCAAGAAATCCTCGTTTGCCGCCAAGGCTCGCGAGCGCCTGGAAGGCCGGGGCATTATCGTGCGCTCGGAAACGCGCGACGGCATCAGTGAGGAAATTCCCGAGGCTTACAAGGATGTCGACGCGGTGATTGAGGTGGTCCACAACGCCGGGCTGGCGCGTCGCGTGGCGCGATTGAAGCCGATTGGCGTGATTAAGGGGTAAAAGAATCCAGACTGCTGAGGCACTACGACTTTTTGAAGAGCCACCTGGCCTGTACCTACAAATGGAGCTACACTGATCCACTCACTCCGGTCTGCAATTCGAATGGGATGAAGGTAAGAATCGCACGAATATCCGGAAGCACGGTTTCGACTTTGCCGATACCGCACAGATCTTCGCGGGTCCGATGCTTGTGCGCCTCGATACTCGTGAAGACTACGGTGAAGATCGATGGCAGGGAATCGGCACGCTCCGCGGCCGGGTTGTGGTTGCTGTCTTTGTTCAAAAAGACGCCAACACAATTCGAATGATTTCATTGAGAAAGGCAACTCGACGTGAAAAAAGCGCATACCAAAAAATCATCGCGTACGGATTGGAGACGCATCGATGATATGAAGGATGAAGATATCGATCTTTCCGACAGCCCTGAGCTTGACCGCGAATTCTTCAAAGGGGCAGTGCTCTGGCCCGGAGCGAAGAGACAAATTACCCTCAGGCTCGATCCAGACGTTCTGGCTTTCTTTCAAAAGCAAGGCAAGGGCTACCAGACCATGATTAACTCCGTGTTGCGTAAGTATATGGAAGTCCGCAATCGCCGCGCCGGCTGACTATCTCGTTGTGACTCGTTGGTTTTTTGTAGCGCAGGGCTCGACTACTTGCGATGCGGTTCGGGATTGAAAATTGGCGCAGACTTCGACTTCCGGGGCTGCGCCATCCGGCTCATCGCGGCGGCAGCGCAGGACGGCCTGCGTTCAGCCACGCCGTATACCAGTAAGACCCGGCGTCGTGCGCGGCAGCATTGATCTCCTGCAAAGTAGTGGTGCCAATGTTCGTGTAAAAGCGGTTGAGGTATTCTTCCGAATACCCGTTGAGGCCTTCGAGCGAGGTGAAATCGGCGAGCAGAATGCGATCGACCCACGTGTTATGAAGAAGTTCGAGTAGCGGTCGATGAGGTGAATGCCGAAGCGCTCGGCCAAGCCAGCCTGACGCGTCAGCTGGCCGTTATAGTTCTGGGTGGTATTAAGCGGATCGTGGGCGTCCGCGACGTAATGGGCCAGCGCTGCTGCATCCTCCCGGACGTCGTCCCACTTCTGCGACTTCAGACCATTGGTGAGTTTGAGGCTGTATTCGCCGATTTGCCAGGGCAGGTTGCCGTCGCGGCCGATGCGCCCTTTGCCGTAGCGCGCGGTGGCAGCCTTGTAAGAGTGCGGCAGGTTCAGATAAGGGAAGTACCCGTACTTGTCTAGGTAAATGTAATGCCGCATCCGCTCGTAGCGGTCCTTCTTCATCCACCCGTCCGGATCATTGGCATGTTCCACCAGGTACTGGCGGTTCGCTTCGAAGAAGCCGCGGATCTCAGGCGGCAGGCATTGGATAGCGGATCCGTTCACCAGGCGATGAGCCGCCGGGCCCCACCCATAGGTCCCCGAAACCGTCGCTGCCCAGACAACCACGCCCAGCGCCAAGAAGCGCGAGTGAAGCAGAGTGCGGCCTCTGAGAGTCCTGAATGCCAAGCTGGACTACGTGTCTGGCGCTTGGGGCAGGGCGATTTGAGGATAATGTTCATAACTCGATGTTGTGAACAGCCACGCGGGGCGCGCCCGCCAGCTCTCGCGGGGCGCTCCCGAACTCGCTGTGATAGCGGCTGTAGAGGAAGTAGATGGCGAGACCGATCGCCAGCCAGATAAGAAATCGCAGCCATGTCTCGAGCGGAAGGCTGGCCATCAGGACCAGGCAGCACGCTACTGAGGCGATCGGCAAAACCGGCACCCAGGGTGTGCGGAAAGCGCGGCGGCGCTCCGGCTGCCTGCGGCGCAGCACCAGGACCCCCAGAGACACGAGCACGAAGGCGAAGAGCGTCCCGATATTCGAGAGGTCGGAAAGCGTGCCGATATCAAAGAGCCCGGCCGGAATTGCCACGAACAATCCCGCGATCCAGGTGCTGACGTGCGGCGTGCGGAAGCGCCGGTGCACCCGCGAAAACACTTGAGGTAAGAGACCGTCGCGCGACATGGCGAACCACACGCGTGCCTGCCCGAGCTGATAGACCAGAAGCGAGCTGAGCATCCCCATTAGCGCGCCGACCGTGACCCAGCGCTCCACACCGTAAAGGTGTATGAATTCGAGAGCGTTGGCGACGGGCGCGGTGTTACGCAGTTGCTGCCAGTTCTGGATGCCGGTGAGCACAACAGCCACCGAGCAGTAGAGGATTGTGCAGATGATCAGCGAGGCGATGATTCCGAATGGCACGTCCTTTTGCGGGTTGCGCGTTTCTTCGGCTGCCGTGGAGACCGAGTCGAAACCGATATAAGTAAAAAACACGATCGCGCCACCAGTCAGCACGCCTTGCCACCCGTTGGGCATGAACGGCTTCCAGTTAGCCGCATGGATGTAGCGCGAGGCCGCCACGATGAAGATCAGAATGGCGATGATTTTCACCGTCA
>VBOG01000078.1 GCA_005877815.1 Nitrospirota bacterium
GGTAGCATCCGACAAGCGTGCCGAGCAGGCCTCCCGACACACAAAGCCCGCAGGTCCCCGCCGTCAGGCACAGCATGCGGACCAACGCTTCCCGTCGGCCGATGGTGTCGTTCATGGCATCCATAGATACAAAAACTGCGGCGTGCCTCCTCGGACGAGGCCCATGATATCGAGATGCACCAGTGCCTCGAGACTCCCCATCCCTTCAGAATAAATATTCTGTTTATAGGATCCCGGTCTTGCATAGATCACCACCCGGGCCTCGCTCAGGCCCGCAAGTTTCTTGGCCGCAACGATTCCGTCATCCAGATAACCAATCTGGTCGACCAGTCCCAATTGCATGGCTTGCGGGCCGGTCAAGACACGGCCATCCCTGATAATTTTAAGTCGATCGGCCGGCAGCGCACCGCGTCCCTGGGCCACCACTTCCAGGAAGCGGGCATAAAATCCATCAATGATTGCCTGGAAGATTTCCTTTTCGTCATCGGTCATGGCTCGGAAGGGAGAGCCGATGTCTTTCTTGGTTCCGGACTTGATCGACGAGGCGTCCACCCCAATCTTCTGAAGCAGCCCTTCGGCGTTGACGCGCATCATGATCACGCCGATGCTGCCCGTCACGCTCGTGGGATGTGCAAGGATGCGATCCGAAGGCGCGGCGATGTAATAGCCCCCGGATGCGCCGACATCCATGATCACGGACACGACCGGAATTTTTCGCTTCGCTTTGAATTCGGTGATCTCGTGATGGATCACGTCCGAGGCAGTCACGGTTCCGCCGGGACTATTGATCCGCAGCAGCACGGCTTTGATGTGCTCGTCATCAGCGGCCAGCGTCAGTTCTTCTTTAATCCGTGCGACCATACTCTCGTCGCGGTCGAGAAGGTTGCCTTCCTTCCCCTCCGCAATGATGCCCGAGACGTCCAGCATCAGAATCTTGTCTGCGCCCGTGCCTTGCACTGTTTTTTGCTGGAGGGGCATTTTCGGGGGAAACAGCGAGATGGAGACGCAGCCTGCGCCGGATAGCAGCCATACGAACAAGCACAGCGACACGACATGGGTCAGCATGGGACGACTTCCTACTAGGATCACAGTTGCTCCTTCCTCATCATCTCTGTAAAACCGCGGAACAGATAGGCCGCATCATGGGGACCCGGCGACGCCTCGGGATGGTATTGAACCGAATACGCAGGGACGTCCAGGCAGCGAAAACCTTCGACGGCCTCGTCGTTCAAGCTCTTGTGAGTCACTTGGACGGGACCGTAAGGCGTCGACCATAAGGGCATGGCTGAGGAAACGCCGGTGGCCTCCGTCCCGCGTACGGCGAAGTTATGGTTTTGGGATGTAATCTCCACTCGCTGCGTCTCAAGATTGAGAACTGGATGGTTCCCGCCATGATGGCCGAACTTCAACTTGTACGTTTGTATTCCTAGCGCAAGCCCCATGATTTGCTGGCCTAAACAAATTCCAAATACTGGACGCTGACCGAGCAATTTGGCCACGGTCTCGATGGCGTATGGAACGCCTTCCGGGTCTCCGGGACCATTGGAAAGAAAGATGCCGTCGGGATTCATGGCGAGGACGGCAGCCGCCGTCGTGGTGGCCGGTACCACGGTCACGTCGCAGCCTTCGTCTACCAGTCGCCGGAGAATATTGTACTTGATGCCGAAGTCCATGGCGACAACCTTGTAGCGATGGGAAGGCGTGGCACTCGTCGGCGTCGGTACGGCTAGCCGCCACTCACCGGACCCGTCGCGCCAGGAATACGCCTCGGAACACGTCACTTCTTTGACCAGGTCACGTCCAAGAATGTTCGGCGCCTCACGGGCCTTTTGAATAAGGCGGTCAGACTCCTCATCCAGATGAGAGATACACCCCTGCTGGGACCCATGGTCCCTGAGATGAGTCGTCAGCGCTCTCGTGTCAATCCCCTGGATGCCGACGATATGATGTGCCTGAAGATAGGTGTCCAGCGACAGACAGCTTCGCCAACTGCTCGGCAAAGGACACGCTTCCCGCACGATAAAGCCGGCGAGCCAGGGACGTTTGGATTCCGTGTCCTCCAAGTTGATCCCGTAGTTTCCGATATGCGGGGAGGTCATCGCGATCATTTGGCCTCGATAAGAAGGATCCGTGAGAATCTCCTGGTACCCAGACATCGCGGTATTGAATACGACTTCTCCGGTCGTTTCTCCAGATGCTCCAAGCGCCTTGCCTTTGAACACCGTCCCGTCGGCTAACGCCAGGATGGCCGGTTTTAACGTGCCCACTTTCGCACCTTCAGGCATAACAGGAGAATTCCCAGCGCCATGTTTGTAAGGTAAAGTGCACGGGCCATCCAGTGATAGGTGAAAAATGAGTCATAGGCGATTCGCTTGACGCCTGGATCCTTCGCACTGAAGGCCAGATCCTGGAGTCTCGCCGTTTCGGGATTGAGATACAACACCAGCCCCGCCACCAACACGATCATCACCAGCACAACAGACACCTCATCCTTACCCACAGACCTTTCAGGAACCGAAGTCCAGAACCGTGCGAGCATGCTGAGAATCAGCAGTGCCCCCGAAATCAATACCAGACGATCATACCCATGGAAGCTCCTCGTCAGCATCCGCCCACCGACCTCCATGCCCATCGAATTAAAGACGGCGGGAATGACCGCGGCAATCAGCACTATCAAGCCGCCGATCCACACCGCTAAGGCCAGGAGCTCCAGGCACTCACAGGTCACAACCAACTTTCCCATGGCGGTATGAGGTACTCTGTCCTGAACGATCTGAAGGTTAGACCTGATAGACCATCTTTCCGCCCACAAATGTCTTCACGACTCGACCTTTGAGCTTCCAGCCGCCAAACGGCGTATTGCGTCCTTTCGATTTAAACTGTTCCGGGTCAACGACCCATTGTGCGACCGGATCCACCACGGCAATGTCCGCGTCGGAGCCGACCGCGAGGGTGCCTCTGGGAAGCCCGAACGCTTTGGCTGGTCCGCTCGTCAACAGTCTGATCACTTCTTCGACCGTAAGGATCCCTTCTTCGACGAGCGACAAGGAGAGGCCGAGAGCTGTCTCCAGGCCGACGATTCCGAAGGGTGCGAACTCGAACTCGCGCTGCTTTTCATACACCGCATGCGGGGCATGGTCCGTTGCGATGGCATCAATCGTCCCATCCTTGAGCGCGGCGCGTATCGCCTCGACATCACGCCGAGCGCGTAGCGGCGGATTCATCTTGGCATTGGTATTAAACTCTCGCACCGCCTCCTCGGTCAGCATGAAGTGATGGGGGCAGGCCTCAGCCGTCACACTCACCCCGCGCGTTTTGGCCTCCCGGACCATGCGTGTTGAGCCGGCTGTGCTGAGATGCGCGAGATGCAGCTTCGAGCCCGTCAGTTCCGCGAGTTCAAGATTTCGGGCGACCATCACGTCTTCCGCGGCGGACGGCATGCCATGGAGGCCGAGTTCCGTCGCCACCAGCCCCTCATGCGCCACGCCACCTTCCGACAGGTGCAGGCATTCGCAATGGTCCACAACGGGCAAATCAAATGTCCGCGCATATTCCAGAGCCCGACGCATGACCATGCCGTGCATCACAGGTTTGCCATCGTCTGATACCGCCACACATCCGGCATCCTTGAGTTCGGCGTACTCCGATAACTCTTTCCCTTCCGACCGCTTCGTGATCGCGCCGATCGGATACACCCGCACCAATCCCTCCGACTTCGCACGATCGAGAATGAATTCCGTGATGGACTTACTGTCGTTGACAGGCAAGGTGTTGGGCATGCAGCAAATGGAGGTGAACCCGCCGGCCGCTGCCGCCGCCGTCCCTGTTTGAATCGTCTCCTGATATTCGAATCCCGGCTCTCGCAAGTGAACATGGAGGTCGACAAAACCCGGCAGGACCCATAGGCCTGTGGCATCCAGCACATCTACCCTCTGCGTCGCCGGCAGGTCTTTTCCGACGGCCGCAATCTTCCCATCGCGAATCAGAAGATCCGCCTGTTCGTTGATGCGCCCCGGGTCAATCACGAGCCCGTGGCGGATCAAGAGACTTTGCGCAGCTGTGGTACTCATCGGCCAGCCGACAAAAGGTACAGCACCGCCATGCGAATGGCAACGCCATTGGTCACTTGGTCGAGGATCACAGACGCGCCGCTGTCGGCGACCTCCGGGGAGATTTCCACGCCCCGGTTGATCGGGCCGGGATGCATGACCAGGACATCGCGTTCCGCCAGACGCAATCGCTCTGGTGTCAGGCCATAGATGCGGGAGTATTCGCGGATGCTTGGAAACAGCGCGATCCCCTGACGCTCGATCTGCAGCCTCAGCATCATGATGACATCTGCACCCTTGAGCGCCTCGTCCAAGTTAAAGAACACTCTCACGCCCAATTCTTCGATGTGGCGAGGCATCATGGTCGGAGGTCCGGCCACGCGAACCTCGGCCCCGAGCTTCACGAGAGCAGAAATATTGGATCGTGCGACGCGGCTGTGGGCGATATCCCCGACGATCACCAGACACAGCCCTTTGAATTCTCGTTTCTTTTCACGCAAGGTGAACAGATCGAGCAACGCCTGTGTGGGATGTTCATGGCTCCCGTCTCCGGCATTGACGACCGAGGCCCGAAGCGAGCGCGCAAGAATACCGGGCGCGCCGGGGGACGGATGACGCAGCACGATGAAATCAGCCTGCATTGCCTCGATGTTACTCGCGGTGTCCAGCAACGTCTCTCCTTTGACCACGCTGCTGGTGGATGCCGCAAAGTTGATCACGTCCGCACTCAACCGTTTCGCCGCCAGTTCAAACGACGTCCGCGTGCGGGTGCTGGGCTCAAAAAACAGGTTCACGACGGTTTTGCCGCGCAACGTCGGCACCTTCTTAATGTCCCGGCCGGACACCTCCTTGAAAGAGTCTGCAGTCTGCAAGATGAGCTGGATCTCCTCTACGGAGAGATCCGCCATGCCGAGCAGATCTTTTCGTTTCAGACTCATGGCGTGAGAATCACCACTCCATCAGGTCGGCCCATCTCTTCGAGATAGACTTCCACGGTCTCTCCAATTGCCGTCGGGAGATTCTTGCCGACGTACGTGGCCTTGATGGGTAGCTGCCGGTGCCCGCGGTCAACGAGAACCGCGAGCTGAATCTCACTCGGCCGGCCGAAATCAATCAATCCATCCATCGCGGCACGCGTCGTGCGTCCCGTAAACAACACATCGTCGACAAGAATGACCTTACGGTCAGTGATGTCGAACGGAATCTCTGTTCTCCGGAGTGTCGGCTGTTCCTTGCGGGCATCGAGATCGTCGCGATAGAGCGTGATGTCCAATGCTCCGACCGGTACGGACGCGCCCTCGATTTCCCCCAGCTTCACCGCGAGCCGGTTTGCCAGGTACACCCCGCCCGTACGGATCCCGACGAGCGCCACGCCCTCAATGCCGTGGTTGTGCTCGATAATCTCATGAGCCACGCGACTGATGGCTCGCGCGATCTCTTGCGCCTCCATGACCGTCCTGCCGACTTTTTTGACTTCCATCAGGGAACCTGCAGGCATAAAAAAACCCTCCGGCGATTGCTCGCGGGAAGGTCGGGGACAAGCCCTATGGTGTGAAGCATGATGCCAACTCCTTGCCAGCCTCACTGGACTGGCATTAAAGGTCTCATCATCATAGCCGCCGTACGAAGTGGTGTCAAGATTGGCGCCGGTGCCGTTGAAAGCCACCTATTCCTGTGCTATTCTGCGCCCCGTGCCGAGGTAGCTCAGTTGGCAGAGCACAGCCCTGAAAAGGCTGGTGTCGACAGTTCAATTCTGTCCCTCGGCACCACGTGCCCATCGCCCTTTCTCTCATCTATCCTGTGAGAATGTTGGCCGACGGTCTGCGTTCGAGATGTCGGACATACCCGTCCGATGTATTGTCGCGAGGGCTTTACTTAGATGGGGTTAGCTGGAGACAGATACGGACGCGCCCGTCTGCTTTTTCACCTCGCCGGGATTGGCGCCAAATCGAGACAAAATCTCGTCAATGGCTTTCCGCTCGGCGCGACCTTCCTAGACATAACGCTGTGCCATGGATAGTAATGTATCGACTCGTGATGTCACTGTCTGGAACTTCTGCGGAGGGATTTTGATCCGCTTATAGTGGAGATCGAGAAGAAGCGATTCCAAACCATGCAGGAACATTTCCATGCCGCCAGCATCAGCGGTACGCGAGGCCTCGTGGAGAAGCGCAATCTCATGAAGCGCTTTTTCAATAGTCTTCTTCTGCACCGGAGAGTCGACAGCGCCGTTCTTGATGCCCGACAGCAACTTCCCGATAGCGGTCGCCCTCTGGCGGGCCTCTTCAAGAAACCGCACATCGAGAGCCTCCAATTCCTGCATCATGCGTTTGATGGCTGTGGCAAGCGCCTTAGTTTCCTGGTTGTCCGCCCCATGAATTTTTCTCAGCACTCCTTCTACGAGGCTTCGCGAATGTTCGAGGGCGGGCGAGCGGGGCCGCTTTAGGGCCATGAGTGCTTCGATCAGCGCTCCCTGCTGCGATGTCGCCGCATCCTCGGCGGCCGCGCCTGCGGTTTTGGCATCCGCGCTGACAATCGCGGCTTGGACTGCTTCGGCCTGCCGTCGGCTGATGCTTTCCAATTCCGCCATCACTGCGGTTTTGGTTTCCGCTATGGACAGCATCTGAATGGCGGAAGACAGCGCCTCAAGACCCTGTCGCAAGGCCGCATATTGCGGCGACGTGGTGGACATCTTTTTGCCTTGCATACGCTGGAGGAGGGGGACCAAGGTAAAGGTGAGATTCTCGATACAGGGCAGCTCGACCGTCGCCGCAGAGCCCTTAAGATTCGTCAGAGACCGGAGAATCACATCATACAGGGTTTGGATACGCTCTTGAGCTGGTGCGCCCTCCAGTTCAAGGAGTGCAGCCTTGACTTGCCTGATCCATTCCAAGGCCTCGAGGGCGAAGAGCCGGAGGACCTCTTCCTGGAATTCATCTTCGACGGGGTTCGTGGCCATCGCTTCTCTCGGCGCTCAGGCTAGTGCTTGCCCAGCGCGGTAATCTCCGCGAAGACTTGCGCGAGTCGCTCCGCGCAGGACGCGGCATGCTCCTTTTCGGCAAGTTGTTTGACCAACTGTGCTGACCGTTGTTCCTCCTCGCTCAACCGGCTTTGGAGTTCACGCATGGCCTCGGTCGAAGGCTGGCCGTTTTGGGACACAGTCGCCATGATTACTTGCAATTCCTCGACGCGCTGACGCTCCGCGGCCAGCCGCACTTCAAGCTCATGCGCATGCGCGCCGGCCTCCTCGGCGGTGTGGCGGAGTTCTTCGATCTCCCTCTGAAGACGCTGCACCTGTTCTTCGAGACGTGCGGTACGCTGCTGTTCTTCGGCGAACTTTGCTTCCGTCTCTTTCGCCCATGCCGCCGCTTGGCGAACAGTCTGCAACTGCTCCTCAGTGATACGGAATACTTTCGGGCTGGCCGGCTGTTCCGGGGAAGGACGAGAGGTTTCCGGCGGTTGGATTGCGGCCATGGCCGCCGCCATCTCGATGGGCGTTTCGACCGCTGCGGCAGCCGGCGCCGGGACCTGCTCTTGGCTGGCTGCCAGCAATGCCATCACACGTTCTTGGAGAGACGCGCCTTGGAAAGGTTTTTTGATGACCCCGTTCGCTCGGCACGCTTCAGCCTGCCGAGAGACCTCATCATCCACGACACCCGACATCAAGAGGACCGGCGTAGCGGATAATCCCTGGTGAGAGCGGATGTAAGTGCAGACATCGAATCCGCTCTTATCGGGCATGATGATGTCGGCAAGCACGAGGTCAGGGCGCCCTTTGACAAGCCAACTGAGCGCTTCCTCGCCGTTCGCGACTAATGTGACTTCAAGGCCGGCCGCCGTCAGTAGGCGTTCTGCCACCTTCCGCACACTCAAGCTGTCATCAGCAATCAGGATTTTGGGCATGTCGGCCTGATTCCTTCAATGAATGTCATACGTCTCCTCACGAGTAACGGCTCGTTGCTTGCCCGAGCGTGGAGAGCGAATAGATCGGCACATCTTCTTCCTCGATGTGACAGATGGCGACCACGTCGGGATTGTCGCCGGCAACCGAACGAACACTTGCCGTATCAGCATTCCACAGCGTCGGGATATCGGCATCGATGCAGAGCGCCACAGGCCCATCTCGGCGTTTGGCAACAAGGCACAACGGCGAGGACCCTAATACCTGCACGTTGAGACGTGTCGCCATATCGTAGACCGGAAGAACCTCCTCACCATGCCTGACGAGGCCACCTATGTACGGAGTCTCGCTGGGCACGGGCATACTGTCGGTCCATGGCCGCACCTCGGCCACTTCATCTGCTCTTGCGGCCAAACGGTGACCGCCGATGGCGAACAGCACTAATGCTTTCGCGGCGCTTACTTTACGTGTTGGCCCAAGGGACGTCTTCAACATCCGCGGCTTCCTCCAATTCGAGGTGTTCCACTTGCTCCACGAGGCTTTTCGGCGCCGTTGTCGCTGAAACGGTCGGAGTGGACGCCGTCGCGATGTTTTGCGCCGGACCGCGTGGCGCCGTCGACACCACTTCGACCGTTGTGTCCGGTTCAAGCAGCCATTCCGGATTCATCAAAAGGGCCACGGACGTTTCAAATAGAAACAATCCTGCGAACCATTTTCGTTCCTCGCCGACGAAATGCGGCGGTAATGGGCGCACCAGTTGCGACGCAGCCTCCATGAGCCCTTGCACCCTGTCCACCACATACCCCCGATGCCGATCTTGTCCACCGCATAAAATGATCCGGGGGTCGCGAGTCGTAGGAGGTTGAGAGAGCCCCAGCCGCCAGGAGAGAGGTCGCACACGATACGAAACATTCAGGAACGTGACCCTTTCGCCCTCCTGCATTTCTTCCGGCTTCAAGATTGCCTGAACCAGCCCGGACGGAAATGCAAGGTTCGTCACGCCACACGCCACGATGAGGAATTGATCCGACCGTCGGGCGGCGGTGTTGCTTTCTCTCCGGCGAAGAAGACTCATAGACTACGTGCGCGAGCGCGCACCCCTAGACCCTCGCCGAGGCGGCTGCACCACCCACCCAGCGGCTGATCTCTCGAACAAGGGCACGTTCTTCAATGGGTTTCGCAATATAGGAGGTCGCGCCCAGGCTCAGCGCCATCTGGCGATGTTTTTCACCGACTCGTGTCGTCATGACAATAATGGGAATGGTTTTGGTTTGCGGTCGGTCGCGCAGGGCTTGAATGACCTCATACCCATTGATTTTCGGCATTTCAAGATCGGTGATGATCAGATGATACGATTCGGCTGCGGCCTTTCGAAGGCCCTCCTCCCCATCTATTGCCGTTTCCACCTGATAGCCGGCCGTCTCCAGCATTCGGCCCACGAATTTTCGAATGCTGAGCGAATCATCAATCAATAGAATGCGCGTGGTTTCCGGTTCCGCTGCGAATCCACCAGCCTCCACCGCTTCGCCATGTTCCAACTGCGGGGATTGCGGGGGAAGCGGCAGTGAACTGGCCTCGGTCTTCCGACCGCCGAACAAAATGCTGGCGTCCAGCACCAGAATGACCCGACCTTCCGGATCTATCGTCGCGCCGCTGTAACAGGACCCTTTGAAGAGTTTGAGCGCTCCGAGGGTTTTAATCACAAGTTCTTGTCGTCCGAGCAATTCGTCGACAACGACACCCTGAATACCTTGTGGTGTTCTGAGGATCACGATGGGAGCCGGTCCCTCGGGGACGGGGGCGTCGGTACCAATTAATTGTGCCAGGGAACGGACGTCGATCGCTTCGTCGCCCACCTGAAGCACAGACCGGCCACTCAAGTCCTGCACCGCACCCGGTTGCGGCACAAGTACCTCGCGAATGCTGGGTAGTGGTAGCGCATACCGTTGATCGCCGACGCGCACGATCAGGGCGGTCGAAATCAGCAAGGTTAACGGTAATTGAAGCGTAAATTTCGTTCCTACGCCCTTTTCCGTCTCGATATCGATCTGGCCGTTAATGGCTTGGATGGCGCGTTTGACGACATCCATGCCGACTCCTCTGCCGGCCTGGTCACCCACTTCGGGGGCCGTCGAGAAGCCCGGCAGATAGATCAGATTGATGACATCGGCGTCAGCCATCGTCGTGGCACGCTCAGGCCTGAGAATGCCGACGGCGATCGCCTTCGCTTTGATTTTTTCGATATCAAGTCCCGCCCCATCGTCTTCCACCTCGATCACCACGGCGCTACCTCGGTGTGCCGCGCGCAGGTAGACCGTGCCAGCGGGTTGCTTGCCGCACGCCACGCGAGCTTCGGGAGATTCGATTCCGTGATATAGCGCGTTGCGAACGATATGCACCAATGGATCGACGAGGCGCTGCACGACATCGGTATCAAGTTCGATATGCCCGCCCGAGACCTCCAGCGACACTGATTTGCCCGCAGCTCTCCCGGTCTCCCGGACAGCTCTCTCAAAGCGTGTAAAGAGCGTGCTGAAAGGCACCATTCGGGCGCGCGCAATCTCATCCCGCAATCCCAGCGTCAACTGTTGGAGGACGCTCATATCCTCCCTGGCGTGTCGGATAGAACCGCTTAACTGCGACATCGACTCTGCGACGTCAGCGGAAATCTCTGCCATACTCCGCGCCAAGATATTGAAATCATCGTATTTGTCGAACTCGAGGGCGCCGAAATCAGTAAGCGGAGTTGAGCCAGGCTGGAATTCCTCGCCGCTCGGCTTCGGAAGCGTAAAGGCATGCTTTTCTTCAAACGCACTGACCGAATCCAGCATCCGCCCCTCGTAGGCCACGACTTGTCTTGAGAGCTGTTCGAGGACAAGTAGCCGCTGTTCCAAGCGACTGCGGCCAATGACCAACTCCCCGACGAGGTTCAGGAGGTGTTCTAAGCGGTCGCGGCTCACACGAATGACCCCGCCGTCTCCTCCTGTGGCTGCTGGTCGACGTTCCTCTTTTTGTGCGGGCTTCGCTTCCGCCGCCGCCTCGGCAGCATTCCCGATCATCGTGGTGGATGCCACCGCAGAGGCGGGCGCCGGAGCGGATGCGCCGCCGACATGGCGAAGTTGCCCGATCACGGCGCTGAACTCTTTTCGCGTTTGTTCGATCTTGGTAGGATCTCGCTTGAGCAGCAAGCGAATCGCATCCAGCGCTCTAAAGAACAAATCCGTCAACTCAGGGGAAAGGCGCATCCTCCCGTCGCGAATGCCTCCGATCAAGTCTTCCATAGGATGCGCCATATCGCCGATTGCCTGAAAACCAATCGTATAGGCGGATCCTTTTAACGTATGCGCGGCGCGGTAGAGTCCTTGAATCGTCTGTGGGTCATCAGACGACTTCTCCAGCGAGAGGAGGGCCGAGGTCATGCTCTCGATATACTCTTGTGCTTCCGGTGTAAAATAGGAGAAAACTTCAGCTTCGATATCAGGCTGCAAGTACTCATCCGCCAGCGGCTTCTCGTCGGGATCTGCTCGTGGGGTTTCCATGTCTTGCATCAAGCGCGTCACCTCTGGATAGCGGGACTTTAACGCTTCTACACTGACTCCATCTTCAGCACCTGAACGCTCAATCGCATCAATTTGTACACAAATGGCGTCCACAATCTCGCCGGAGAACTTAGCGATGGTACGCCACTCGTCCTCGGGCAAATCACCGACACGTTCGCATGTCTTTTCAAGAATGGCGGCTAGTCCAGCGACACAGCCGAAACCGTAGAGGGCTGCGGCGCCTTTGAGGCTGTGGGCAACGATGAACTGTTCATGAAAAGCCGCTTGCGTCGGAGGAGAACCGTCCGATGGTCGCACGGCGGCGACAAGCTTCTTTAAGCCGTCCGAAGCCTCGGACGTAAAGATTCCAACGAGCTCTTGTCGGTCAAAGTCACTGCTCATGAGGCCCTCCGCCCGTACCGATCGAAGACCACCAAGAACCGCACCCAAGGGGGAGCGGCTGACGCCTGCTCGATACGGCTACGCCAGCTTGAATTGACCGACCGATTTCGTGAGCCCTTCAGCCAGCTTGGCCATTTCTTCGACGGTAAGACGCGTCTCATCGGCCGCTTTACGAGTGGCAACCGCCCCGCCGGCGAACTGGCGAATGGCATCGCTCACCCCAGCCGTCTTGTCGGCTTCACGCCTGGACGCTTCTGCGATCGCTCCCGCGAGTTCAGCAGAACGTTGCGCAATCTGAGAAATGTCTTTGAACACCTCACCTGTCCGTAAGGCCGAAGACGAACCAGCTTCCACCGCCTGGGTTTCTTGCTCCATGGCGACGACGGCGGCTTGGGTTTCTGTTTGAATCACCGTGACGAGCTCGGCGATTTCACGCGCAGCATGGGTCGAGCTTTCAGCCAGTTTCCGCACCTGGTCGGCGACGACGGCGAACCGGGCGCCCGCCTCGCCGGCCCCGGCCGCCTCGATGGCGGCGTTGAGCGCTAGCAGGTTAGTCTGAGAGGCAATGTCTCGGATGGTGGACACAATTTGAGAAATTTCCAATGATCGGTCGCCAAGGCCCTTCACCTGTTTTGACATGCGTTGCACGGCCGTGCGGATGGTCTGCATACCTTGCACGGTTTCCTGCACGGCGATGCGGCCTTGGTCCGTGGCGCTGAGGGTTTGCTGGGCGCTTTCAGATGTGGCCCCTGCCGTGGCAGCCACTTGGCGCATGGCTTCCGCCAGTCCCTCGATGGCCGATAATGTTTGCACCGTTTCCTGTTCCTGTTGTTGAGACGTCATCGCCATCTGCCCGGCGTTCTCTCGCATGACTTTTGAGGATTCGGCCACACGACCTGCTGCATCTCTAACCTGTCCGATCAGCCGGCTGAACTGCCCAAGCATCAAGTTAAAGGCGTCGGCGAGGTTTCCGAACATATCCTCTGTCACCGCCCCGCGCTTGGTAAAGTCGCCCTTACTCACCTCACCCACCAGCACCAGAAATTCCATCAGCCGTCGTTGCAGCAAGTCGCGCTCACCCTCCGTCTGTACGAGACCGGTGATCCGGTCAAGCATGGCGTTGAAGGCTTGGGCCATTTGTCCTAATTCGTCTGTGGTCTGCAGGTTTGCGCGGGCATCGAGGTGGCCCGAAGCGGCTTGCGTCGCGACATCGGCGATATGCGTCACACTTTTGGAAATCAAACGCGCCACGACGTACCCGAAGGTAACGCCGAGCAAGATGGCGACAATGACACCCGCGATTAGCACATTGCGACTGTTGTCGGCCACAACTTGACCATCGTCGTTCAGGTCCTTAGCCACGTCGCGCGTCGTCGCCACCATCTCTGAGAGCCGTTGCGTTGCATTTTGATACAGCTTCGCGATGTCGGTCTGGACTGACAACTGAGCAAGTTCGCGGAACAAGGCCTTGGAGGGTGCCGGGGTGGCCTCTGCAAAACTGTCTTCCATGGTGCTGAGCGTACCTTCGGCAGCTTTGAAGTAGGCCTTGACGGCGTCCCAGAGAAGCTTCAAATCCTTCATCTCGTCCCGCTGGGATTTCGTCACGCGTTTCTTTTCACTTGCGGCGGCGACATACGCCTCGAGCGGTTCGAGCGTGGATTTTTTCAAGGCCGCGAGCGGTTTCGTCGCGACATCGAACTCCGTTTTGTTTCTTGCGCGGGCGGCGTCAAGGAGACCATTGTGGTACACCCCGAGCTTACTGCCGGCCGTCGCGACATTCGCCAACGCAACAGTCGAATCGCCGTACACCGTCTGAAGTTTTCCACGAACCTGTAAAAGTCCGTACACACCGAGGAGACCGACCACGGCGATGATCGCGCCGACGATCGAGAACCCGAGCATCAGCTTTGTTTGTGTCCTCAGGTTCAAAAATCTGTTCTTCAGTCCCATAGATTCTCCTCCTTAACCTCTTCTCCGGTGGACCTGGGCGGACCTTGGGGTCTCGCCGTTAATCCACTGTTGGGGAATCAATATCTTCTAAATGGTCTAGGCCGAGCCTTCGGTCTCCACGCGTGCCAGAAGCGTTGGCACTTCCAAGACACCACCGAGCCGATCTTCGATGCGGAGCACCGCTGTCACGAAGGGATGCGCCACGTTCGATCCATTCTGAGGAGCCGGCAAAAATTGGTCCGGCTGGACAGTCATGATTTCCGGCGACTGATCCACCAATACGCCGACCTGATGTTCGCCGTGCCGAATGACTACTGCGAATGCCGAAGGGGCGGTGCTCGACAGATCGAGGATCGTGCGAAGGTCAACGAGAGGAATGATCACGCCGCGAAGATTGGTCACGCCTGCTAGGACAGTCCCCATCCCGGGGACGGGCGTGACCGCCTCGACAGCAAACACTTCTCGAACGTTCCGAAGGTCAATGGCATACAGACCACCGGCGATGCTGATCAGACAGACACGTGAAGGGACTTCCGCCCGGACCGGCGCACCAGCGGGTTCAACCACCGAGACAGGGTTGGGAGTGGGTTCCATTGTGCCGACCCTTATACGATCAGTTCACCAGTGCCTTTTTGACGGCAGCGAGTAATTCCTCCGACTTGAACGGTTTGACAACATACGAGTTGGCACCTTGCTGCTGCCCCCAGAACTTATCGCTCTCTTGACCCTTTGAGGTGCACAACATCACCGGAATGTTCTTAAAGCGCTCGTCATTCTTTAGGTCGCGGCAGGTCTGGAATCCATTTCTTCCCGGCATGACGACGTCCAGTATGATAAGGTCAGGACGGTCATTGACCAGTTTTTCCTCCAACTTGTCTGAACTCAGGTAGGTTACGACTTGGTAATTGGCCGACTTCAGGTAACCCTCGATGAGCTGCAACTCAGCGTACACATCGTCCACGACAACAACCTTGCTCATGTCTCCTTCACCTCCTGAATCAGTTGATTTCACGTAACGTTGTCACCTTAGAGACTGTTTCGTTCCCCATTAGGGCTATACAAGGTCCACATGGTAGGAAGATTGCCGCCCTTTGTCAAGCAATTAAGTGCTGTAAGTATATTAAGTACACTTCTTTGCCCTGCTTCACCGCATTTCTCCGCCCGTCTCGGCTCCGGATTCTAATATTTTTGCTGTCTGTCCTCTAGGGGAAACTGTGGGATGCACTTGTCGGTCCTGTTGACAGGCTCGTTGATGTTCATGTTTATTGGCACTGGAGATTGCGATGAACGCGAGCGGCATCATCAGTACAGTCACTCGATTAATGGGACCTCTCACGGAGTTGTACCAGCAACAAAAAGCGACGAGTTCGCATCCCCTCAAGCCGGCCTTGGCCATTGTACGGGAATATGAGAGCGCCGTGTATGAGTTTCGCGATCAACGGCTCCCGGGGCCGGTGAAGGGCGTCAGCGAGTTATTGGTGGAGTCTGTCGATGCCTTCGAGGCCGGACGCGTGTTGGACGCTGGCCGCGCTGTCATGCTGGCTCTTGAGCAGTTCGAGGCGGCTGGGAAGGAATCCTCCGTCATCGTCACGCCTGAACAGGCACAACTGATTGGTCAGTTTCGCACGAGGCTCTTCAAAATGGTCGTGCCGTCTGCCGAATTGAGGCAGAAACGAATTGACCTGTAACGAGCGATACGCATGGAATTTATCGGAACCGTCGAGTTTTCGGAGAACGGCAAGCGCGGGAATCCCGTGGCTCTGTACGTGCAGCAACAGGACGGTGAGTATCGCATCAGTTCTCGCTTGCCTCAATGGACGCATATCGTTGGAACGGGAGCGACCGTCAATAAGGCTGCCGGCGACTATGAATTGAGGTTAAAGGCGGCGGCATCCACGGCAGTGTATGACGGGCCGGCTTGGAATGCCGGCATTAAAGCGGAGAAACCGGCCTCTCCCAAGCCGCCTGCAGCCGCAGCCCCTATGAAAACTGCCTCTGAAGGTTCCCCACCCGCGCCGCCCCCTCAAGAGACGCCACCCTCTTCTCAGACTCCGTCGTCCAGTTGAGCCGTCTGGCATGACTTGTCCTCGTTGCGCTCAGAAGAATGAGAAAACCGCCGCGTATTGCAGCGCCTGCGGCCAGCAGATCAGCTTTACCCCTGTCGCATCCCCGGTGGTGGATTGGTCTCTCTGGCGACGCTTTGTGGGTCCTCGTGCCGACTATTACTTGAAACGGTTCGAGACATTTCAGAAAGGCACATCCGACCGGTTTCGCCCGACCTGGAATTGGCCGGCGTTCGGCGTCGGCTGGCTCTGGTATCTCTATCGAAAGATGTATCTTCACGCTGCCGTGTTCCTTTTTGGAGGCTTGCTTCCAATGGTGCTCGGTGCGGGCTTGGCAGGCGTCGTGATTTGGAACGTGTTTGCCGCCGTCAGCGCGAATTTTCTCTATTACATGCACGTCAAGCTCTCGTTGGCGAACATCGAACGTCGAGCCGGGACGGACACGTCAATCCGCGATCAGCTCATCTCCGATCTGGGCGGCATTCAACCGTATGTCTGGTGGTTGGCAATGATTCTCATGGTAATCGCGATCGTCCTCGGAATTTTGGAGGCGCCTCCTTCCACCCAATAAGGGTCCTGTCATGAAGAGCCCTGCCTGATTCGTCAACGTATTGTCTATGTTACAATATCCTGTCCATGCCGCCGTCGATTCATCCCGTTCAGCTCATTTCGGTTCTGCGCTTGAAATCGCTGACGCCGGCCATCATCTTTCTGACCAGCCGACGCTCATGCGATGAGGCTTTGCAAAGCTTCGGCCAGGGCGGCGTGAGCATTTCGCCTGCCCGCCGTGAAGGAATCACGGCCGTCCTCGAAGAACTGACGGTCGAGTATCCAAGCATTCAGGATCATCCGCTGCGGGAAATCGTCACAACCTATGGGGTGGCCGCGCATCATGCGGGACATCTCCCGTCATGGAAGATTGCGGTGGAGGAACTCATGCGGCGCGGGTGTCTCGACGCGGTGTTCGCGACCACGACATTGGCGGCGGGCGTCGACTTTCCGGCGAGGACGGTCGTCCTGACACAGTCCGGCGTAAGGCGGGACCAAGACTTCACGGACTTGAGCGTCGCGGAAGTCGGACAGATCGCAGGGCGCGCCGGCCGACGCGGCAAGGACAGCGTCGGATTTGCCATTGTCACACCATCACCGTATATGGACCTCGGCGTCCTCGTGCGGGGGCTGACCGGGCGACCCGAACCGCTGGACAGCCAGTTTGTGATTTCGTATCCCATGGTCCTGAACCTTCTCAAGGCACATCCTGTCGATCACATCCAATCCATTCTGGCCAAGAGCTTCGCGCAGTATCAGCTCAATGAACAGGCGGAACGCCTCGAGTCACGTCATGAAAAGATCCACGATAAGTTGGTCTCCTATGCTCCGCGTGAGTGTTCCGACTGGCTGACACAGTGGAACGCCTACGATCACGCGACACGCCAAGCCGCGCAGAAATTACACGCCCGACGACATGTGCCGCCTGAAGTCTCCGAACGTCTGCCCTACCTCACGCCGGGGCGCCTCGTGACGTTTCCGCGATTTCGAGGGGTGGTGCTGCGATCTTATCGCAGCCGCGGACAGCACCGTGACATGGTGACCGTGCTGCGAAACGGAGGCACGGTGGCCGAATCCGCGGTGGCTGATATCACGTCTGTCGGCAGCCGCTGCTTCGACTTCACACCGGCCCCTGCGTTCCCTTGGGCGAACCAGGAAACGCTGGCGTGGCTGAATCAGCAATTGGAGAGCTTGCCGAAACAGTCCCCCGCGATGGTGATGTCACCCGTGATTCCTGAGGAGAGCGGCGACGACCTGGTCAAAAGTCTGGGCGACCTGTTTCCCTGCCCGACGTGCCGGTGTCGCCCCACCTGCGCAAAGGAATTCAATGCGGCGAACAAGCTGAAGCAGGAGGCGTTGCACAACGCGAGATCGGTGCAGTCCCTACGGACCGGCCTGTGGCACAAATTCCAAGAGCGCGCCGACACGCTTCATGAGCTGGGGTATCTGGATGCCGGATATAAATTGACATCAGATGGCGATTGGGCACGGCTGATTAGGATTGATTATTCCCTGTTGATTACGGAACTCATTCGCGCTCACGCGTTCAACGGGGTCAGTCCCCCAGTGCTCGCCGGACTGATGGCGTCTATTTCTTACGACAATGATCGCCCGTCATCATTCCCCCGCATCACAGCTGCGCTGGCCGCGCTCGTCACGGTCGCGCGAAGGATGGCTGACGCGCTGGCCGTCCATGACGATCCGCCCCTGCTGCGCGCCGATGTCGGCGGGCTGGCGGAGCAGTGGGTCGGCGATCCCACTATCACGTGGCCGCAATTATGTCGTGGCACGTCCGCCGCCGAAGGGGATGTCTATCGTATCCTTTCGCGGACCCTGGAGTATCTCTCGCAAATCCATTCGCTGCATGCCACGCACGCTGAACTCGGCGCGGTCGCGGCGCAAGCCATGGACCGGATACGGCGAGGCGTGTTGGAGGAACTGCCGTGACGCGCAACGACCTCGAACGCGCGCTTGCGGAACTTCCTTTCCGGCTGTTGCGGCGGTTGGCGCGCAGCACTGTGGGTCCGCATATCCTTCGGAGCGGGAAACGCCGGATGATTCACGCGATCCTTGCCGTGTCGGAAACCAACCCTGAACGGATCGACGCGGCGATCAGGACTGCACGTGCAGAACAACAGGCGATTGAGGCGGTCCCCGCGATCGTTCCAGATGCTGACGCCGCGCAGAAGAATAAACCGGTGGACCTCGGCACCTTCCTGGAAGGCCTCGGGGTCCCGGAGCCCAAACCATTCGTGCCGGATCCCTGGCAGTTGGAAGCGCTCGACGCGCTCTTGCAGGGCGACGTCATCGTGAGTGTGCCCACGGGAAGTGGCAAAACCTATGTCGCCGTCGAGGCCACGCGACGTGCCATGATGGAGGACCGGACAGTCGTCTACACCTCTCCGCTCAAGGCACTCTCGAACACCAAATTCACCGAGTTCAAGAAGATCTTCGGCCCAGAATCCGTGGGCATTTTAACGGGAGACCGCCGGGATAACCCTCAGGCCCCCATTCTGATCATGACGACGGAGATCCTCCGCAACCTCCTGTATGATGCGGCCGGCGGGGAAATTGACCTGCGCCTGGATACCCTCGGCCTGGTGATCCTGGATGAGAGCCAGTTCCTGGCGGACCCAGAGCGCGGTGTCGTTTGGGAAGAGACGATCATCTTCTGCCCGTCCCAGGCACGGTTGCTTCTGCTGTCCGCATCCATCGGCAATCCTCAGGAACTCGCTGCCTGGCTGACCAGCATTCGACCCTATCCTTGCCATCTCGTTCGCCATCAACATCGCTCGGTTCCGCTCCGCGCAGGATATCTGCATCCAAGCGGCAAGCTCACCCCGTTATTCCGGACTGTCTCCATGCCGCCGTCACCATCCCAGGCTGTCCTCCATCCCGAGGCCAAACGCCTCTTCACCCAATATGAAGAGGACACTCTCCACACAAGGCGGTCCGGATGACACGACAGCAACTATTTGCACTGTGTTTTTTCGGGGTGCTGCTGGTGCTGCTGTACCAGATCGTGGTGATCTTCAGCCCTTTCCTTGTCCCAATCTTGTGGGCGGCGATTCTCGTGAGATTGTCATATCCCTTGCATGCTCGACTGACTGTCTTTGTGCGGGGACGCGACACGATTTCGGCGACGGCCCTCACGGCCGCCGTCATACTGCTGGCGGTCTTGCCGGTTGTGTATATGGGGGTTCTTCTCGTTCAGGAGAGCGTGAGCGCCTACGAAAGCGCGACAACCTGGATACAGTCCGGCGGGATGAAGCGACTGCCGGAATATCTTTCAAGACTTCCGCGGGGCGGCGCACTACAAGAATTGATGGGGCGTGCGGTGGTGACCAACGTTCATCTCGAAGAGGCGTTCTTGCAAGGCACCAAAACCTTGAGCGTCTACCTCTTATCCCAGGTCGGCGATTTGGCGAAGAACGCCTTCAATCTCGTCATGTCTTTTCTCGTGATGATTTTTACGTTGTTTTTCTTCTTCAAAGACGGGCACCGCCTGTACGAAACATTCTACCGGTTGATCCCGCTGGAGGAGACGCACAAGCATCAGATTGTCACCAGACTCGATATGACATTGACCGCCGTCATGCGAGGGATCGTCGTCACCGCGATCGCGCAAGGTCTCTTGGCGGGCACCGCCTACTGGTTTTTGGACGTGCCATTTCCGATCATCCTCACGTGCCTCACCGCGCTGCTGTCGTTGCTGCCCTTTGGGGGCACGGCTCTGGTATGGGTGCCCGTCGCGATCTATCTGTTCACGGTGGGGCCACTATGGGCAGGTATCGTGATGCTGGTATGGGGCGTGGTAGTGGTCACCATGGCCGACAATTTCCTCAAGCCCTTGTTAATCGGCAAGGGGGCGGGGATCCCGACTCTCTTTCTATTTTTTGGGATCCTGGGAGGCCTCGCAGCCTATGGGTTCATCGGCCTGTTTCTCGGCCCGATCCTCATTGCGATCCTGTTCACCGCCGTCCAGATTTACCGCGAGGAATACCAGGACGAGCAGGCGCCCTTTAAGGCCAAGAGTGAGGACCCTCCTCAGCGTTCCTGATTCGCATCTGTCTGCCGGCATGAGAGAAAGATTATGGGCCGGGAAGCGTTTGAGGGCACGCAACTGGAATTGCATCATCGTGCGGATCTGCATAGATTTGATCGGCCAAGGTTTTTGCGAGTCCTGCCGTGATCTCCTGCTGAAGCATGCGCACCGCGCGTTCGGACGCTTCACGGTAACTCAGGTGTCCCTCACGCCCCGATCTCGTCGTCCCTCCGATGACCTGCCGTGTGCCGGGGTTGACGACCATGAAATCCGCGCACCAACGGACGTAACGGAATTGAGGGTCCGGCAGGTTCAAGGGCCAAATGTGGGTTTCGCCTTTCACCAGTAAATCGGCATTCGCCGGTACGCGCGTTGTGGGAGTCACATTTTCGGCCGTCATCGGAAAGCCTTCGCGGGTCAGACCTTCGAGAATGGCGCGTGTCACCGCCTCCACGTGATCGCCGCGTACCTCGAGAGAAATCCGAAGCCGCTCACGGAGGAAACGTTCGAGATCAGCATTCAGCCCTGACACCGAATAGGAGCTCTCCATGCCCTGCCCGCCAATGATCCGCAGATCGTTATTGATGGCCGTCCGTACGGATAGCGCTCTCGCTGCGCGCCGCAGTCCGCGGAGCGCCAGAAGTTTGTCCTCGCTACGCGACGACGCCAGATCACGCTCGATGGCCTCGTCCAGTTCGACAATTCGGCCCTGCAGCGCTTTTCGTGCCGTGCCGCGATGCATGACGGCCAGCGCCGAATAGAGTCCTGTCTTTGGATGCTGCCAGGTTTCGGCCACCGTGACATTTTCAAGGACTTTGTCTGTGGACACCTTGGTGGTCGTATCCAACATCAGCCGCCGTTCCGTCTGCGGGCTGCCCCTCCCTTCCCGGCTCGTATAGGACTCGATATCCTGCGTTTGACTGGTCACATCGGCCTTGAAGACCCGTGAGATCGCCGCATAGGCACGCTCTTCAGCAGCCGGCTTCGCGTCAGCCTGTCCGACGCCAATGATAAACTGATCGGCGGGATACGCGGCGGCCCGATTCTCGGTGACCCAATCGGGAGCCTTCACTCCCGCGCAGGCGGCAAGGACGCATGCAAGGATCACAGTCATACACGCCCGCTGGACGGTATCCGCACTCATTCCATGACCCGCGTCGTGATGAACCGCTTCTGGCCCTCTTGCACGGTCACCCCCCGCACTACCTGCTTCTCCAGGACGCCAAAGCCTCCGGTGTAGCGCAATTCGACCTCATAGGTCCCCGGAGGCACCCACAAGCGGCCAAGTTCAATGCGGTCGGGAAGCGTCCCCCAGCTTCGTTTGTCCGCTTCCTCCGACGCGATCGCCACCATGTGGGCAAGCGCGCCGGCAATGGCCCCTGCCAACTCCCCCCCCTCCTTCTTCCCCACGGCGCTGCGGATCCCGCGGCGAACCCCTTCCGCCGCCGCATACTTCCATGCGGCGCGAGCCACGGCTTTCACCGTTGTCCGGACGACGCGTTCGTCCAGATCTTTCACCGCGATGGCCGTGATGTCCTCCATGGTCGCCAATCTGGCTTCATAATACGAGTTCCCGCCGCCGGCAACTGCTTCGGCACCGGCAACCGCGGTGCGTCGTGGCACAAACTTCGGCACCGCCAACCTGATCACGTGGCCCGTCAGTCCGTACAGAACGCTTTCGGCGGCGCGGGAATCTGCACCGGAACTCCGGCGCGTCCCGACTTTCGTCGCCAGCACGACGGCCAGCGCCTCAGGACTAAATGGAACGTCGATGAAGAGGTCCCGCTTTAGCGGCGCGCGTCCGGCATAGGTCACGAAGACAAGTTCGGCCATTCCACGTGTGCCGGCCTGCGGCTGCCAGATGACTCCGGGAAACATCCGCCTATAGCTTTCGTACTCGTCCAAGAGTCCCAGTGCTTCCGTGATTCGTAAAAGGTCCTTCCGGAGCAGGTCCGGAACCTCCGTTCCATATAGCTTCCGACTCTGCTCGAAAGCCTCAAAGGAAAGCCGGTAGGCGACAAGCGCCTCAGACAGATTACCGGTGGCTTCATAGAGCACGCCGCTGAGATAGCGGGCGAAGGGATCTTTGGTGTAGGTCATCGCGCCGTGATTGCGATCACCCATCACGGTCAACTTATGGTCTACTTTCCGCGCTTCGACCAACGCCTCATCCCACAGGCCGAGCTGGACATAATTCATCGCCATGAACACGTTCAGCATCACCTTCTCGAAATCCTCACCCTCGTAGGGGAGCGCGTTATCGGTCGTCAAAAAAGCGGCGGCTTCCGCGCTGATACGCCGGGTGTACAGAGCTTCCGAAAGTTCTTCGGCCTTGGAGAGCGAGACGTTGCTTTCCTGGTACCGGCCCGCGAGATGTTGCAGCATGCCCTTGTCCATTAAATACAGGACGGTGCTGCGGCTACCGTACGTGCCTTCCTGCTCTTCCAGGATCGCGAGCCCTTCACCGGGGCGTCCGGCCTGAAGAGCATGATCCACCTGCGCATAATGGTTGCCGCTCAGGCCGCAGCCGTCGAGACTCGTGAGAGAGATGAAGATGAAAAGAAAGAGCGTCAGCCGCAGACGGCCAAGAATGGCTGAACGCGTGAACACAGCGCCGATGGCGTCTAGAAGATAACGCGCTTACGTTCGATGACTTTCTTGATTTTCTTCTGGCCGAACCACGTCTTGACGTTGTTGGAGAGGTCGACCATTTCAAGATCCACCTGGTAGAACATGGCCTTCGTCCCCTCGGCCTCGTCGAGGATCGTACTGATGGACCCACGCAGCAGGTAATCCGCGCCCAACTCTTTTCCGGGTGCTTTTTGAGTGGCTTCCAGTGCGTGCGTCGCCTGATCGCGGCGCTCTGCGCGAATCTCCTCGCGCTCCCCTTTGCCGGCAATGAAGGTCACGCGCTGTGAATTGGTCAATTCTCGCTCGAGATCGCTGATGAAGGTCTGGACGCTGATGTGCTCGTGGCTACGATTCACGACGGTGCCGACGACGACGACTGGCCGTCCGCCTGTTGCCTTCGTCGACGCATCCAGCCAGGGGCGCGCCAGGGCGTCCTTCACCATCTCTTCCGCTACCAACCGGGAATCGGTATCGTTCCACCGCCCGCTCAGATCCGTGACCGAAGCCGCATCCACCCGCGAGACCGTAGTCGAGGCGCATCCTGTCGCCAGCAACAGGGCCGAGAGCACGCATCCGATAACAAGGTATGGAGTCTTACTGTGCGCCACGTTTGTCCTCTTCCTGTTGCAACCGTTCAAAGGCCTTTTCCGCGTTCTTTCTCACGAAGTCTCTGGCCGCCGTGTTCAATTCCTTCATTTGTCCGACGCTTTCTTTGAAGGACGCGAGATCCATTTTGGCCAGAGAGTATACGGTCAATCCGCCCTTTTCCTGCTTTTCCCAACGATCAATGACCGACACGCCCGAGAGGTGCGCCGACACGAACGTCTTGAGGGCGCGTTCGATATGCTGCTCCTCGCTCGACTTTGTGAAATCGCCAGTTGTGGTCGAGGCGGCGTAGTCCCGCATGAGATAGGAGGTGTACGTGTCCACATATTTCGAGAGGTCGGCACGCGCGCGGTTGTCAGCGGCTTCCTTCGCCAGAGGTTGGTTGCGCACGCCCGTGACCGCGCCGACCCCATAGAAGGCTTTGCTGTTCTTTTCATTCATGTACCCGCCCCCCTTATCCACCCATTTGGGCGTTCCGGAACATGCGGCGAGCATGAATATCGGCACGAATAAGATGGCCCACACCCGAATGAGTCGTAGAAACCCGCTCATGTCAGACCCCCCTTTCGTATCAGGGAAAAATGCTAACATGCAGTCACCTAACTGTCAATTCTCTTCCCGCGGATTAAAGCAGAGGCATCTCGCTTCGACTCGTCGTTGACGAGTCCGGCTAACACTTGTAAGATTGCGCCAATTTTGTAGATAGATATGAAGGAGCATCATGGAGCAACCGATTAAAATCGAAGATGGCGTCATGTATATCAAGGACTTCTATCTTCAGGACCCGCAGGCGGCTGCCATTCTGGCCACCTATCCTGAGGCGAAATGGCCTGAGATGACTCGCCGTGCGCTGAAGATCGGTCTCCATTATCTCAAAGCTGGTGCAGAAAATTAGTTTCGATGAGCAGAACCTTCTGAGAACACGGTGAAGGAGCGACGTGGACGAACGAGTTGACAGCTTTCAAAAAGTTGACGATGTCTTCTATCCAACAGCCGAAACGCTGGAGCATGCCCGGATTAAGGACTATGACGCCGCCTACAAGGAATCCATCCGGGACCGGTTGGTTTTTTGGGAGAACGCCGCGCGCGAATTAGAGTGGTTCAGCCCTTGGACACGCGTCCTCGAGTGGAATTATCCCTGGGCGAAATGGTATGTCGGCGCCACCTGTAACATCACCCACAACTGTTTGGATCGGCATCTGACGTCGGGCAGAAAAAACAAAGTCGCGTTGATATGGGTGGGCGAGGACAATACGGAGCGGTTCTTCACCTATGGAGAACTGTACCGGCAAGTCAGCCGCTGTGCCAACGCTCTCAAAGCATTAGGCATCCGGAAAAGCGATCGCGTTGCCATCTACCTTCCTAAAATCCCCGAACAGACCATTGCGATGTTGGCCTGCGCCCGGGTCGGGGCGATCCATACCGTCGTGTACTCGGGATTCAGCGCCCCCGCTCTCGCCAGCCGCCTAGAGGACAGCCAACCGCGTCTCATCATTACCGCCGATGTCGGGTATGACCGTGGCAAGGTGATCCCGCTGAAGCCCGTGGTGGATGACGCGGTTGCGAACTCCCCGTTCATCGAAACGGTGGTCGTCGTGCGGCGCGAAAAAGGCGGACCGGCGTTGTCGGGCCCGAAAGAGCTTGATTGGGAAGACTGGCTAAAAAGGGAAGCACCTTCGTGTCCCGCCGAGGTCATGGACGCAGAAGATCCGTTGTATTTTTTGTACACGTCCGGCACCACGGGTAAACCGAAAGGCGTGCAGCACGTGCATGGCGGCTATATGGTCGGCACTTATCTGACCACGAAGATCGTCTTTGATCTCACAGACGACGACATTTATTTCTGCGTCGCCGACCCCGGCTGGGTCACGGGCCACAGCTATATCGTGTATGGCCCGCTGCTGAATGGCGCGACGATTCTGATGGCGGAAGGCAAACCGGACTATCCCAACCCCGGCCGGTGGTGGCAGTTGATCGAACGGTACGGCGTCACGATTTTCTACACGACCCCGACTGCGATCCGGCTGCTGATGAAATACGGAGAGGAATGGCCGAAGAAGTACGATTTGAGCAGCTTAAGAATTCTCGGTTCCGTCGGCGAACCGATCAATCCGGAAGCCTGGCGCTGGTATCACCGCGTGACGGGCAGCAAGCTACCGATCATGGATACCTGGTGGCAGACGGAGACCGGGATGATCCTGGTCACGCCGCTCGCCTGCACCAAACAAAAGCCGGGATCGGCTGCGCGACCGTTCCTGGGCATCGAGGCGGATGTCGTCGACCGCGAGGGCAAGTCGCTGCCGCCGAATACCGGCGGCTTTGCCGTGATCACCTCGCCTTGGCCGGCCATGATGCGCACCATCTACAAAGATCCCGAGCGGTATAAGGTGTACTGGAATACAATTCCCGGGTGTTACACGGCGGGAGATGTATGCCGCAAGGACGATGATGGCTACTTCTTCTTCATGGGGCGAGCCGATGACGTCATCAAGGTTGCCGGAAACAGGATCGGTACGGCAGAGGTGGAGAGCGCACTGGTCAGCCATCAGGCGGTGGCTGAAGCCGCGGTGATCGGGAAACCGCACAAGACGGCGGGTGAGTCCATCAAGGCCTTCATCATTCTCAAACAACGCTTTCAAGAATCTCCAGAACTGATTCAAGCCTTGAAAGATCATGTCAAACATGAATTGGGAAAGATCGCCGTCCCGCACGAGATCGAAATCGTCACCGGCCTGCCCAAGACCCGCTCGGGAAAGATCATGCGGCGAGTCCTGAAGGCGAAAGAGCTGGGCCAGAATCCGGGCGATATTTCCACGCTGGAAGAATAGCCCGCTTTTCTAAGTCCCTCGTGCTTCCACCGTTGTCGCAGCATCCACATCAGTCTTGTTCACATCGGTTTTCGGCAGGAACGGCACGATCACAAACGCGCCGAGTGTGAACACCCCCGCCACGATAATCAACGGCGTGATGTTCTGATGGAAGAGTCGTTCATAGAGATACGCACCCGTGACCTGCGACAGTTGGCCCGCCGCATTATAAATCGACATCAACCCCGCAAACGTAAATCCCGCCGCTTGAGGCGGGCACACCGCGGCCGCTAGGCTGAGGAGCGTCAGCATGGGGATCATGCTCAGGATGCCGGTCGTAAAATACAGAATCACCGCGCTCGTCTTATTCACGAGCAGCAGGTAGGCCAGCGTCGTGCCGGATCCCAGCACGATACTGAGATAGACCAGGGTCTTATTGGGATAGCGGTCCGCCAGATAGCGTCGGTAGACGAATGCACCGATGACCGCCCCCACCGACGCAATCGCCGTCAGTTGCCCGATGAAATATTGTTCGAAGTTCAGGTGATCGACCATGTGGTAAAACAACGGCGTGCCGAAGCTCGGCGTGAAGTTCCAGAAAGCCAGAAACCCGGCCACGATCCAGAGTGTCCGGGATTTGATCGCCGACATGAGCCCGTGGCTGGTTGAACGCAGCGCCCCCAGATCGAGTCGGGACTTCTCCTCCCTGACAAGGAAGGTCGTGGCGATCACCACCGCCGCCGGAGCACCGGCAACAATCAAGGCTGCGGTATGAAGGGCGCCTGCCGGCGAGAGAACTTGGCTCAACCAGCCTCCAACGACGCCGGACGTGATTGCCGCGATGTTGAACCACATCCACTGCTGACTTTGAAATTGTTTGATCAACCCCGTCTTCTGGCCGTTCTCCACCATTAAGGCATCCACGAGGACATCGGAGGACGCGATCCCTAGCGCCGTCAGCAAGAGGGCCAGGACGATCATATTCGGCGTGGTCAATCCTGTCAGCCAGAGAAAGCCGCCGGCAGCAAGCCCGTTCATGACGAAGAGATAGCTTTTCCGTCGATAGCCGCACAGTGGAATGAAATCGCTCAATAGGCCGTACGCGGGCTTGATGATCCACGGGACGGTCAGCACCGCGAGCAACCCAGCAACCTGATCAGTCGTCAGTTCCAGGGACTTCAAATAGAACATCAGCGGTTGACTGATCAGCGCTCCCGCCTGCCCGATCCCTTGGGCAAAATACACCAGCCCAAAATAGATCATGAGACGGTGTGTCTCAGGCGTACGACGCTGGTCAGCCATCTAACCCCGTCTCAAGGTGATCACGGCAATTTCCGGCCGGCAAAATAGGCGGATCGGCAGGTGACTGGTTCCGATGCCCCGGCTGACGTACATCCTGGCCGACATCCCGTCGAACCATCCCGACCCATAGGGCTCCGTTCCGTCCGGAAGCCACAGGGGACCGACCCCCGGCACACGGACTTGCCCTCCGTGCGTGTGTCCCGCCAGCACGAGATCAAAGCGAACCGGATCGGCCTTAGGAAAGATTTCAGGGGAATGGCTCAACAAAATAGCGAAGGGTGTCCGCTGCATACCCCGCAGCGCCTGGACGAGCTTATCACGTCCGGTTGACGGATCATCCACTCCCACGAACGATATCGTATCCAGCCCCTTGCCGAGGCGCCCGCCTTCATTGATCAGCACGGCCGCCCCCGCTTCGCGAAACAAGGTGCGAAACGCATCGTCACCGCTCGCCAATCCGTCTTCATGATCGTGATTGCCAAGAACCGCCCACAGTCCGAACGGTGTATGAAGCGCCGAGAGTTCGCGTAAGAACTTCTGCACTCCAGCCGGATCGCTGCCGCTGAGCATAAAATCGCCCGTGATGACGACGACCCCTGGCCGGAGGTCGCGTAGCAGCCGAAGCGTTTCGCGTTCACGCCTTCCATAGACGCCGATATGCACATCGGAGAGATGAGCGATGGCGAGCCCATCGAACTCTGCGGGCAAATGCTTGAATCTAGCCTCGTGCCGCGTGACTTCGATCCAATACGGCTCGATGGTCCAGGCATACAGCAGAAGGAACAGACAGAGCAGCAGAAGAACTCGGACGGCGAGAACGGTCCGCCTCGATTGGCGTTTCACGGATGATCGAATAGGCCCAATTGCATTTCCTCGGCTTTCGTGAACGGAATGGGATAATTCTCTGTGAAACAGGCGTTACAGTATCGTTCCCCCGAACCGGGCGCGGCGGTCAGCATGCCTTCGAGGCTGAGATAGGCGAGGGAATCGGCCGTAATATATTTGCGGATTTCTTCAATGCGATGGGAAGCCCCGATCAGCTCTTTTTTGCTGGGCGTGTCGATGCCGTAGAAGCACGGCGAAATGACCGGCGGTGAGGAGATACGCATATGGATTTCTTTGGCGCCCGCATGGCGGATCATCTTGACGATCTTCCGGCTGGTCGTGCCCCGCACAATGGAATCGTCCACGACGACGACGCGCTTCCCTTCCAACACCTCCTGAACCGCATTGAGCTTCACCTTGACCCCGAAATGCCGGATGCGCTGTTCGGGCTCGATGAAGGTCCGACCGACATAATGGTTTCGGATCAGCCCGTTCTCGTAGGAAATGTGCGCGCCTTCCGCGTAGCCGAGCGCCGCCGGGACGCCCGAGTCAGGGACCGGAATGACGATGTCCGCCGGCACGTGCGATTCCTTCGCGAGCTGCCGGCCCAGGGCCTTTCGCGTGGCATAGACGGTATGTCCGTATATCTTACTGTCCGGTCGCGCAAAGTAAATGTGTTCGAAGATGCACATCGCCGGCTTGGCTGTCGGAAAGGGAAAAAACGACTGCACCCCCTTGTCGTCTATCAGGAGCAGTTCTCCGGGTTCAACATCCCGAACCGTCTCGGCCCCGATGAGATCGAACGCGCAGGTCTCCGATGCCACGACCCACGCATCCTTGACCTTGCCCAACGACAATGGGCGGAACCCATAGGGATCTCGGGCAGCAATCAAGGCATGATCGGTGAGTAGCGCGATGGAGTAGGCGCCGCGCACCTGATTGAGCGCATCGATCACTCGATCGAGCAGCGTACTCAGGCGCGAATGTGCCATGAGATGGACGATCACTTCGCTGTCGGTGGTGGATTGGAAGATCGAGCCGTAGGCTTCGAGTTCGTTGCGCATCATCTCGGCGTTGATCAGATTGCCGTTATGCGCAAGCGCCAAGTTGCCAAAGGCAAAATTGACGACGAGCGGCTGCGCGTTCTTGAGATCGCTGGAGCCGGCGGTCGAGTAGCGGTTATGGCCGACCGCCGAGCGGCCTGGAAGTCGCTTCAGCCGGTCCTTCGTAAACACATCGGCCACCAGGCCCATGGCCTTTTCCTGGTGAAATTGCTGCCCGTCGTTGGAGACGATGCCGGAGCTCTCCTGCCCCCGATGCTGGAGCGCGTACAAGCCGAGATACGTCAGATTCGCCGCTTCTTTGTGGCCGTAGACGCCGACGACAGCACATTCCTCATGAAGCTTGTCGGGCGACGGCAGCGAGGGGACGTGCATAGGAATCTCTCTCATGCGTCGCGTCCTTCAGCAGACGGCGTGGACGCCATCAGGTTCGCCAGCGCACTCCGCCAGCCTTCAGCCAGCGCCTGACAAGGCCTGTCAATCCAGGTCGTCGTGGTTCCCCGTTCATCGCAGATCGCCATCACCAGGTGTGCTCCTCCCACAGCTCCAATCTGTTCCATCGGCACTGCCGCCTCACGGCCTAGTTTCTCGAATGCTCGCAGATCTGTCGATTTGACCGAGACGACGATCCTGGATTGAGACTCTCCGAACAGAAGACTGTCTCGCCGGAGTCTTTTTTGCTTCAGAACGATCCTGGCGCCGCACGCCGGTTCGGAAGACAGGCAGGATTCCGCGACCGCCACCGCCAAGCCTCCTTCCGAACAATCATGCGCGGAACGGACCAGCCCTCGATCCACTGCTGCCAGCAGCAGCCGCTGCACTGCCCGCTCGCGTTCCAAATTCAGGACCGGTGGCGTGCCCTGCTCCCGCGAGTGAACACACCGAAGATATTCAGTTCCTCCCAGATCCTCGCCGGTTTCACCGATGAGAAGAATCTGGTCGCCTTCTCCTTTAAAACCCGGCGTGACGGAACGGTCGGCGTGTTCCAAAATCCCCACCATGCCGATACCGGGCGTTGGATAGATCGACAGACCGCCTGTCTCATTATAAAAGCTCACGTTCCCGCTCACCACTGGTATTTCTAAGGCCCGGCACGCATCGGCAATGCCCTCCACGGCCAGAACAAATTGCCACATGATGTCCGGGCGCTCGGGATTTCCGAAGTTCAGACAGTCGGTGAGGGCGAGCGGACGCGCGCCCACACAGACGAGATTGCGCGCGGCTTCGGCGACCGCGCTGGCCGCGCCGATGTAGGGGTTCAGAACGCAATACAAGCTGTTGCAATCCGTGGTCACAGCGAGCGCTTTGTCAGTCCCTTTGAGACGCAACACGGCCGCGTCCGCCCCCGGCCGGACCAGCGTATTGGTCTGAACCATATGATCGTACTGCTCGAAGATCCAGCCTTTATGCGCGATCGTGGGAGAGGTCAGGAGAGTCTCGAGGACGGTATTGCAATCCTTGGGCTCTGCGATCACCTCGAGCTGAAGCGATTGAAGATGATCCTGATACGGCGGGGCTGCGGCCGGACGCTCGTATTTAGGCGCGTCGTCGGCCAAAGCCCTCGCGGGGACCTCGGCCACCGTCACTCCCTGATCTTTCACGCGCAGCATGCCGTCTGCGGTGACACGGCCCACGACAGCGGCAGCGAGATCCCACTTTTTGCAGATATCCAATACGTCACCTTCCCGTCCCGGTTTGGCGACGAGCAGCATGCGTTCCTGCGATTCGGACAGCAACAACTCATAGGGCGTCATCCCGGGCTCGCGCCGCGGCACACTCGCCAGTTCCAATTCGATGCCGGAGTCACCGCGGGAGGCCATCTCGCATGAAGAGCTCGTCAAGCCCGCCGCGCCCATGTCCTGAATCCCGATCAGCAGATCTTTGTCCATGAGCTCCAGGCACGCCTCGATCAGCAGCTTTTCAGTGAAGGGGTCGCCGACCTGCACCGTGGGCCGCTTCGATTCCTCTCCTTCTTCAAACGAGTCGGAGGCCATCGTCGCGCCATGAATGCCATCCCGGCCGGTCTTAGCCCCAATGTACAGGACGGGGTTGCCCTCACCTACCGCACGCCCCAGAAAAATTTTGTCCCGTCGCGCGATGCCGAGACAGAACACGTTCACCAAGGGATTCTTATTGTAGATCTCATTGAAACAGACTTCGCCGCCCACGGTGGGGACGCCCACACAATTTCCATAGCCGGCAATGCCCGATACGACGCCACGAAAAAGATAGCGGTTCTTCGGCCTGTCCAAGGGTCCGAACCGTAGAGCGTTCAACAGGGCAATCGGCCGTGCGCCCATGGTGAAGACGTCGCGCAGAATCCCGCCGACGCCAGTGGCGGCACCTTGATATGGCTCGATGAACGATGGGTGGTTGTGGCTTTCCATCTTGAAGACGGCGACGAGCCCGTCACCGATGTCGATGACTCCGGCATTCTCACCCGGCCCGTGGACGACCTGGGGACCTTCCGTCGGCAAGCGCTTCAGAAAGGCCCTCGAGCTTTTATAGGAGCAGTGCTCGCTCCACATCACCGAGAACATTCCGAGCTCTGTGAGATTCGGCTCGCGCGCCAAAATAGCGATGATTTTCTGGTACTCCTCCTCGGTCAGTCCATGCTGAGCAATAAGTTCTTTCGTCATCAGTGGATGGGTCATAACTGTCCAACGAGATAGAGGTGACCGGTCGGCTGCGGCATGCCGCCTTGCGGCTCCATGCTGACCGCAAATTTCTTCACATCCCCAGGCACGCTGTCCACCAGCATCCGGCCCTTCCGGCCAGCGTCGGTGTCGAAGGTGCCAGCGCTGACGGGTCTGTCCATGATCGCCCAGAGCTGATAGGTCTTCCCGGGTGGAAGGGAGGGCATGTTGAATGCATAGAAGAACGCTTTTCGGTTCTGTGGGTCGAACAAGAGAAATCCTCCGGCCGATTTGGCCTGCAGGCCGCTCAGCGCGACGACCTTCATGTTCGGCGATCGCATAAACGTCATGATTTCCTCGCGCTGGGCCACCTCTTTCCGGAGGTCGGCCGTTTCCCGGTCGCGTTGCGCTATTTGGGCGCGCAAGTCGCTCAATTCGCCACGCAACGTCGTTTGCAACTGCTGGCGTTCCGCCAGGACCTTCTGCATGTCAGTCCGCAGGGACAGCACATAGACCGTCATGCCGATCAGAAGCACCACGCATGCAAGGCCAAGCGCGGGACGAGCGAAGAGGCCGAAGAATCCTCCGAAGGCCGGAGCGCGTGGAGTGTGCTCGATGGCAGCCGACATCTTCACCGCTTTTTCACGGTCGGACTCCGTGTCGGGAAAATCCCGGCGGAATGCCTGCATGAGATGGGACTTTACCTGGTGAGGCACCGGCTGTGATCTCAAGCCATACGGCAGCAACGCCGCGACCTCTTGGTACTCCGCCAGCGCTGCGCGGCACTCCTGACAGCCGGATGCGACATGAGACTCCAAGGCGGCACGTTCTTGGGGCTCCAAGGCTTCAATGGCATACAGCGCCACAGCCTCTTCAAATTGTTCATGTCCCATGGTCGAGTCAGCTCCTCACAGGACGGAGGGCGGTTCTGAGCTTGTTCATGCCAAGCTTGATCCGCGTCTTGATCGTGCCGATAGGTTCCTTCAGTCGCGCCGCGATTTCGGTATGTGTCAATCCTTCGTAAAACGCCAGTTCGACCGCCTGTTGTTGGGCAGCCGGCAACTCGGACAATGCACTTTCCACGAGCACTCGTAATTCCCGATCGGCGTAATCGTCGAACGGATCGGGAGCGCCGCTTCTCACCCGTTGAACGGTCTGCTCATCGGTTCCACGGCTGACATCCCGCGCGCGAGACGCGCCTGCGCGCAGGCGATCGATTGCACGGCTACGGGTCAACGTCACGAGCCAGGCCATCGGAGATCCACGTTGCCCCTCGTAGCGGTCCACCTTCCGCCAGGCCTCGACATACACCTCTTGCAATAGCTCAGCCGCGTCGTCCCGATTGTTCAATACTCGTACCGCCAGCGCATAGAGAATTGGGCTCGTCTGCTCGTAGAGCTGATCGAACGCCCGAATGTCGCCCTTGGCCACCCTGGCTAAGAGCGCAGCATCAACGCAGGAAGCCTGATTACGCGAAACTTCCATGTCCAGTCTGAATAGACCGCCCAGCCAATGTAAATGGAGACCTTCATTATACCAACACTACGATTCCACTAGCCAGCGAGATGTCTGACGCGGCGAACGGATTGTCCGGGAGGACGCAAAGGCTTATGCTTTCTTGACTATTAGTACTCCAAATATATAACATGAGATCGTCACGGCCATCCCATCATGGCCGAAGCCATAACCGGACGTCACGTCGTCCAATTTCCCGGGAGGCATGTATGAAAACAACCCTCATTGCTTCATCCGTGGTCTTCAGCTGCGCCGTCGTATCGATGGGGTGTGCAAGCGATATGAAATCATCAACGTCTGGTTACGATGAGGGCAGGACAAGCAATCGGATTGCGCCGGCCTCGTTGTACGACAGACTGGGAGGAAAGCCCGCCATTACCGCCGTCATTGACGACTTTGTCGGCCGCGTCGCTGCAGACAACCGCATCAACGGGAAGTTCGTGAACGCGAACATTCCTCATCTCAAAATGATGCTCGTGGAACAGGTCTGCCAAGCCTCTGGCGGACCCTGCACCTACACGGGTCCCGACATGAAAACCATCCACGCCGGCATGCAGATTACCAATGAGCAGTTCGACGCCCTCGTGGGGGATCTCGTCGAAAGCCTGAATAACTTTCACGTCGGCGAACGGGAGAAAGAGGAGATCTTGAGCGTGCTAGGCCCCATGCGAAAGGACATCGTGACCGCCATGTAACGACTGCACCTGCCCCGGATGCCGACAGCCATAGAAAGTTGCTATGATGCATCTGTCAGGACATCCGGACATCCGCATTCAACGAAGGGAGTTACGATGAAGGCACTATTGACCGCAGCATTGCTCGTCGGTGTAATCATCGCCTTGGGACCGGCGAATGCATCGGTAGACATGGGGAAAGGCGCACCAGTCTTGAAGGCGGCCGCAGGGTCCAAAGCGGACGCGCACATCGCCGAAGGCATTGACCACTACAATCAAGGCCATTGGGATGTGGCACAAAAGCATTTTTCCGAAGCCGCGAAAGCCGACCCACAGTCGGCCGAAGCGCACTATGATTTGGCGTTAGCGCTGGATAAAGCCGGCGATCACAAGGCTGCCACTGAACATTTCAAGACGGCCTACGATCTCGGAAAGAATAACCCTGAGATTCAGAACTCGGGGATTCTGAAGGCCCACCTCAAAATGAAGTAATTCTCGTGTCATCCTGGAGATCGCGGGAGCCGGCAACAGACCGGCTCCCCATCCCTAGCTCGTGAAGCTAGAAGTTGTCTTTCGGGGATTGGCCGACGCGGAGCTGCTCGAAGACCGTAATCACGGGAGACGAGACGAGCAGATCGGCAGCTTGTTTCAGCAGATTTTGAAGACGAGGCGTGGCGAAGTGCTGATCGAGCACTTCTTTTGAGGCCCAGCGCTCAATTGTTATGAAGAGCGATGGATCCTCAAGCGAGCGATGGAGACTGTAGTGGAGACAGCCTTCTTCCAGGTGCGTCGCACGGACGTTTGTCCGCAGCTCCCGCTCGAGCGCCGCCTCGCATCCAGGCTTGGCTTTTCCCTTGCCGATCACGGTCAGTTCAGCCACTGATAATCTCCTTCTCAGCCGGCCGTCACGTTCGGCCTGCTCTTCAGCGCGTCCAGCAACGACAGGAGGATGAGCTTGCCGTCCTCGTTGCCAAGGATCGCTTCGGCGCAGCGCTCGGGATGAGGCATCATGCCCAGGACGTTTCCCGCCGCATTCGTAATGCCTGCAATATTATCGATAGATCCGTTCGGACACGCGTCCTGCATGACGTCACCGTCCGGCGTGCAGTAGCGAAACACGATGCGTTTGGTGGAGATCAGTGTGGCGAGCGTATTGGGATCGGTGTAGTAGTTGCCTTCCGCATGGGCGACCGGGAGCTTCAGGACTTGACCTGGGGCACAACGAGCGGTGAACGGCGTGGCGTTGCTTTCGACGCGTACATGAACATCCCGGCACACGAACGACAGTGAGGTATTCCTCAGCATCGCGCCAGGCAGGAGACCAGCCTCCAATAAGATTTGGAAACCGTTGCAAATGCCCAGGACAAAGCCTCCCTCCGCAGCAAAGCTCGTGACCGCTTCCATGACCGGTGAAAACCGTGCGATGGCGCCAGTCCGAAGATAGTCGCCATAGGAAAAACCGCCGGGAATGAGGACGGCATCGAGCGGTGGCAGTACCGAAGTCTTGTGCCAGATGAACTCCGCAGAGGCCTCAAGGACTGTGCTGACGGCATGGTAGCAGTCCTGATCGCAATTCGATCCCGGGAAGACAATGATGCCGATGCGAGGGCCAGAATCAGTCATACCGTGTACGATTGCCGGATCGTGTCAATCCTGCAGTTCAAACCGATACTCTTCGATGACGGTATTCGCGAGCAACGTTTCACAGAGCATCTTCAGTTGTGTCTCGGCGGCAGGTCGGTCGGTCGTCGTCAACTCGAGCTCGATGAACTTGCCGATTCGGGCCTCCTTCACGCCTGTCTGTCCCAAGGCTTCAATCGCATGCAGCACCGCCTGTCCTTGGGGGTCCAGGATTCCGCGCTTCAAGGTGATGAACACTCTCGCTTTCATCGCCGGGAGCGATGCCTCCCTGTGCGGGCTCCATCCGCTCCGAAGACGCGCTTGAAGATGGTGCCAATCTCCCGTGTATACGCCTTCGGGTCGAGACACACATCAATGGCAGAGGGCGAAAGATGGCGCGTGATAAACGCGTCCTTCTCGACGATATCCCGAAACGAGGCCGTCCCCTTCCAGGCCTCCATGGCAAGGCGCTGAACGGCTTCATAGGCCATGACTCGCGGGGCCCCACGGCGGACGAGCTCCAACATAATACGTTGTGAATAAATGACCCCTCCGGTGAGATCCAGGTTCCGGCGCATCCGTTCCGGATACACAACCAACTGCGAGATCAAGTCCGTGAACCGCGCGAGCATGTAATCCACCAAGATCGTACTGTCTGGGATGATGACACGTTCCACTGACGAATGGCTGATGTCGCGTTCGTGCCAGAGCGCGATGTTTTCCATCGCCGCGAGGCTGTTCGAACGCACGATCCTGGCCAAGCCGCACAGATTTTCCGAGATGATGGGATTGCGCTTATGCGGCATCGCCGATGAACCTTTTTGTCCCGGGGTGAACGGCTCCTCCGCCTCCAACACTTCGGTTCGCTGCAGATGCCGAATTTCGGTGGCGAACTTCTCGATGCTCCCGGCGAGGAGCGCGAGCACGGTGAGATAGGCCGCATGTCGGTCGCGCTGGATGATCTGGCTCGAGGCCGGGGCAGGCTTGAGACCGAGGTTTTTGCAGACATAGGCCTCCACTTCAGGGGACAGGTGGGCGAAGCTTCCCATCGCGCCTGACAACTTGCCGTACGCAATGCCTTCCCGCGCCTCCCGAAACCGCTGCCGGTGCCGTTTGATCTCGTCATACCAGATCGCCAGCTTGAGGCCGAACGTGATCGGCTCGCCGTGAATGCCATGAGATCGGCCGATCATCAGCGTGTCGCGGTGCTCGATGGCGCGAGTCCGAACGACCGCCAGCAGGCTGTTGATGCCCAGGAGGATCGCATCGGCCGCTTCCACCATGAGCACCGCGAGCGAGGTGTCCACAATGTCCGAAGACGTCAGGCCCATATGCAGATACCGTGCGGCGGGCCCGGCCTGCTCCGAAATGGATTCGATGAAGGCGATGACGTCGTGTTTGACGACGCGCTCCAAGGCTTCGATACGCGCGGGATTCACGCGTGCCTTGGCACGGATGCGCCGAAGCGCGGACGCCGGAATCACTTTCTTTTTGACCAGCGCCTCACAGGCCAGAAGCTCCACGCGGAGCCATGTCTCATATTTCTTCTGAGGTTCCCAGAGGGCCTTCAGCGCGGGACGGCTGTAGCGATCAATCATGGGCGACCGGCGGCGACGTCTCCTGCGCTTTCACGCGCAGACGAGGGTCGTCACGAAGAATACGATCGAGAATGCCGTTCACGAATGATCCTGACTGATCGTCGCCGAACGATTTGACGATCTCAATGGCTTCGTTCAGAGTGACTCGCGCCGGCACATCCGGCATATGCAAGAATTCGTAGACCGCCATGCGGAGGACAGCGCGGTCAATGAACGCCATGCGGGAGACCGTCCAGTTCTCGGCGTACCGACCGATGAGCGCGTCCAGTTCCCGTGCCTCGGCCATCACCCCCTTCACCAACTCCTCGGCAAATCTCCGCGCCTCGGCATGCACCGACATGCCGGCCCAAAAATCATCCAGCCACGCGGACGTTTCATGATGGATGTCCCACTGAAAGAGGATCTGCAACGCAAGTTCTCGTCCTTTGCGTCGAGGGCTCATCGGCTCTTCTTCCGCATCGATGCCTTGCCCATGCGTTTTCCCGGCAACCGCCTCATGAGATTCGCCATTTCCAACGCCGCCTGTCCGGCCTCATATCCCCTGTTACACTCCATCACACCAACAGCCCTTGAGCCGGCATCACGCACCAGACCCCGGCCACCGCCGGACCGTGCCTCGGCCTGCTCAACGGTATCCGTGGTCAACACCCCGAAAATGATCGGGACGTCGTGCTCGTACGCTGCGCGCGCGATGCCCTGGCTCACCACTGAACTGATATACTCAAAATGCGGGGTCTCGCCCTTGATCACCGCCCCTACGCAGATGATGGCTCCATACCGCCTTGAACGTGCCAGCCGGGACGCGACAGGAGGGATTTCGAACGCGCCGGGGACGAAGACGACGTCGATGGCCTCTTCCTGTACTCCACCCGCTCGAAGCGCCCGCAGCGCCCCTTCGAGGAGCCTCTTCGTGATGTCTTCATTGAACCGGCTCCGGATGACCGCGAACCGCAGACCGGCGGCAGAGCCGGTTCCCTCAAGAGTCCTAGGCATGTATCTCTTTCCGAATGCGTCAGACCTTGTCGAGGAGGTGACCAAGTTTGGCCTTCTTTGTCTGGAGGTATCGGACATTACTGGCTTGGGGAGAGATTTCGATCGGCACCCGCTCCACCACCCGCAGGCCATACCCTTCCACGCCCACAATCTTGCGGGGATTATTCGTGATGAGCCGAATTTTGTGCAACCCCAATCCGACAAGGATCTGGGCCCCGATCCCGTAATCTCGAAGATCCGCCTTGAAACCCAAGGCGAGGTTGGCTTCGACCGTATCCTTGCCTTCATCCTGCAGCTTGTACGCGCGGAACTTGTTCACCAGCCCGATCCCACGTCCTTCCTGGTTCAGATACAGCAATACACCTTTGCCAGCCTTCTCGATGATCTGCATGGCCTTGTGCAGTTGCTCCCGGCAATCGCATCGGAGTGAGCCCAGCACATCCGCCGTCAAACAGCCGGAATGGACACGCACCAGCACCTCGTCGGTCGGCTTGATCTCGCCCTTCACCAAGGCGACATGAGCCCCGTGATCCAACTCATTCTCAAACACGTGCGCGGTGAACTCGCCGAAGATCGTCGGCAGCTTGGCCTGGGTGACTTCATGAACGAATGTCTCACGTTGCATGCGGTATTCAATCAGGTCCTTGATGGTCACGAGCTTGAGGTGATGGCGTTTCGCAATCTCCTGAAGCTGAGGTAGCCGCGCCATCGTCCCGTCCTCGTTCATGATCTCGCAGATCACGCCGGCTGGCGTGAGCTCTGCAAGCCGTGCAAGATCCACGGAGCCTTCAGTCTGCCCCGCGCGCTTCAGCACACCGCCCTTATCGGCACGGAGCGGAAAGACATGGCCGGGCCTGGCCAGATCCACCGGCTTTGTCTTGGGGTCGACCGCAGTGAGAATGGTCGTCGCCCGATCTTTCGCCGAAATGCCAGTCGTAATGCCGCGCCGGGCATCGATCGATACGGTGAAGGCTGTCCCAAATGCGGCGGTGTTCTCCGTGACCATCAGCGGAAGCTGAAGCTTGTCCACATGTTCCGGCGGCAGCGCGAGGCAGATCAGCCCGCGAGCATGGGTTGCCATGAAGTTGATCGCCTCCGGCGTCACCTTCTCGGCTGCCATGACGAGATCGCCTTCATTCTCACGATCTTCATCGTCGACAAGAATGACCATATGGCCCTTCTTGATTGCGGCGATGGCGTCCTGAATGGCGTCCACTTTCACCCCAGCTCTCCTTGCACAAGACCACGAAAATCTTCGCTCTGTTACCGAGACGTCAGTGTACTCCATTTTGCCTTGGAAATTAAAGGGAGTGACGGCTGTGCACTGGCCGCCAGAAGAGCGCCATGACGGGGACGATGAGGATGCAGGCCACCGCAAACATTGCAAAGCCAGTGGCGTACGTTCCCGTGAGGTCTCGGAAGACGCCCAATGCCGAGGGCACCAGGAATCCGCCGATCCCCCCCGCCGCGCCGACCAACCCCGAGATGGCGCCGATCTCCCGTCTGAACCGCTGCGGCACGACTTGAAAGATCACCCCGTTTCCCATTCCCAAACACATCATCGCGAGAAAGACCGTGGAGAGCGCGAACGATAGTGGCAGCAGCATGGCAGTGATGCCGATCAGCACGGCAATAACAGGATAGAGCACGGCGAGCACACGAAGACCGCCAAGGCGGTCGGCGATGAAGCCTCCGACGGGGCGAAACAAACTCCCCGCCAGCGCACAGGCCGCCGCTGTCCATCCCGCCTCGATATGCGTGAGCCCGTACTGGTCGAAGAAGAAAATGCTGAGGTAGCTGCTGAGACCCACAAATCCACCGAATGTGATGGCGTAGAGTAGGCAAAACCAATAGGTGTCGGGTTCATGGAGCATCCGGCTAAAATCCATGCGGTGATCGCTTCCCCCCTCCTCCGCGATACGGTCTGAGGCCAACATCCGGTACAGGCATGCGATCAGGAAGACAAGTGGGATCATCATCCCGAAGACTGCGTGCCAGCCAAACCTCACGGCAAGAAGCGGAGCCAAGGCAATGCTCACGATAGCGCCACTGTTCCCCGACCCCGCCACACCCATCGCCAGCCCCTGATGCTGAAGTGGATAGGCGCGGCTGGCTAATGGCAATGAGACGGCAAAGCTCGCCCCTGCGATGCCAAGCAGCAGCCCCACTCCGAGGATCTGCGGGAATGTGGTCGCGACCAGCCACGCCCACATCAACGGGATGGACATGGCAAGCATGGTCACAAAGCCGGTACGGCGAGGGCCGAACCGGTCCGAGAGGATGCCAACGACCACACGAAAAAGCGATCCGCCAAGCAGCGGCACCGCAACCATCAAACCTTTTTCCGTCGCCGTGAGTGAAAAGTCTTCTGCGATAAAGATTCCCAGCGCGCCGATGAGCATCCAGGTCATGAAGCTGACCTCGAAGTGCAGCCACGCGGCCAACAGCGAAGGCCAATGGCCGCTGCGAAGAGCCGCTTGAAGGGACACAGGGAGTTCTCCGTGAGGAAATGTCTTATAGCCTACCGGAAAACCGATCGCAACCTGAGGCCAAACGGTGTGGTTTCAGTACCATGAGTCCTTTATAATAGAAGTTTGACCTTGAGTCCTCAGGCATGGCGAATCCACCGCGCGATCAACAAACCCCAGAGAACGAAGACCCTGACCTCGACCAGGACGAGTCCGACCTTCCGGACGAGACGCTGGCGATCGAGCCGATCGTCGAGGAGGTGGATGAATCGGAATTCGCTCTGCCGGAGCCCGGCAAGGACAAAGCAGACAAGGCCGTTGCTCCGTACGATCCGGTGCGGCGGTATCTGGCAGAAATCCGCCGCTATCCCTTCCTCAGCAAGGAAGAAGAATTGCGGCTGGTTCATGACTTCCAAACGACCGGCAACCGCGACTCGGCGGTGAAGCTGATTCTGTCCAACTTGCGGGTCTCCGTGTCCATTGCCGCCGAGTACTTCCATTCAGGAGCCGACCAACTCGACCTCATTCAAGAGGGAAATGTCGGCCTGATGCAGGCGATCCGGAAGTTTGACGCATCGAAGGGCGTGCGCTTTTATTCCTACGCCGCCTGGTGGGTCCGCGCCTATATTCTTCGCTACCTGCTCAACAATTACCGGTTGGTGAAGATCGGGACCACCCAGGACCAACGCAAACTGTTCTACAACCTCAACAAGGAACGACGAAAGCTTGAACACGAGGGGTTCATTCCCGATGCGAAGCTTCTTGCCGATCGCTTGAATGTCCGCGAGCGCGAAGTCGTGGAGATGCAACAGCGGATGGGAAGTTGGGATATCTCCCTGGACGCGCCGCTAGGGCCGGACCAGGACGATACGCTGATGGACGTCCTCCCCTCGTCCGGCCCCTCCGCAGAGGAGAACCTGGCGAGCGAGGAACTCCGGGAATTGTTCCGTCACAAACTCGCTGCTTTTGCGGCGACACTCGACGACCGCTACGCAGACATCCTCCGGAATCGGATTCTGTCCGATACTCCGCTGACGTTGGATGACATCGGGCAGAAGTACCATATCTCGCGAGAACGAGCCCGCCAGTTGGAGGAAAAGATTATCAAGCGGCTACGGGAATTCATGAAGAAGGAAGTCAAGGACTTCGAACTGCTGAGGCCAACCTGAGGGCTCCGAGAATCAGGCCGGCTTCGCAGAGTGCTCCATCACGTGCCGCACCTTCTGGAGCAGACCATCAGGTGAGAACGGCTTATGAAGAAAATTGGCGCCTGGTTCGATAATGAACTGGCCTTCCTGCAACTGAATCTGCCGCGTACTGTCCGCGTGGCCTGAGACATAGAGCACCGTCATTTCGGGCCGGTTCGATAAGAGACGGGCTGCCAGTTCCAACCCGTTCATGCCCGGCATTTTCACGTCCGTCAACAGCAGATCGATTCTGCCCGTGTGCTCCTTGGCAATGCGCAACGCCTCAAGGCCGTCGCTGGCCTCCAGAACCGTGTAGCCGTTGTCCTGCAGCACTTGCACCATGATGATGCGAACCACCTCCTCATCATCCACCACCAACACGGTCTGGAAGGTGCGGTCGTGTTCTACGTTGGCACTCACGAGGTCACTCCATCATGAAGGGATCTTGTCCAAAACAAGTACCGTCGCAGTCCGTCAGAGTGGACTCAAGCCGAGGGGACTCCTAGGGAGTCACCGGCGAGTCAAGGACTTTTCGAACTTTCGTGGTGAGCCGATCCGGCGTGAAGGGCTTTTGTAAGAAGTTCGCCCCGCGCTGCAAGGCCATTTCATTGACAGTCGCGCTATCGGTGTGACCGGAGATATACAGGACCTTCACGCCTGGTCTCAAAGGCATCAGTCGCTCGGCCAATTCCCGACCGTTCATCTTTGGCATTTTAATATCCGTCAGGAGCAGATTGATCGGACCCGTGTGCTCATTGGCAATGCGCAACGCCTCGGGACCGTTGCTTGCTTCGATCACGGCGTACCCGCTTGCCTGGAGGACATGTAAGACAAACTTCCTGACGATCTCGTCATCATCGACAAGAAGAATCATCTCGGTATTTTTGGCTTTGTCCTGTTCCCCGTCCACTGTCCCTTCCTTTCGCCAGCGGCGTTGTTCCGGCCGTATGATAATTCAAAACCTAGGACATTCGCCATTCCCTTTTTATTTCGCCGGATGTGCGGCCGGTCGCACCTTGCCGAGTTCGGCAGAGAAGGAGGAACAGGTCCCCATCAGGACTCCGGCGACAATAAGCGCGCTCCCCAGCCAGGCGACCGCATGCATATACTCCCCTAATACCAGCCACGCAAGCCACGCCGCAAGCGCGGGCTCCAGCGCGAAAATCAGGGCCACGCGCTGAGCCGGAACATGCGCCTGGGCCCAGACCTGCACCACAAACGCCACCCCGGTCGCCAGCGCCCCCGTGATGAACAGCGCGGTGAGGAAGGTCGGCGTCATTGCCACGGACAGCGATGGTAACCCCCATCCGAGCCCGGCAGGCATGAGCGCCATTGTGACCATCACGAGCTGCCAGAACGTAAAGGACGCCGGGTCGGTCCGGCGGCTGAACCGTTCAATCGAGATGATATGCATCGCGAAGGCGGCGGCGCAGGCCAGAGTGTACATATCGCCGGCATTGACGCCCGCAAAGGGCCTGACAAGCAACCATAAGCCGGCGACCGCGAGGGTGAGGGCGATCCACAACCTTCTCGTCAAACGGCCCATGAACAGGGGCACCAACACCACGTACAGCGCTGTGATGAACGCAGAATTGGAGGCGGTGGTCTCCTGAAGCCCGACGGTCTGCGTCACATATCCCACCAACAGAAACGCCGACGAGATCGCCGCCGCTCGCAATGTCTCAAAGTCGGACCGGAGGGCGTACCGGCAGGCGAGAATTCCGCCCCCGACGACGACGACGCTCACCAGGAATCGCAACTCAAGGAAGACAAGCGGCGGTGACTGGACGAGCGCCAATTTGGTCGCGGGAAATGTGGCCGCCCAGATGAACGTCGTCAGGAGCAGCGCGAGATGGGGCATTCGGCTACTGAACCAGCACCGATGCGATGACCAGGGCAGTCAACAGCACCAGGATGGCCTGATAGAGGAGGACGCTGCGATCGCCGAGCCATGCATGTTGCCAGCTTTTCGGATAGAGCGCAGTCCCCGTAAGATATCGGCCTTCCTCATACAGCCCGATGGCCTGCTCGATCCTGATCAACGCTTGCTTGGCCAGACGATGGCGTTCGGCTTGCTGGAGTATCAGAGCGGCCATGGTCCCGTTGAAAAGAACAACCCCGACGCAGGCCATGGCTTTGAGGAGGGGACTCCTGGCCGCCGGTACGACCGGGACGAACAACAACACCACAACCAACGTGGCGCCGCCGAATGCGGTCAGCCATATCATCCGCTCGCGCCGACGAAACACTTCCTCCTTGTACCATGGATACAGCCGGTCCAACACTTCGCGTCGCTTCTGCTCTTGCTGTAGTTCCCCTGTCATGGATCACATCAAGGCCCTGACCCCGACAGGGCGCGTGCGTCGAGGCCTGATCTCTCCGGCGAGCACCCGAACAAAGATGTCGTGTATTCTTTCCGCGTGGCGGGCGTAATCGCGCCGGAACAACTCTTCCGCTTGGGCCTCCTCGGCATCCTTGTACCCCAACCGCAGCGCGCACACATGCAATTCGACAGGATCGGCGGATAAGGTGTGCGTCTGCTGTTCTTCCACCATCTGCAGCTTATGCTCCACGTTCCGGAGGAACCAATACCCATCGAGCAGAAACCGGTGCTCGCCCGGCCCGATGAGTCTGGCCCGGAACAATTTGCCCAACGCTTTTTCAGTATTGCGTTCTTGAACAGGCATGGCAGCGCCGAACATGGCCTGCAGAGTCTGGACCGCCAGTTCCACCTCGCGAATGCCACCGCGTCCAAGCTTCACGTTTCGTTCGGATTCTTCCCGAGCGACCATCTTCTGATCAATCAACCGTTTGATCCGCATGACCTCCGCCAAGATGGCCTTCGGTTGCGCCTTGCGGTAGACAAAGGTCCGGATGACCTTCAGAAAGCTCTTCCCGAGGGCTTTATCCCCGGCGACCGGGCGGGCTTTGATCAGCGCCAATCGCTCCCAGGGCTGTCCCCGCCCGCCTTGGTAATATCGGCCGTATTCCTTGAGCGACCCGACGATCGCTCCCGCTTTTCCCTCCGGCCGCAGCCGCAGGTCCACACGAAACAGATAGCCTTCATTCGTGACAGCGGACAGCGCATTGGTGACGTCTTGCGCCAGGCGGCGAAAATACTCGGCACGAGGCAGCCGTGAAGTCTTCCCGCCGCTCTTCGTTCCGGTCGTCGTCGCCGCGTCGGACCCGCACAGATAGACGAGGTCCACATCAGAACTGAAATTCAATTCCTCCCCGCCCAATTTCCCCATCCCCAGCACCGTGAATCCGGTGCGCGCATACCCGTACGCCTGAGCCAGTCCTTCCCTGCAGACCGCATATGCCTGCTGAATGAGGACGTCAGCCAGATGCGACAATGCCGCCGTCGTTTCGCGAACCGACGCCTTGCCCAATAGATCACGGATCCCGATCGCGAGCAACTCCCGTCGTTTGAATCGCCGAAGCGCGTCCAATTGACGTGCGTGCGACCGCAACGAGCCGAGCGTCGCACGGAGGTCCTTTTCCAGCACACGCCGCGATCGGCAGCGATCCAGCACCTCAGGTCTCGCGGCCCAATAGAGGTATTCCGGATTCCGGATCAAGCTTTGAGAAAGAAAGGGGCTGGACCCGAATACGGTCATGAGCAGATGCAGCATCGCCGGGGAATCGTGGAGGGAGGAGAACAGTGCGACTTTGCTTGACGACGCCTTCGCAAACCGCTCCAGATAGTCAAGCGCCTGGTCAGGGTCGGCAGAATCAGCGGCCTCGTCCAGCACCGCCTCGACCAGATCCGCCAAGCGCTGCCGTGCCAAGGGATCGTCCGCGAGCGCTTGCAAATTGGCATCGGCGCGCGCGCAATCACGGAATCCGTATGGGCGCAGAATGTCGGTGACGGCATGCGCTCCTAGTTCCGGTGAGAGAAGCAATACGCGCGGAGAAGACCTGGGCATGGTGGCATTATACCGTGGAAGCCGAGCGGGCACGAGGGACGATCCGGTATAGTACCGGCCATGACTCCTCACGCATTATGGCGTGCTCTCCTTGCCCGTCCCTGGGCTCTTGGGACGGACACGATTCGCGCCTACTGCGCCGGAATGCCGCCGGAGTACCGTGGACGATTCTCGGTCGAGACGATCGCCGAACATCTTCGGCTACTGGAAGATCTCAAAGACACGCCCATGCGTGTCCGTATTACGCCGTTCGAAGAGGGGACTTTTGAAATCGTCATCGCGGCGCGCGATTATTTCTCTGAGTTTGCGATCATCACGGGGCTGCTGGCCGCCTTTGGATTCGATATTCAGGAAGGCTTCATCTCCAGCGCTGAACGCTACATCCTGGATCTCTTTCGCGTACGGTCCCTTGGTTCACAGCGTTGGAACAGCGAGACGCAGAGTCAGTTTCAGGATGAGTTGACCTGGCTCGTCGGCCTGCTTGCCGAGGACCGCTTTCAAGAAGCGCGAGGACATGTGAACCGTCGTCTCACGGAAGCACTGAGCGGCCGGGACGTCGCGGCCGCGCGGCTCGGACCTCTCGATGTTCAGTTCCGGAATCAGACGACGCGACCCTGGACCATGATGGAGCTCACCGGGAAGGATAGCCCCGGCTTCCTGTACGCCTTGGCCAATGCCTTGGCTCTTCGAGGCATCATCATACATAACGCCTACGTCCGCACCACGGCGCACGAGATCCACGATCGGGTCGGCATCACCGATCGTCACGGCCGCAAAATCACGGGCACACGGCTCCAAGCCGAACTCCGCATCACGACGGTATTAATCAAGCAATTCACCCACTATTTGCCATCCGCACCGGACCCTGCCAAGGCCCTCGCTCACTTTGATGGAATGCTCGACCAGCTCCTCGCCGATACGCGAGCAGGCCGCATGCCCGCCTTTCTGCGCGAAAAAACCACCTTGGACTTTCTGGCCCGCTTGTTCGGGACAAGCGATTTTCTGTGGGAAGATTTTCTGCGGCGCCATCTTGACACCCTGCTGCCTGTCCTCCAAAAGCCAGGCCCAGTTGTCCGAGACCGGAATGAGTTGGCGCGCGATCTCCGCAAGCAACTTCGCCCGGCGACGACGTACACGGAACGTAAAGAGATGTTGAACGCCTTCAAAGACCGGGAGTTGTTTCGCATTGATATGGCGCACCTGGCCGACCGCAACACTCGTCTGGAGCCCTTTTCCCTCGCCCTCTCCGATCTGGCGGAACTGGTCCTCGAAGAAGCGTGCCATGTGTGCGTCACCGAGCTTCACGTTGAATACGGCACACCGCGCATGTCCAACGAACGACCCTCGCGGTTTGCCATCTGCGGTCTGGGCAAATTCGGCGGACGGGAAATGGGATATGCGTCCGATATCGAAGTGCTGTTCGTCTATGACGGGACCGGAGTGACTGACGGACGGACCTCTCTGGAGACCAGCGAATACTTTGAACGCCTGTCGCAAATGCTCCTGCATGTCATCGAAGCGAAGCAGGAAGGCATTTTTCATCTGGATGTTCGACTGCGGCCGCACGGGGGAAAGAGCACCCTGGCGAGCTCCTTCGATGAAATGGCCCGGTACTACGCCAGGTCAGGCCCGGCGGCCGCGTTCGAGCGCCAAGCCCTCATTAAGCTGCGCTGGGTCGCAGGTCATCGCACCCTGGGAATGCGCGTCGAAAGGCTTCGGGACGCGCTTGTCTACAGTGAAGCGTCATTCGACATTAAAGCTGCGCTTGAACTACGAGCACGTCAGTCGGCGGAATTGGTTGGCCTCAGCGAAGTCAATGTCAAGTTCAGCCCAGGAGGGCTCGTGGACATCGAATATGCCGTGCAGTATCTGCAGATCATGCATGGCTCTCGTCATCCGGGCCTTCGCACGCCCACGACGCTTGCGGCTCTGTCGGCGCTTCGTAAGGCGGGGTTGCTGTCGGCGGCGGAGGAGACGGGACTGCGCGACAGTTATCTCTTTCTACGCCGGGTGATTGACGCCATGCGGATCGTCCGGGGAAACGCCCGGGACCTCGTGCTGCCTCGCTTGGACTCGGAGGAGTTTACCTTTCTGGCTCGGCGGCTTGGCTATCATGCGCCCCGCTGGAGCATTGGCACCGCGAAGCTACAGCGCGACATGTATCACCATATGTCATGGACTCATCGTTTCTTTAGATCGCGGTTTCGAAGCCCTTCCGCCTAAAACTCCTTGTACGGAAGCCATTTGCCGTTCATCGTAATTTTCACCCGCGCCTCGCCCTGGGCACCGGTCACTTTTTCCATATCCATCGTAAAGTCAATTGCGCTCATGATGCCGTCGCCAAACATTTCATTGGCCATGTCGCGCAGCGAGTCGCCGTATACGCCAACGATTTCCATCAATCGGTACTTGAACGGATCGGTCGTGATCGGAAAGTCGGTTCGCACCGGAAACCCCGAGACCGCATGCGCCACTTCCAACGTCAGTCCGAGCGCCGCCGCGAGCTTTTTCTCTTCATCCGGCCCAAGCCGCTGTTGTCCATTGAGCACGGCGGCCATGTAGACGGGGTTCCTGCCCACGGCCTGCCCCAAGGCTTGAAAGGTCATCTTTTCTTCCTGTCGTTTATTCCGAATGATCGCCAACGCCTCCATCCTATCCATGGATTCCTCCTGTGTGATGACTCATTGCCTCCGCTGGACGGTCGCATCTGCGCGACCGTTCCACCAGGAAATGGATAATGTGGTTTCGAATCTTATAATAATGCGGGTGTTCAATGATCGAGGTCCGGCTTCTCGGCCGCGGGATGGTGATGTCTACGACTTCCGCAATCTCGGCTTCCGGCCCGCGCGTCATCAGCATGATCCTGTCGGACAACAAGATCGCCTCATCCACGTCATGCGTGACCATGAAGACCGTGTTTCGTGTCCGCATCCAGATGCTGACGAGTTCCTCCTGAATCGCCCCGCGCGTCAAGGCGTCGATCTGGGCAAAGGGTTCGTCAAGCAGCAAGACTTTCGGCTCGACCGAAAATGCGCGAGCAATGCCCACGCGTTGGCGCATCCCGCCAGACAGCATGGCCGGCCGCTTCGAGGCGGCGTCGGTGAGGCCGACCATCTCGATGTACTTCAGCACGCAGGCATGCACCTGGGTCTGTGCCCACGCAGGATGCGCCGCCTTCACGGCCACACGAATATTCTCATAGACCGACATCCACGGCATGAGGGCGAAATTCTGAAACACCACCATTCGATCCAATCCCGGCGCATCAATCTCTTTGCCGTCGAGAACGACTCCGCCCGCCGACGCGCGCTCCAGTCCGGCGATGATGTTGAGGAGCGTGCTCTTGCCGCAACCCGAATGTCCGACCACCGTGACAAACGTGCCTTGATCAATGCCGCACTGCACGTCTTTGAAAATGCATTGCATGCCCCTGCCGCTGGGATCGGGGAAATATTTGCTGACGTACGAGACTTCCAAGAACGCGCCCATGGGCTCTCCTATTCTATGTAGGCGATGGCCCTGGCCAGCCGGGTGAACCCCGCGTCCAGGATCAGCCCGACGACGCCAATCACCAAAATGGCGAACATCACGCGAGTCAGCGAAAGATTGTTCCATTCATTCCACACGAAGTACCCGATGCCGGTGCCCCCCACCAGCATTTCGGCCGCCACGACCGCGACCCAGGCGCTCCCGATGGAAATGCGGAGGCCCGCCACGATAGTCGGTGCGGCCGCCGGCAGAATGACTTTGAAGAACCTTCCCCACCAGGACAACTGCAACAACGCGGCCACGTTGAGATAATCGCGCTTAATCGCGCTCACCCCGAATGCCGTATTCGCCAATGTGGGCCAGAGGGTGGACATGAAAATGACGAGAATCATCGCCCCCGTCGCGTCCTTGATGGTGTACAGAAACAGCGGCATCCAGGCCAGCGGCGAGATCGGCTTGAGGATCTGAATATACGGATTCGCCGCCTTGAGCAGGATGGGATTCAGTCCCAGGATGACACCCAAGAAAATCGCGACCACCGACGCCAGACTGTAGCCGATCGCCACGCGACCCAGACTGGAGAGCACTTGAAAGCCGATCCCTTTATCGTTCGGACCGCGGTCGTAGAATGGCTCAGACAGCATTTCCCACGTCACCGTGGCCACAGCCGCTGGTCCCGGAAGGCCCTGGGTCCGGCCTCCTCCCGACGGCGTGGAGGCCAATTGCCACACGAACAGGGCGGCGAACAGCAGGAGCGCCGAGAGCGCCACGGCCCGAAAGGTTTCATTTGGAACAGCCAACGTCATGACATCCTCCATTACGTCCGGCGTATCGCAAAGCTATTCACATAGTCCTCCGGCCGCTCCGGATCGAACACCTTCCCATCCGCAAACCGATGCGTTTTCATGTTGTCCTTCGGTGCCTTGTGGCCCATCGCCTGCATCACCTCCCGGCAGCTCGATGTGAGATAAACCTCCTCGGCGATCTTCCGGTAATTCACGTCACCTTTGATGTATCCCCACCGCTTCATCTGCGTCAGGATCCAGATGGCCATCGAATGCCAGGGATAGGGATCGAAGTCGATTCGATCCGGAACCGTACGCGTGTTGCCGAGACCATCAGGGAAGGTGCCAGTGAGAATCTGCTCCAACACTTCCACCGGTTGGTTGAGATAGTTCTTCGGCGCGATGGCCTTCGCAATGTCCTTCCTGTTCGCTTTATCAGAGGCGTGCTCCGTCGCATCCACGATGGCCTTCAGCAATGCCTTAAAGCTGTTCGGATTGCCCGTCGCAAACTCCTTCGAACAGGAAAAGGCGCAACATGGGTGTCCGTCCCAGATGTCCTTAGACAGCAGGTGGATAAAGCCAAACCCTTCGAAGACGGCCCGTTGATTGAAGGGGTCGGGCCCCAAATAGCCGTCCAGATTGTTGGCGCGTAGGTTCGCGACCATTTCGGGCGGCGGCAGCACGCGAATCTGTACATCCTTGTCTGGATCCACTCCGCCCTCCGCGAGATAGTAGCGGAGCAGAAAGTTATGCATGGAATAGTCGAACGGCACGGCAAATTTGAATCCCTTCATGTCCTTGGGCGCCTTCACCCCTTTGTGCTTGAGATGAAGCGTGATGGCCTGCCCGTTGATGTTCTCGATGGCCGGCATGAGAAACGGCGCCGATTGCGACCCCACCCCCATGGTGATTGCCAGCGGCATCGGCGTCAGCATGTGCGTCGCGTCCGTCTGCTTATTCAGGGCAAAGTCACGGATCATGGCCCATCCCGAGGCCTTGAGGACTTCCACGTTCAGCCCGTATTTCTTATAAAATCCTAACGGCTCGGCCATGATCAACGGCGTCGCGCAGGTGATCGGAATGAATCCAACCTTGAGGTCGGCCTTCTCCGGCTTCCCAGGAGCATCCGCCGCCCATGCCTGGAGATCGTTCAGCGGCAAGATGTCCTTGATGATCGCGAGGGCGGCGGCCGCCCCTACCAGCTTGAAGAATTCCCGGCGGCTTCGTCCCTGACCTTCGAAAAGGCCGTATAGCACGGCGCCCTCAACCAGTTCGGCCATTCGCTCGTTCGGTTCCGTATCCATGTGACCCTCCTTGAGCAATAAAAAGGCGCCAGCATGCCTGTATGCTGGCGCCCTTGCCAGGGCCGCCCCTTTCTCCACCACCATGTGGCCAAGAGGCGTGTGATGACTGGGACGACGACCGGATCGTCATTGGTCCGGTGCCATCCCGACTTTTCTAGAGACTACACGTCATAGTAGAGGAAGAATTCATAGGGGTGCGGACGAAGCCGCATTGGATCCACCTCTTTCGTCCTCTTGTAGCTAATCCAAATATCCACGACGTCCTGCGTAAAAACATTTCCCTTTAACAGAAAGGCATGGTCCTTTTCCAGGTTCCGCAGCGACTCCTCCAAGCTTCCCGGCATGGTCTTGAGCTTGGCCGCCTCGTGCGGCTCGAGATCATAGAGATCTTTTTCCATGGCATGGCCCGGATCAATCTTGTTTTCGATGCCGTCCAATCCTGCCATCAGCATGGCGGCAAACGCATAGTAGGGATTGGTGGCTGGGTCGGGGAAACGGACCTCGATCCGCTTCGCCTTCGGATTCGGCACATACATCGGGATGCGGATCCCGGCGCTCCGATTCCGGCTGGAATAGGCGAGATTCACGGGCGCCTCGAACCCCGGCGTCAGACGCTTGTACGAGTTCGTGGTGGGATTCGTAATGGCCGCCAGGGCGGGCGCATGTTTTAAGATGCCACCGATGTACCACAGGCACAACTGGGAAACGCCGGCGTACTCCTTGCCGGCAAAGAGCGGCTTCCCATCCTTCCAGATGCTCTGGTGTGTATGCATGCCGGACCCATTGTCACCGAACAGCGGCTTGGGCATGAACGTGACAGTCTTGCCGTGTCGCCGGGCTACATTTTTAATGACGTACTTATACATCATCATCTTGTCGGCCATGGTCGTCAGCGTGTCATACCGAAGGTCGATCTCCGCTTGCCCTGCCGTCGCGACCTCATGATGGTGTTTCTCGATCATGATACCCATCTTTTGCATCTCATCGACCATCTCACTGCGAATGTCCTGCTGGGTATCAATGGGTGGAACAGGGAAATAGCCTTCCTTATGGCGCGGTTTGTTGCCGAGGTTGAAGCCCTCTTTGCCGGAATTCCAGATGCCTTCGTCCGAATCGATGAAGTAGTAGCCGCTGTTGCTCGTCTGATCGTAGCGCGCGTTATCAAAAATAAAGAACTCGGCTTCCGGTCCCCAGTACGACACATCGCCGATCCGCGTAGACTTCAGATACTTTTCCGCCTTTTGCGCCACGAATCGGGGATCCCGGCTGTAATTTTCGCGCGTGATGGGATCGACGACGTTACAGATCATGCTGAGCGTCGGCATGCTCGTAAAGGGATCCATTACGGCAGTCTTCGTGTCCGGCACGATCATCATGTCGCTGTTGTTGATCGCCTGCCACCCACGAATCGATGAGCCGTCGAATCCCGAACCGTCGGTGAAGACCGAATCCGTCAATTCTTCGATCGGGATCGTGAAGTGCTGCCACGTTCCCGGAAAATCGACGAACTTCAAATCCACCATGATGGCCTTGTGTTTTTTTGCCAGCTCCAGCACTTCCTTCGCAGTCATACCGCCCTCCCTCCGTACATAAAATAAGCCTCTGTTCTCTCATGGCAACGAGGTTCGTTGCACGACCGGACGCCCCGCCCGATCTCCTCCGAAGAATTGTTCGATTCGCGTCGTGATCTCGGCGCTGATGGCGTCGCAGCGGTCCTGCGCCTCAACTTTCTCGCCGCCCTCATCCGTCACATAAAAGACATCCGCCACCTGGTCGAGTTTCGTGGCGATCCTTGCGGCATGCACCGAAAGACCGAGATCAAAAATGGTTTTTGTCAGTACGTACAGCAGCCCCTGCCGGTCGTCGGCAAAGACGTCGATGATGGTATACCGATCCGACGTCTCATTGTCCACCTGCACGACCGTGGGTTCTCGAAGGGGGACACCCTGTCGGCCGGCGCCGAAACGCGTTGCCTCCCGGAGCAGTTTTTCCACGTCCATGCGACCTTCCAGGACCGCAATGATGCTCTCGCGTATGTCGCCGGTGCGCCGCGTCTCCGGGCCTTCCGGGTAGTCCGGATCGAGCACATGGAAAACGTCCACCACCACGCCGTCAGCCAGCGTCATGATCTGTGCATCGAGAATCTGTACGCCCCTTGATGCCAACACACCCGCAATCTTTGAAAAGATGCCAGGCGTCAGGCTGTCGCGAGTGTAGACGGTATATTCCGTCGCGTTGATTCCAGGATGGTGCTCGGCATCCACCAGCACGGTGGCGTCATTGAGCCTCCATAACCATTCCAAATGGGATGCGATCCGCTCCACGGTCAGGACGGAGAAAGCCCGATCCGGCCACGCTTCAAGCTGGCGGGTCAACCATTGCACCGGCAGGCGATCCTCCAACCGCTGGAGCACAGCTTTCCGGACTTCCATCTTTCGAAGCCGATCCTGCTCCGTCGCCTCGCGTCCCTCTTCCCTGGCCAACTCAGCGAGCGTCTTGAGATACAGCTCGCTCAACAGCGTCTCCTTCCACTTGGTGAAGACGTCCGGGCCAACGGCGGAGATGTCGGCGGCCGTCAACACGTACAACTTCTTCAATGCCTCGGCCGTGCCGACCTCACGGGCAAACCGCAGCACGACCTTGTCGTCGGATGCGTCCCGCCGAAATGCCGTATTTGACATGAGCAGGTGATGGCGGACCAGGAAGGCCAGCAGTCGGGTCTCATGTTCTCCCAAGCCGAGACGCGCGGCGGTCTCCCGTGCGATCCGTTCTCCGACCACACTGTGATCTTCACCCTGTCCCTTTCCCAGATCGTGGAGCAGCACGGCGAGGTACAGCACTTCTTTGTGTTTGATTTCCTGATAGGCCTGACCGAGCATGCCAGGCGCCACGCCCAGTGTTTCGGCTTGGCCTAGCGCAAGCAGACTGTGATGGTCCACGGTGTACTTGTGATAGGCATTGAACTGCATGAGGCCACGAACCGGTCCGAAGGCAGGGATCATGCGTTCCAGGAGGCGCACGCGATGCATGCAGGCGAGGCTGTCGGCGGCGGGCGCTGTCCCGTCGAGCATGGAAAGAAATGTACGGCATGCGTCCGCACTGCGAAATGCCGCATCGGGGACCGTCCCCAGCCGCTCGGAAAGATCCTGCAGCAATTCGTCGGCGATCGCGAGGCCATAAATCTGACCAAGTTGAAAAAGCCGTAGCACTCGGGCATCGTCCTCCAGGAATTGCTTCCGCAGAGAGACCGGTACGGTGATCTCATCCCGCGTGATCGCAAAATACGTTTCGATCTGACGGGCCGGCAGCCAAGCCGAAAGCCGCTGCCAGAACGACTTGACCATGGCCCGTGAGACGAATTGCCCCGTCACGTCGGCCACATGCGCTGAATGCCGATAGTACTGCTGCATGAACTGCTCGACCGACAACAGGTGCGGCGCGTTCTGAAAGCCCCAGGCAGCCGCGATCCTGATCTGTTCATCGAAGGTGAGGATGTCCTGGGCACGCCCGGCATGAAAATGCAGTTCATTGCGGATGCGCCAGAGGAAATCCTGGGCGGCCTTGATCGACACGGCATCACCGGTGGCCAGGACGCCCCGTTCAGCCAGCGCTTCAAAAGAGGGCGTACCGTAGCGGGCCAGTGCCACCCACTTCAGCAAATGTAGGTCTCTCAGGCCTCCCCGACTCTTCTTCAGGTTGGGCTCGAGCAGGAAGGTCGTCGCCCCGAAACGCCCATATTCACGCCGGCGCTCTTCAAGCTTTTGCAGGATGAATTCCTGTATCGCATTCCCTGTCACCTGTTCCCGGAAGGTCAGACTGAACTGCTGAAACAGGGTCGCATCCCCGGCAATAGATCGGGCTTCCATGAGCGACGTTCGGATGATCAGTTCGGCCCGCCCCATCGCCAAGCAGTCCCCGATGGTCCGTAAGCTATGGCCGACTTGAAAGCCTAAATCCCACAGGGCGTGCAAGACCTTCGTGGAGACAGAGCGGGCGAACTCTTCCCGGTCAGGACCATACAGAAACATGAGATCGATATCTGAATATGGCGACAGCTCCCGACGACCATAGCCGCCCAGGGCGACAAGACAGACACCTTCCGGCGCGACGCCTCCAACGGCCTCACGGAATACCTCCATGAGAATGTCATCCGTCAGCGCCGTCAAGGCCCGCACGATATCCGTGCCGCCGCTTCCCTGACGGTGCGCCGCTGCAATGGCGGAACGCCGGGATTCGAGCCTCTCCCGTGTCCACACTTCCGGCGCGCCGATTTTCAGCGCTTCTCCCATGGTTAGAGCGCGCGATCTCCGGTCTCGCCGGTTCGAATACGGACGACGCCTTCAAGGTTGTAGACGAAGATTTTTCCGTCTCCGATGCTGCCGGTCTTCGCGGTCCGTATGATCGTTTCTACGACCTTGTCTGACAGCCCGTCGGACACGACTACTTCAATCTTCGTCTTCGGCACAAACTCGATCGTATACTCGGTCCCCCGATAAGCCTCTTTGTGCCCTTTCTGCCGCCCGAAGCCCCTAACCTCGGACACCGTCATCCCATAGACCCCGAGCTCCGTCAACGCATCTTTCACTTCCTCGAGCTTGAAGGGTTTGATGATGGCATCAATCTTCTTCATGGCGTCCACGCCTCCCTTATCGTTGAGAACCTAGTCAATGATCTTCTAGAAGGACGAGCGCTCCGACCAAAAAACGGCTGTGCCGACGACAGTGGTCGCCGGCACGCGATGATGCTCGCAAAACAGCGCCTTCGCCCATGGGACGAATGGGCTGGTTGCGAGACTCCCGAGGATACTCCGAGTGTCGGAAAAAATCATCATAGCCGAAGCGTCCTGTCCAGACAACCACCATCTCACACGCGCCGCTTCTCACGATTCCTGGGCGCGTACCCGGATAGGGAATGCTGCAGTCTGCGGCTGCTGCTCAGGATAGCCGAAGATTCCGTGTTCGCTCATATCCAACCCCTCAAGTTCCTCCTCGGGACTGACCCGAAGCCCGATCGTCACCTTGATGATATAGAAGACCAGCAGGGACGCCACAAAGACAAAGGCGAACGAGGCCAGCACTCCGCCCAACTGCACCAGGAGCTGGTGAAATCCTCCCCCATAGAGCAATCCGGGCTGTCCGACCACCAGCAACTTGACCCGCTCCGGCGTGGCAAACAACCCATTCGCCAGCGTACCCCAAATTCCCGCCATCCCATGGACCGAGATGGCACCAACCGGATCGTCAATACTCCAGCGGTCCACCGCCAGCACACCTAGGACGGCAATGGTCCCCGCGACTGCTCCGATGACAACGGCCGCGCCGGGATCGACAAAGGCGCACGAAGCGGTGATGGCAACAAGCGCCGCCAGCGCACCGTTCGCCGCCATGGTCATATCGGGATTGCCGATCACGATCCATGCCACGAACAACCCGGCCAGGACTCCTGAGGCTGCGGCTAGGTTCGTGGTCAACGCCACATATGCGAAGTAACCGGGTTCTGGGTTCATGGCAGAAAGGGTGCTGCCCGGATTAAACCCGAACCAGCCGAACCAGAGAATGATCGTCCCGAATATCACCATGGGAATGTTGTGGCCAAGAATTGCCGTCGGCTTGCCGTCTTTCGTGAACTTCCCGATCCGCGGACCGAGTAAGATGGTGCCTGCGAGCGCGGCCGAGGCGCCTTGAAGATGCACGACGGTCGAACCGGCAAAATCTTGCATGCCTATTCCCGCCAGCCAGCCTCCTCCCCAGATCCAATGCCCGACCACCGGATAGATTGCCGCCGAGAAGATCGTTCCAAACAGAAGGTAAACGATCAGCTTGGTGCGCTCAGCCATCCCGCCCCACACAATGGCCAATGAGACGGCGCAAAAGACGACTTGAAACATGTACTTCGCGCCGAGCGACACGCTGCTATAGGACAGCGAGGCAAAGACCTCATTAATCTTGTCCCCCGCCACATCCAGAAACCATCCGCTCGTGCCGACAATAGCATTGCCTGCACCAAAGCAGACCGCAAAACCGACAGCCCAAAATGTGATGGAGGCGATCGCGAATACGAGAAGATTCTTCATCGCGGTGTGCCCCGCATTCTTTGCCCGTGAGAATCCACATTCGAGCATCGAAAAGCCCGCCTGCATGAACATCACCAGGACTGCCGCAACGAGCACCCAGACGGTATCGAGCGAGATGTCCTGCTTCGTCGGCGGAGCGTTGGGAACCGCTTCAGGTGATGATACAGCCGCGCCAGGTTCAGCGGCTTGGGCCAACAGCGCGGGAACTGGGGCGAAGACTTCAGAGATTGCTTGTGCGAATACCGGTCCGCTCATGATACCCACACACGCGATTACCAACACACTGTGCAATACAGTTGGTCGTGATGTCATAGCGCCACTCTCCTTTTGCGAACGGCACCTCCGTTGCTTCCAAACATCAATAATTGATGTCGAGTTGCACGGTCCACTTCCACTGGCCATTGATGACATGGTCGTTGAACCAGACTGGACCGGTCAGGAGACTGATGTCTTTGGTAAAGTAGTGATACATTCCGAAGCCACCGCCCCCGATGAAGTTTTTCCCGCTGGCGTAGTCCGCGGCAAACACCCACTTGTTGTACTCGTTGCCTTCCTTATCTTTGACTTTCCAGAACCCATAGTCGTATCCGACCATGCCGCCGGCATTATCCAATTCGCCGCTGGCCCCGGCTATGCAAGCCAGTGCGGGATTTCTCGGGTTGGGTTTGCATCCTCCCTGCCGCATCAGGACTGAATCAGGATTACCGTAATACCCGCCACCATGGATTCTGCCGAAGGAGCCGAGTGTTTTACCGACAATAATATCGATAATGTCCATGTTAGTGACTTCGCTTTTCGTCCCGACGTTAAAAATGCCCACATTGATGGCCGGGAACCAGGTACCGAACGCGCCCTCGGGCGTGCCGATTTTAGCGTTGAAGAGTAACGAATTGCCGATCGACCGCATGACGGGACTGATGCGCGTGCCTGGAAACAATCCATCAATCCCGACTTCCATCTGGAGTTTTTCAAAGGGCAGCACGCCGACTGTCAGACCCACATCCGTGGGGAATGAATCGAATTGGCCGTTCGCCAACTCTTCCTGCGTTCTCGAAAGCCGAAAGTAATTGTCCACCCCGATGTGCCACACATTAAACGGTTGCACGTCTGATGTGGCCGGGGTCCAGTACGTCGTCGAGGGAGTGGCATAGGCCATGCTTGCCATGCACACTCCCGACAACGTCGTCACCATCGCGGTCTTCAGAATTCGCGTCATCATCTTCATACTGTCGCCTCCGTCGTGCTCATGCAGAAGGTTGTCGTGCGGTCGCTTTCGCTGCAATCCGCGACATCGTTGTCACGCGTCAGAAGCCGTTCGGCATTGAATCGGCTCAACTGCTTGGAATCGTCTCGCTACCAGCCCCTGTACCGATTGGTGATCGGCATCCTCCGATCCTTCCCCAAGGCTCGAGGGGTGATTTTGACACCCGGAGGAGACTGGCGGCGCTTATATTCACTGCGATCCACCAGAGACAGGACTCGCTCCACCGTGACCCGGTCGAAGCCGAGACTGGCCAGATCGCCGACACCCTGATCCTCTTCCACATAGCCTTTGATGATAGGGTCCAAGATTTCATAGGGCGGCAGAGAATCCTGGTCCGTCTGGTTGTGACGTAGTTCGGCTGTCGGCGGCCGGACAAAGACGCGTTTCGGGATGACGGGGTCCGGATCGCGCGCATTGCGCCATCTGGCCAGTTCATAGACTAACGTCTTGGGAACATCCTTGAGGGCGGCAAAGCCACCGGCCATATCGCCGTAGAGCGTGGCATACCCGACGCTCATTTCGCTCTTGTTGCCGGTGGTGAGCACAAGCCATCCATACTTGTTCGACAACGCCATCAGCACCGTGCCACGAATTCTTGACTGTAAATTTTCCTCCGTTACATCCGGACGCCGTCTTTTGAAGACAGGAGCGAGAACGGATCGAAAAGCCTCAAACATGGGAGTGATCGGGACCACATGATGGCGGATACCGAGACTGACCGCACACGACTCGGCATCTTCGCGTGAGTCTTCGGAAGAATAGACTGAGGGCAGGTAGACGCTCACGACGTTGGATGAACCCAGGGCATCGGCGGCCAGCACCGCAGTGAGTGCTGAGTCGATGCCACCACTGAGACCCAACACGACCGTCTTGAAGCCGTTCTTCCCTGCATAGTCCCGGATGCCGAGCGCCAGCGCTCGATAGACTTCTTCCAGAGGCGAGGGCAATGCAGGGAGGCCACCATGAATCAATGATCGGACACGGCGGCGATGCCGAGCTGACACGACCACGCGCTCCACAGAAGCCCCCTTCCGCTCAAGCATCCGGTGCTTTCTCCGTCGCTGAGGATCATGCATCCGGGCGCGCGCGACGGCGTCCACATCGACGTCGGCCACAACCAGGTCCTCTTCGAACGCCCGTCCGCGGGCGATCGTCCGTCCGGCCTGATCGATCACAAGACTATTGCCGTCGAAGATCAGTTCATCCTGGCCTCCGACGAGATTGACGTAGGCAATCGGAACAAGATTATCCATGGCGCGCGTCGAGAGCATTTCCTCCCTGACGCGCAACTTCCCTCGCTGGTAGGGAGACGCGCTGATGTTGATGATCGCTTCCGCGTCTCCAACCAAGGCTTGAGTCCGCGTTGGACCCTCCGGATACCAGATATCTTCACAAATATTGACACCCAGCGTGATGCCGTTGAGGACGATGGTCAGACTCTTGCGAGCCGACTGGAAATACCGGTTCTCATCAAACACACCGTAATTGGGAAGACAGGTCTTATGTTGAACGGCCACGACCCGCTTATTGCAGATAAAGGCGGCGGCGTTATAGAGATCTACCTTCCGATCCACAAAGCCCACCACGGCGGCAATCCCCCGAACCTTTGCGGTGAGCTGATCGAGGATCCTGATGTTGTCGGTAATAAAAGAGGGCCGCAGCAGCAGATCTTCCGGAGGGTACCCGGTCAATGTCAGCTCAGGAAAGACCACGAGATCCGCCTTCGCCTCTTGCGCCGCTTCCATTGCATAAAGGACTAGGCGGGCATTGCCGTCCAGATCTCCGACCGTGGTATTGATTTGCGCCAACGCGAGCCGCAGCATCCGCATCCGTGATCCTCTTTAAAAGAAAACGTCCTCAGACCCTCAGGGAAGAGTCGGAGGACGACATCGTCCAAACACAAACGGCGCCTTTCCTTATTGAATCCGGCAACCGGATCAGCAAGGAAAGACGCCGTCGTCAGTCGCAGCACCACACTGTGCTACGGCGGGACTTTTACCAGAGGACTCCTAGGGTGTCAAGGCTTTTTTTCCCCTATTCGCCTATCCAATTCTCCGGCAAGGAGAATCGCCTCGGCAATGTCCCTCATTGAACGGCGGGTGTCCATGCTCTGCCGTTGCATCAGACGGAAGGCCTCTTCTTCAGAAATCCGCTTGCTCTGCATCAGCACGCCCTTCGCCCGTTCGACGGTCTTGCGGACAGCGAGCGCTTCCTGCATCTCGAAAGACTTCTCCATTAAGCTGGTGTTTTCAATGGCAATCGCCGCCTGATTGGCCACCGACTGAAGGACCTTGCGCTCCTCCTGTGAGAACAAATGCTCGTGGGCCGTATAGCTGTTGATGACTCCGATCGGCTTGTCCTTGACCAACATCGGAACGGACAGGAGAGAGCACAGACCTTCTTTCCGGGCAAGGTCGGAGTACATATAGTCCGGATCCTTCGTCACGTCCAGCACCGCGATCGGTCTGCGTTCCTTGAGAACACGCCCGCTGATACTTTGGCCTACTTTCAAATTCGGCTTGCTTCGATACATCTCACTCAGGCTTTGCGTCGCCGCGATCTTTAGCTCATCTCGTTCCGGGTCCAAAAGCATGATCGAGCACGTCGTCGAGCCCATCATCTGAGCCGTCATGCTCACCAACAGGTGGAGGATTTCATCGAGCAATCGGCCCGAAGTGATGGTGGCGCTGACCTCGGAGAGCGTCTCCACCTGGCGCGCCTTCCTCGTGACTTCGGCGTGCAATCGCGCCGTCTCAATCGCCCCACCGACCTGCCGTCCGATGGTGGTCATCAATGCGACCTCGTGCGGGCGATGGCGATGAGGCTGCTTGTGCTGGAGGTTAATGACTCCAATGATATCGTGCTTCACGATGAGGGGAACGGACAGAAATGCCTGGTGCCGATCCTCCGGCAGGTTGTGGAACATCTTAAACCGGGAATCGTCGCTCGCATTGCTGGCGATTGCAACTGTCCGGCCCTGTTGTGCGACCCAACCCGTGATGCCTTCGCCCAGCCCCAACCGGACCCGACCGATGAGTTTCGGATGGGGGTTCAAGGAGGCTTTCAGCACCAGCTCGTCTTTATGCGAATTCAGCAAGTAGACAAGGCAGGAATCAGCCTTCGTCACCTGCACGGCGATGTCCATAATGTCACGGAGGACGCAGTCCAGATCCAGATTGCCGCTGACCGTTTCGGCGATCTGATGAAGGATCTCCGCTTCACGCGTTTTTTCCCGCAGCAATCGGCGAAGCGTCGTGTCGGACGCCTCTTCGGTTCGCTTCATGGACGTGACACCCGACCATCCCGGTCGGCGCGCGGCGACGCCGTCCTCAGAGCCATCAGGATGTCCGGCTCGCTCACGGGCTGCACCACGACCTTGCCAATCGCAGTGGGCAACACGAAATGAATGTGCTTGTCCGACACTTTCTTGTCCTGTCGCATCGCGCGAAGGACGGCCGCCGGGCGGTATGGCGGGCGCTCGACAGGAAGCCCTGCGCACGACACCAACGCTCGAATCCGATTTTCCACATCAATCTCGGCCAATCCTAGACACCGCGCCAGACCAGCTGCCCAAACCATGCCAATCGCCACAGCCTCACCATGTTGGTAGCGGCGATACCCGCTGAGGGTCTCCACAGCATGGCCCAAGGTGTGCCCGAAATTAAGGATCCGACGGCGGTCCCCTTCGCGCTCGTCCTCCGCGACAACCTCCGCTTTAGTCCGGCAACAGCACGTGAGGATTTTTCGAAGGACCGGAGGATCCAACCCCATCGCTTTCTCCATGTGAGCTTCAAGAAACTCGAAAAAGCCTTCGCTGCCTATCACCCCATACTTGATGACTTCAGCCATTCCAGCCCGGTAATCACGCGCGGGAAGGGTGCAAAGCGCCGCCGGATCGACGAGAACGAGTTTTGGCTGATAAAAGGCTCCGATCAGGTTCTTCCCCATGCGGTGGTTCACCCCTGTCTTCCCCCCAATGCTCGAATCAACCTGAGCGACCAGCGTGGTGGGTACTTGCGCGAGAGGAATACCTCTGAGGTACGCAGAGGCAACAAACCCGCCGAGATCCCCTATGACCCCGCCACCAAGCGCCACGAGCCAAGTCGATCGCTCGCATCGCCTCTTGACCAATTCATCCAAGACGGCACTAAACCACTTCAACGATTTGGCCTGCTCGTTGTCCGGCACGATCAGCGTAACGGTCTTGAAGCCTGCCCGACACAGACTGCGCTTCACCCGGGTGCCATATAGCCGGCGGACTGTGGAATTCGTCAGCACTACCGCGGATTGGCCGGCATGGAACGCAGCAAGCCGATCGCCCACGCCATCGAGCAGGCTATCTTGAATGAGAATGTCGTAGGCGCGATCAGAGAGGGCGACCGGGATGCGCGACACCTCGCCTTCAGTCGGAACTTCAATGTGACGTTGCACGGTCATGGTTGGAGAATCAGGAGGCGCGGTGTGCATCGTTCCACGGATCAAAACTGTCGGACGTATTCCTGATAGGAGTCGTAATTCCGGCGCATCTCCTTCATATTGTCCCCACCGAACTTTTCGAGCATCGCGGCAGCCATCTCGTATGCTACGACGGCCTCCCCTACCACTCCAGCCGCCGGCACCGTGCAGATATCCGACCGTTCAATGGTCGCTTCGACAGGCGCCTTCGTCTCGATGTCCACGCTTTTCTTCGGGTTATAAAGAGTCGAGATGGGTTTCATGGCTGTCCGCAGTACAATGGGCTGTCCGTTGGTGATGCCACCCTCCAGACCCCCAGCGTTATTTGAGCCCCGGATAAAGCCCTTCGCGGGCTCATAAAAAATGTCGTCATGCACCTCGGACCCGAACCTGCGCGCCGCCTCAAATCCCATGCCGACCTCAACGCCCTTCATCGCCTGGATACTCATTAACGCCATGGCTAGACGGCCCGTCAGACGGCGGTCCCATTGCGCATAGCTACCGAGACCAAACGGCGGACTCGTGACGACGACCTCGAAGATGCCGCCAAGCGTGTCACCCTTGTGCTTGGCTTCCCTGATACGTTCGACCATGTGAGTCGACGAGGTTTCATCGGGGCAGCGAACGTCCGAGGCTTCCGCCTTCAGAAACAGCTCTTCCACGGTCACCTTCTCCCCAATGCTGGCCTTTACGCCGCCGATCTCGACCGTGTAGCTATAGACGTGCATGCCAAATTCGGCAAGGAGACGTTTTGCGATGCCCCCGACGGCGACACGAATGGCAGTCTCGCGGGCACTTGCCTTTTCGAGAACGTTTCTGATGTCGCGATGATCGTACTTGATAGCCCCGACGAGATCGGCATGACCAGGGCGGGGGCACGTGACCACCTTCTCGGTGGCTGGCGGACCTGGCTCGGCCGCCATAATCTCCTTCCAGTTTTCCCAGTCCTTATTCGCAATCTTCAGCGTGATGGGATTGCCGAGGGTCAGACCTTTGCGAACACCGGAGAGGAATTCCACCCGGTCCTGCTCGATCCGCATACGACCCCCCCTGCCATAGCCCTTCTGTCGCCGGGCGAGGTCATGGTCGATGTCAGCTGCCGTCAGAGGAAGGCCGGAGGGAACTCCTTCGAGGATGGCCATGAGGCTTTTGCCATGGGATTCACCGCCGGTGAGATAGCGCAGCATAGAGAGCCATCATAAAGCACCCGTGTCAGTCCTTCAAGATCGTCGGGGTCACGAAAATGAGCAGTTCCGTGGTGGTATTTGTGACCCCCTCGTTTTTAAACAGCCATCCCAGTACCGGAATTCGGTTGAACCAGGGAATGCCTTGCGTGGTGTCCGTTTTCTGCTCTTCGAAAATACCACCGAGCACGGTCGTCTCTCCATCACGCAAGAGAATTTCCGTGGTGGCTTCCTTCTTGTCTATCGTAGGACCCGCCGACGACACACTGGCCCCGATGGAGTTCTTGGTGGTCTTGATTTCTAGCCGCACAGTATTATCATTGACGATGATGTGAGGGGTCACGTTTAAGGTCAGCGTCGCATCGACAAACGTGGTTTGTGTACCTTGGAGGGACGTGGTTTGGAACGGGACCTGGCTGCCCTGTTCGATCTTCGCCGGTTTGTTGTCGAGAGTAATAATCTTCGGCGCAGATACGGTTTTGCTCAAGCCCAGTGACTCTCCGGCGGACAGCCGAAGGTCCAATGTTCCGGTAGTGCCGAAGAATTTACCAATGGTCAGCCCGATGGCGCTTGTCGGCACCGCAGCTGCTGCGGTCGCAGGAAGATTCACCAGCCAGGTTTGCTCTCCGGGCGCCGTGGCATTACCAAACGTGGCGCCGGATCCCGCCGGAAACGTCCCCAGCGTAGTGCCAACGGTTGACTTGCCTCCCTGGGACAGCACCGGCGTAATGAGCCAGTTGACGCCCAGGCCTCTCGCGAAGCCCCGACTGGCTTGGACGATTCTCGCTTCGATTTGAACTTGAGAGGTTCGTTGGTCCAGATCGCGAACGATTTTGGCCACCTTGGTGACATTCGACTCGATGTCTCGTACGATCATGGAATTGGTGCGCGCATCCGTCTTAATTTCTCCACGGGGACTCAAATTGCTCTTGGCGACATCGAGGACTTTCGAAGCATCTGCATAGTTCAGATAGACAATGCGTGTCACCATGGGCTCCGCCTTCACCATGGCATCTTTGGTCTTCGCCGCTTCGTCTTCGAGCTTGGTGATGTTTTGCAGCGTGTCTACCCAAATAAGGTTCCCCTCGCGCACCTGACCAAGTTGGTTCAGCTTGAGAATGAGATCGAGAGCCTGATCCCAGGGAACACTCAGCAACTTCAGGCTGATCTTGCCCTTGACCGCCTCTCCAACGATCATGTTGTGCCCGCTCACGTCGGCAATCAGTCTCAACACGCTGGTGATGTCAGCGTCTTGGAAATCGAGTGAAATCCGCCGTCCGGTGAATCGTTCTGTTCCCGGCACCGCACTCGAAGGGGCTGTGAGCCGGCCTCCCATTGCCGGGCCAACTGGAGGAGTGGGAACGTTGGGAGTGGTCGTGACGGGTTGGAGACTCTCGCTCACCGGTTTCTCCTGCACCAGCGGACTGAGAGATTCCTGTACCTTTGGCGTCACGGCCGGGTCCGTCAGCGTAATTCGGAGGTTTGATCCGGTCTTTTCGACGGTGTACGGGACCGCCCTCGAGAGGTCAAAGACGAGGCGGACTTTTTGCTGGGGTTGAACGTGGGATCCAATGCGGATTTGTTTGATCAAAGGATGCCCAACCAGCATCGTATTCCGCTTCGTGCCATTGAGAACGTCCGCCAGATCCACGACGATCCTATTTCCTTCGAGCCTCATGACCTGGTACGACAAGTCGCCATCGCCTCTGATGACAACCGAAACGGATCCGCTCTGGCGTTGGATTTCGATGTCTGTGAGGGTCTTTGCGGATGGCGCTTCTCTGCGTCCTTCGGATTCAATGGGATCTGGAGGAACGAGCGGTGTCGAGTCCTTCTCCATCGCAACAGTGGGATTCGGCTTCGTCTCCACAGGGGATGCGGCAGGCACGGCCATGTCGCTCTCGGGTTCTTTGTTCGTATTCATCTCTGTTGAGGCGCAGCCAGAGCCGATGGCTAGGACGCCTGCGCTCAACAATGTCAGCAATGTTTGAGACGCCGCGTTTTTCATTCGTTCACCTCTTTCAACCGCTGCAGGAGCTCGACCTCACGGGTCGTCTTTTTCCCATTCACGTCTATGCTCGGCTCGGAAATAATAATCCGCTTTTCCGTGATGGATTTGATGACCCCGTTATTCGTGCCATTAACGTCCCATCTCTCACGGTATATCCCTTTCCATCCGGCGTCTGAATCAGTGCATAGTAGCCATACCCACCCGAGATTATTCCCACAAGCTTCATGTCTGTGATCTCGACCCGCTGAAGAGGTGGCAAGTCGCGCCGGGACTGATCCACCTTGATTAGCTTGATCATTGATTGAAATGGGTCACGCCTGCTCTTAGGATCGTAGGAATATTCCTCGGCGGGCGGCGGTTCCTCTTTTGTTGCGGGCGCGACCTGCGCGCTTATTGTGCTATTGTCGTTTGCCACAGGCGTGGCCGAGGCCGAAGTTCCAGCCAGACTAGATGATGGCTTGACCGACTGCACCCCGGGAAGGATCACCGCCGTGCCGGTTGAGGCACTGGACTCAGCCGTCGCGGTTTGCGCCGAAGGTGTCGTGGATGTTCCCTCCATGGAGGCGACCGGCATGGGTACTTGTGGATTCGCGGTTGCCGGTGGAACGTTTGTGGACGTTCCGGCAGGTTTCGCTGTCGATGTAGCTGGTGTCGATTTCAGCGGCGGCGGAGCGGAGTCATCCTTCTTGAAAAACGACATGGCCAGTAACACCTCGGACCCGGCAGGTTCTGAGGAGGCGGCCACAGGGTGAAAAAGCAGACACACTGCAAACAGCCCTGCAAGGCCGTAGCTATTCAAGGTACTGTGAATCTTCATGGGGGAATGACCCATCATTTATTTCTTCGCTGGCGCAGAGGATGCCGCATCGGCCTTCGCCTTCTCGGCTGCTGCCGCCTGTGCGAGCATCGCCTCAGAAGGGGATGCAAACGCCGTTAATTCGAATGAAGTCTGGATGGATATATTACCCCGCTCGGTCTTACCGTTGCCCATCTTGATTTTCGACACGTTGATGATACGAGGCAGCTTGCCGATACGGTCAAAAAACAGGGCCAAGGTATGGTACCCACCACTCATCTCCACCGACACGGGAAGCCTGACAAAGAGTTTGGAAGAATCCTCGGCCCGGGTCCCCGGCTTCCAGAGTTTGAAGTTAAGCCCGATGCGTTGCCCTAAATCAGAAATTTGCTTGAGCAGCATTGCCACTTCCTCCTCCGGAGGCAGCTGCTCCTGATTCTTGGCCAGCTGCTGCTGCAACTGGGCGTGCACTCGTTTCAACTCATCTAGGTGCGCGACTTTCGCCCGGTTGGTCTTGATCTCCTCATCCATTTTGCCAATCTCGACCCGCAGGACGCCGAGATCCTCTTGGTACGGGCTCTCGACGAGGAAATAGAACAGGGCGGCAATAGCAACAACCACGAGGCCCATCAAGGCCAGCTTCTGAGCCATGGGGATCGCCTTGAAGGTCGCCATGTCCAGAAGCTTCAGTGTCATGACATCCCCTTCATCGTCACTTTTAATTTGAACTGATAGACGGGAATGCTGTCTTCGGTGGTCTGCCGGCTTTCATCCAACAGCACAGATACGAAATAATTCGTCCGCTGAAGGTTCTTCACGAATTCCACTACGTCATCATTGGACAGCGCTCTGCCATCCAAAGTGATCTGTGCACCCATCTGATCCAATCCGGTCAGCCAAACTTTGTACGGATCGAGGCTTTGGCTGACGTAATCAAGGAGTCTGACAGGACCACCCTGATTTTTTCGGAGCTGTTCAATGATCCGATTCTTATCTTCTAAAAGTTTTTTCTTCTTTTCATAGTCGTCTACCTCAGCGACTTTCTTCTTCAGGGACGCCAGCTCCACAGTCTTGGCCTCTTTCTTCGCGGTTTGCTGTGCGATTTCTTCGGTGAGCATTAACCACCGATAGCCACAGGCTCCGAGCACAACGATCAGCACGGCCACCCCAAGAAGGATCTGAATGCGAGCTTCATCCCCGGGGGTTGATTTCTTTGTCCGAGTGACGGGCAAGAGATTGATTTTAATCAACGGTCGCTCTCCCGTCTCAGCGCTAGTCCGACAACTACCGCTGCGGCAGGCGCAACTTCGGCAAGCGCTTCAGGGCCCATCTTCAAAGCTGTGACGTCAAGGGATTTAAAAGGGTCTGCGACGGTCGTGTCGATCCCAAGCTGTTCGGCGATGCGCCCAGGAAGCGTTTTGACGTTCGCACATCCACCGCACAAAACAATCCTGGAAAGATCTTCATATGAAGACGTCGTCCTGAAGTAATCGAATGACCGCCCGATTTCCGTCGCGATTTCTAGATCTACGGCTGCGATCACTGCATCCAATGCCGCATTCTTCGCCGTCGAATGGCCTTTCTTTGCCGTCTCGGCATCTTCATACGTCATGCCAAGATCTTGCATGATCCGCTCGGAGTAGCGGTTGCCGCCGATCGTGATGTCCCGGGTGAATGCCGAGACACCGCCTTTGAGGATATTGATATTCATGACACTCGCACCAACGTTTACAAGGGCGGTCAACTCGTTAGGCAATGTTTCATAATTCACGCAGTACATGTTTTCGATCGCGAATGCATCGACATCCACGACTTTGGGAACCAATCCCGCTTCTCGCACGGCATTGGCATAGTCGTTCAACTTATCCTTCTTGGTCGCCACGAGGAGTACGGACATTACTGGTTGCCCTTCAGCAGAGCCTTCCTCGGTGCTTAAAATATGGAAGTCGAGATAGACGTCGTTGATGTCAAACGGAATGTATTGTTCGGCCTCAAATTTGATCTGGCGTTCTAAGTCCTGTTCGGGCATAGGCGGTAAGGTGATCTTTTTGACGATGACCGACGTACCTGAAATGGACAGCGCGACTTCCTTTTGTTTGAGTTTTTGGTCGGCGGCGATCGCCTTGATGGCCGAGACGACTTCGAGGCCATCCATAATCGCCCCGTCCACGATCGTTTCCGTCGGCAAGGCCTTGTTTGCGAATCGTTCGACGAAGTACTTCCCTTTGGACTCCTGCAACTGGAGAACCTTGATGGACCCGGAACCGATGTCCAGTCCGACGAGATTGCCTTTGGAGCCAAAGAACACGTTTGCTTCCCTCGAGGTTTAGTTTGAAGTACGCCGACGAATCAGGCTCTTGATTTCCTCAATATTCGCGGTTGTATATAGTCGCCAGTTGCGCCAATCCCGCGATGGCAAGGAAATTAGCCCTTCGCGTTCCCAGCGATACAACGTCGCTTTTGAAATATCGAACAGGTGACAGACCTCAATCGTAGAAAAACACCTTGCGGATCGCGTCCGACCAGCGGGCGAGTCCGTCCACGTCTTTTTCTTCAATTCGCCGACTTTCACACCGTCACCAACTCCAGTAGTCCTAAAGCACTAGGTAAGCATACTATAGCACTTAAGTATAATTAGTATAATTTCAATGTCAAGCAATTTTATGCAGGGTCAAATCTGTCGGGATTTGTCGGGAGAATGCGAAAACAGGCGCCCAGAGGCTTACGACCAGTCCGGCTCAGGCGGCGAGAATATCTATGTTTGAAATCAGTACGAACGTTTCCGACGGCTGGCGGATGGAATATTCAGTTCCATACGATACTTAGCTACTGTGCGGCGGGCAAGGACAACATTTTGGGCCTGCAATCGCGCCACAATCTCCTGGTCCTTCAGTGGACGGACCGGGTCTTCCTGGTCGACCATTTTTCGGATCATCTCTCGGACCGCGACTGAGGAAAGTTCGACCAAACCCTCCTGCGAGCGCGGGATGCTCGCATTGAAGAAGTATTTCAATTCGTAAATGCCCCGTGGGCAATGCAGGTATTTATTGGACGTGACACGACTGATCGTGGATTCGTGCATAGACACATCTTCGGCTACGTCACGGAGGATCATGGGACGAAGATACTGCACGCCATGCTCGAAGAATGGCTCCTGAAATTTGACGATGCTCTCCACGACGCGCGCGATCGTCTTGTTCCGCTGTTCGATGCTGCGCATCAACCACTGCGCGGACCGCAACTTCTCATCAAGAAACGCTCTGGTGGTGTCGCTCGGATCACGCTTCCCGACTAGAAAGCGCCGATAGTAGGAGCTGATGCGAAACCGCGGAATACCGTCATCGTTAAGCATGACGATCCAAGCGCCGTCCGACTTCACCACATACACATCAGGAATGATCGCCGAGCTGTCGGAAGAGTAAAAAGGCCGCCCCGGCTTGGGCTCTAGCCCCTCGATAATCTTGGTCGCGTGCACAACCGCCTCGACCGAAGCACCGAGCGCTTTTGCAATGGCCGGATACCGTTTCCGCTCCAGATCAGGAAGATGGTTCACTACCATCGCTTCTACGAGAGAACCACTGAGCCCAAGCTGTTCGATCTGAATGGCCAAGCATTCCTTGAGGTCTCGGGCAGCAACTCCAGAGGGATCAAATCCTTGCACGACCTTCAGCACCTGCGCGGCGCGTGCCGGAGTCATATTATCCGTATTGATCAAACTCGCGAGAGAGACCCGTAAATAGCCGTCTTCATCGATATTCCCGATTATGGCACGTGCAATCTCGAGATCTGTTTTGTCCAGCGGAGAAAGAGCCAATTGCCAGAGGAGGTGCTCTTCCAGCGTCGTCCCCTGTGCCATGGTCTGATCAATGGAAGGCATCTCGTCGCGTCCGACCCGCGGCGCCTCCACGTCGCCCCATTTACGATCGTCATCGAAATATTCATCCCAACTCGATGCTGAATCGTCACGCTCGCTGGCCGCCGTATCGCTTCCGGCGGTAGGTTCGGGTTCATCGCCTTTTGTCGGGCCCACCGTGTCATCGCTCGGTCCGGTATCGGTTTCGGCATCTTCGAGTTCCGGGCCGGCCTCTTCGAGCATGGGGTTTTCTTCAAGTTGTTGTGTCAAGGCCTCCTGGAGCTCCAACCGGGATAGTTGCAGCAGCTTGATGGCCTGCTGCAACTGCGGCGTCATCACGAGCTTCTGCGATAAACGGAGCTCTAATCTCGGCTGCATTCGCACTCTCCCTACAGACGAAATCCCTCTCCGAGATACACTTCCCGAGCCCGCTTGCTGTTCACCAAGTCTGCCGGCGACCCCTCCTCAAGAACCTCCCCTTCGTTGATGATATACGCACGGTCGGTGATGGACAAGGTCTGTTGGACGTTATGGTCGGTCATCAAAATTCCGATATTTCTGGTTCTTAAGCGTCGTATGATGTCTTGGATATCGCCGACGGCAATGGGATCAATGCCAGCGAAGGGCTCATCCAGCATCAGAAAGTGCGGCCGCATCACAAGCGCTCTCGCGATTTCAACTCGTCGCCGCTCGCCGCCGGAAAGGGTGAAGGCCTTACTCGTACGAATATGATCGAGACCGAGTTCGACCATTGCTGTCTCCATGCGTTCCTGACGTTCGCTCTCCGTCACATCCAGCAATTCGAGTACCGCCGTCAAATTCTGTTCAACGGTCATCCGCCGAAATACGGAAGATTCTTGGGGCAGATATCCAATACCCCGGCGCGCACGCTGATACATCGGCAGATTCGTGATCGGCTCTCCGCGCAGCAACACGTGACCGCTATCCGGGACCGTCAATCCGACCATCATGTCGAAGACCGTCGTCTTGCCAGCACCATTCGGCCCCAACAAACCGATAATCTCGCCAGGCTTCACCGCCAAACTGACGCCTTTGACGACCTGGCGACTACGATAGGCCTTCGCCAGTGAGCGTGCTTCGAAAGTCAGCGAGTCATCCTCTGGCAGCACCTCGCCATTAAGTTCATTCACTTGGGTGCCGATCCTGCTTCAGTGATCACGACCCGGCTCCCGCCTTCGACAATGCTGCGATCTTCTTTGAGAAACATCGTCATTTTCACCCCGGTGACCCGATATCCTTCCTCCCAGACTTCAGGGTCGCCGGTAAGTATCAATTTGTCATCCCGCTGGTAATAAAAGGCCTTTTTGGATTTGGACTGCTTTCCACCCTGGCGGATGACCACATTGCCGGTCGCTTCGATTAGCGACACGGCACGATTGCCGAACGTTGGCAGGTCCGGAGATCCGGCAGTCCGCGGCGGCATCTTGTCGGGCTTAGTGCCCGGTTGGGCATTGGGTTCAAAGTACATGGTCATCTGATCGGAATTCATCACAAACCCCGTTTTCTTCATAACCACTTTGCCTTCGAAAAAAGCGGTACTCTCCTGATTTTTGAACACGAGCGACTGCGACGTTATGACGATGTTATTGCTGGGGGTTGCGGAGGAGGAATCCAACGGGGGCGCCGCCGAGACCAGCCCTCCCCATAGCAAGACAAAAGCGCTAACGAACCTCCACATGGACATCCCGCCTGACCCTCATCTCTCTATTTGGGAGGAGCGTATCCATGCCTTGCCCCACGATTTCCAACCGAGGACCCGTGATCCTGACGGCGTCATCCGTCCACAGACGATGCTCCTCATTCGCCCATGCAATATGAGGCGTATAGATGGTGAAGCCATCTTGAAGGACGACTGCGAGATCTCCTGAACGCCGGCCGATCACGAAATCCTTGGATGCTGTGTTGATCGTCCCTTCATCGCCCTCGACGGTCATGGAGACGCCATCACGCCCCGTGAGGGTGACGGTTACGTCTGTCAGAACGGCCTTGGCTTCTGTCTCGGACATCCGCGCTTGTTTGGCGTGGATTTTCCAGTCGACTAGACCATCCTTGTTCTGGACAAATGAAAATTCATGTAATCCGGAATCCCCTCCATTCGGCAATACTGCAACAGAAACAGGTGGGACACGACGGGAAGGCCCGGAAGCAACGAACGCGACAATCGTCGTGAGAATGGCGACAATGACGACGAGCAACCCAATCCTTGCCAGCCGCACTCCTGAATAGACGGATTCGGCGTACATGCCGCTGACTATAACATACCGGTTCGTGACATTTCTATGGAACGTACCGCACGATAAGTGCCGAGCAGCAGGCGGGGATCTTTTTGTCAGCGCATCAAAAGGTGGCGGCGGTTGTCTCCTGCGATGTCGACTTGGCTCCCCTGACGCTGGTCCCACGATCCTCCTTGGACTCTGGACTCTTTTTCTTGTCAACTCCGCGAGCTACCAACTCGATAACGACCATTCGCGCGGCATCCCCGATACGCCGCCTGGTTTTGATGAGCCGCGTATAACCGCCCTTTCGTTCTGAAAACCGTCCTGCCAGATCGCTAAACACTTTGGTCACGACGGATTTGGTTCTGACATATGACAATGCTCGGCGCCGCGCGTGAAGATCACCTTGCTTCCCAAGGGTGATGATCCTGTCGGCAATGATCCTGAGTTCCTTGCCTTTCGCTTCGGTGGTCTCAATCCGCTCGTGCTGCAATAATGATGTTACGAGGCTCCGAAACAGCGCCCGACGATGGTGTGTATTCCGCCCGAGCTGGCGGCCGCTTTTTCCATGTCGCATGCGCGGGCTACTCCTCTCGCTTGTCCCCAGAGACACCGTCTGAAATGTGGTCGAGCTTCATGCCGAGGCTCAGTCCCATCTCTGTAAGAATCTCCTTGATCTCGTTAAGTGATTTCTTGCCGAAGTTTTTGGTCCGCAGCATATCGGCTTCCGTCTTCTGCACCAGATGGGCAATCGTTTTGATATTGGCGTTCTTCAAGCAATTTGCGGCCCGGACCGATAATTCAAGTTCATTGACACTTCTGAGCAGGTTTTTGTTGCTTTCCGTAATCGACTCGGACGCCATAGGCCTGCTGATGGTTTCTTCCATGTCTTTGACATTGATAAAGATGTCGAGATGGCCGCGTACGATTAACGCCGCCGCAGAGAGGCTGTCTTCGGGAGAAATGCTCCCATCGGTCCAGATTTCAAGGATCAGTTTGTCGTAGTCGGTCATCCGGCCGACGCGGGCGTTTTCGACAAGGTAGTTGACGCGCGTGACCGGTGAGTATAACGCGTCAACAGGAATCACACCGATTTCCATCTCTTCATCTTTGTTTCGCTCAGCAGGAACATATCCACGCCCTTTTTTCACGATCATCTCCATGTCGAGCATGGCCCCCTTGTCTAGGGTCGCCAGATGGAGATCAGGCGTCAGGAGTTCGATGTCCCCGTCGTGCTCAATGTCGCCTGCTTTGGCGACACCCGGCCCTTTTTTCCGTAAGCGAATCGTTTTTGTCTTGTCGGCGTGAAGCTTGAGCCGGATCTTTTTGACATTCAGGATGATATCCGTGACGTCTTCCGTGATTCCTGGGATCGTCGAGAACTCGTGCAATACGCCTTCGATTTTCACGGAGACGATCGCTGCCCCCGTCAAGGAAGACAACAGCACGCGGCGTAAAGAGTTTCCAACGGTCGTTCCGAATCCACGTTCGAACGGTTCGGCGGTAAACCGACCATATGTCGCCGTCAACGTTTCCTTGTCGACTTCGGCTTTCGTGGGGATCTGAAAATCACGCATCCCCTTCTGCATCGTGGTCTGCATACTCGCTCCCTTTAGCGGCGGTTCATGGATGGCCCCGTTTAGTCGCGCAGATCAACGCGAATAGAGGTCCACCACCAATTGCTCATTGACCGGGACGGCGATCTCTTCCTTGGTCGGTAAGCCCCGAACCGTCCCCTTTACATTCGCTTTGTCGAGATCCAACCAGACCGGCACTCCCCGTCCATCCACCCCTTCGAGTGCAGACGCGATCGGCAGAATAGCCCGACTACGCTCTTTGACCTCAATCACATCGCCCTCACGCACCAGGAAGGACGGCTTATTCACCTTCCGTCCATTGACCTGAAAATGTGCATGATTGATCAACTGACGCGCTTCCGCCCGTGACGCAGCGAAGCCGATGCGGTACACAACATTATCAAGTCGCTGCTCCAGCAATCGAAGCAGGTTTTCCCCCGTGATCCCCTGCTGGCGCTCAGCTTTCGAAAAGATGCCTCGAAACTGCCGTTCAAGAATGCCGTATGTCCGCTTCAGTTTCTGCTTTTCGCGAAGCTGTGTACTGTACTCAGAAGCCCTCGGGCGCGCTTGCCCATGCTGCCCGGGAGGAAACGCCCGCCGTTCCACGGCGCACTTCTCCGTCATGCACCGAGAGCCCTTGAGAAAAAGCTTCACCCCTTCACGACGACACAACCGACAGACGGGACCGCGATATTTAGCCACCGAACTCCTCCCCACCGAACATATTCGAACGCACGCCTTCTCCCTTAGACCCTTCGCCGTTTCGGCGGACGACAGCCGTTATGCGGAATCGGCGTGACATCGCGAATCATATTAATACGCAAGCCGGCGGACTGCAGCGCGCGAATCGCCGATTCGCGACCCGACCCCGGCCCTTTCACATATACGTCAAGTTGCCGCATACCGTATTCCATGGCTTTTTTTGCAGCGACTTCACCGGCGCGCGTAGCAGCAAAAGGGGTGCTCTTTCTTGAGCCCTTGAAGCCTTGGTTGCCCGCGCTCGCCCACACGACGGTGTCCCCACCCATATCCGTGATCGTCACGATCGTGTTGTTAAATGACGCTTGGATATGTGCCACCCCACTCTGCACGACTTTTCGTTCCCGCTTCTTCCCTTTTTTGACGCCCATCGTCGCTCCTTACACCGTCCTAATCGTTTTTCGAGCTTTGCCCATTCCCTTCGGACCTTTTCGAGTCCGGGCATTCGTCTTGGTCCGCTGTCCCCTGACGGGCAGGCCCTTGCGGTGCCGGAGGCCGCGGTACGCTCCAATGTCAATCAATCGCTTGATGTTCATCGACACTTCTTTGCGCAGGTCGCCTTCCACTTTATGCTCCCGCTCGATAATCTCCCGCAGCTTCACGATTTCATCCTCGCGGAGATCTTTGACACGGGTCGTACCGTCCACCCCAGACTTCTTCAAAATCTGACGCACCAGCGCACGGCCGATCCCATAAATATATGTGAGCCCTACGTGGACTTGCTTGTCCCGAGGAAGGTCAACCCCGGCAATTCGTGCCATATCGAAATCTCCAAACCAACAAACGTTTCAATCCAATGCCTTCACGACACTAGGATCCCTTTATCCCTGCCGCTGCTTATGCCTCGGATTCGCACACAGCACGCGGAGGATGCCACGACGGCGAATCACTTTACACTTCGAGCAGATCGGCTTCACTGATGATTTTACCTTCATGGCCTCGCATACCTCTTCATTTGAACCTGTATGTGATACGGCCGCGCGTCAGATCGTAGGGCGATAATTCCACTGTCACCTTATCGCCCGGGAGAATCCGGATGAAATGCATCCGCATTTTCCCTGAGATGTGGGCGAGAATTTTATGACCATTGTCCAACTGTACCCTGAACATCGCGTTCGGTAGCGTCTCCGCAACCGTGCCCTGCACCTCAATGACATCTTCCTTAGGCATGGATGAGGACCATCATAGTTTGGTCAAAATCCTTGGACCGGTCTCCGTCACAACAATCGTATGTTCAAAATGGGCTGACAGACTACCATCTTGCGTGACTGCAGTCCATCCATCCTCAAGGCATCGTGTCTCGGGTTCGCCCATGTTGACCATCGGCTCGATGGCGAGCGCCATGCCCGCTTTCAGACGGGGGCCTTTGCCGGGTTCCCCGTAATTGGGAATTTGCGGCTCCTCATGCAACTTTCGGCCAATGCCATGCCCGACAAATTCGGTGACGATCGAGAACCGCGCCGCTTCCGCGTGCTTTTGCACGGCATGAGATATGTCAGAAATGCGATTGCCGACGACTGCTTTTTCAATGCCCTTGTGCAATGCCTCGTTCGTCACCTGCAAGAGATACCGGACGTCCTCAGAAATCCTTCCTACCGGCACTGTGATGGCCGCATCACCATAGTAACCTTCGACCACGACTCCCAGATCGAGGCCGATGATATCGCCCTCTTTCAACACTCGGCTTGAAGGGATGCCGTGCACGACCGCGTTGTTGACCGAGGTACACAGTGTGTGCTGGTAGACTTTGTCTCGAACGCGGTACCCTTTGAATGCCGGTATCCCGCCGCGCTCAAGAATAAACCCCTCCGCAAACCGGTCCAATTCCTCGGTGGTCACGCCAGGCTTCACCATGCCTCGGAGCGCCTCGAGGACCTCGGCCACAATCTTGGCTGCCCGGCTCATCTTGTCGATTTCATCGGGCGATTTCAGTTCAATCCCGTTCACACATGCCTCTGCGAATGGACAGCGGCCAAGACGTTGGCGTACACCCGTTCGATGGAGCCGGTGGCGTCAAGATTGTGCAACAGTCCCTTCTTGTCATAATACTCGATGAGAGGTCTCGTTTGCCGGTCATACACCGCCAACCTCGATTCAATCGTTTCGGGTTTGTCATCCACTCTTTGTTGAAGGCTCTCGCCGCAGTTGTCGCAGCGACCTTCACGAGCGGGTGGCGCGGAGTCCATGTGATACACCCTCTGGCACTTGGGGCAACTCCGCCGTCCCGACAGCCTGCGAACGATTTCGTCGCGTGGGACGTCAAGATTTATCACGTGTGTTATACCCCTATCCTGCAGCAGCCTATCCAAGGCTTCCGCTTGGGCCACTGTCCGCGGGAATCCATCCAAGACATACCCGGCCGCAACCTCAGGCTGCTTCAATTTCTCGTCCACCAAGCCGATCACCACGTCATCCGGTACGAGCTTTCCCGCATCCATGAATCCCTTTGCCTTGAGCCCAAGCGGTGTCCCACGTTTCACGGCCTCCCGCAGAATATCGCCGGTCGATATTTGTGGAATCTTCTCCTGGGCCGCCAGACGCTGGGCTTGGGTTCCCTTTCCGACTCCGGGCGCCCCGAGGAAGATCACCCGCATGTTTAGCCGCTCCGGCCTTTCAAGCGGCCTTTAGCCAAAAATCCCTCATAATTCCGCATAAGCATATGCGATTCAATTTGCTGGGCGGTGTCCAATCCCACGCCCACCGTGATCAACAACGAGGTCCCACCGAAATAGAATGGCAAATGATAGTTGTAGATCAGGATCTCCGGAATGATACACACGACCGCTAGATACAGCGACCCCGCAAACGTCACCCGATTCAACACGCGATAGATATAATCGGACGTCCGTTGCCCGGGCCTGATCCCTGGGATAAAACCACCGTACTTCCTCATGTTGTCCGAAATATCGACCGGGTTCAAAACCACGGCCGTATAGAAATAACAAAAAAAGACGATCAGGCTGACATACAGCACCGTGTAGGTCAGGGATCCGGGCGCCAGCATCTTGCCTATATCCTGGACCCAGGCGATCTGAATAAACCCCGCAATCGTGGCCGGGAAGGCGATGATTGAAGACGCGAAGATCGGTGGAATTACGCCAGCCGTGTTGACCTTCAGCGGGATATGCGTACTCTGCCCGCCGAACACACGGCGCCCCACCACACGTTTGGCATACTGTACGGGGATTTTCCGCCGGCCGGTTTCCAGAAACACAATCGCCGCAATCACCCCTATCATGCCAAGGAGCAATGCGATGAGGATGAAGCCGTTGAGTTGCCCGACTTCGAACAACTTGTACGTTTCGACGACGGCGGCAGGAAGTCGGGCCACAATCCCGGCAAAAATGATCAAGGAAATCCCATTGCCGATGCCGCGTTCGGTGATTTGCTCGCCCAGCCACATTAAAAAGGCCGTGCCGGCTGTCAAGGTCAGCATGGTCATCAGCCGAAATCCCCAGCCTGGCGACTGGACAAAGGCTCCGCGATTCATGCCTTCCAGCCCCATCGCAATACCGAAGGCCTGAATGAGACCGATGCCGATCGTCCCGAACCGTGTATATTGGATAATCTTTTTCCGTCCTCGTTCTCCTTCCTTGGCCAACTTCGTCAAATGAGGAATGACGACTGTCAGTAATTGCAAAATGATCGACGCGCTGATATACGGCATGATGCCGAGCGCAAAGATCGTCAAGCGGGACAACGCCCCTCCTGAAAAAATATCGAGGAAGCCGAGGAGCGCCCCCCCTTCCTTCAAGAGGAACTTGCCGAGTTCATCGTTATTGATGCCAGGAGTGGGGATGTGCGCCCCGATGCGATACACCGCCAACATCCCCAACGTGAAGAGAATCCGAGTCCGGAGCTCGGGGATATGGAAGATGTTCTTGATGTTGGTGATCAGCCGCTCAAGCACCGCCCAGAACCTCTACCCTCCCTCCGGCGGCTTGAATCTTGGCGGCGGCGGACTCGCTGAACCGATGCGCCTGCACGTGCAACGGTCTCGACAGCACGCCCTCGGCAAGCACTTTAATCCGCGATCCATGCGCCGGCACCAATCCGCTCTGTATTAAAACGGCGGGCGTGACATCCTGGACGCCTTCCAGCCGTTCCAGGTCTCGCAGGTTAACAATGCTCCATTCTTTTCGGAAAATGTTTGTGAAACCGCGTTTCGGTACCCGTCGCTTCAATGGCATTTGGCCGCCTTCGAAGCCGGGCCTCTTCCCCCCTCCGGACCTTGCCAGTAAACCCTTGTGACCTTTAGTGGCCGTTTTCCCATGGCCGGAGCCGATGCCCCGACCGATCCGCTTCGGTCTTTTCCGGGATCCGGGCGCCGGATGTAATTCATGTAAATGCATTATGTTACCTTTTCAACCGTGATCATATAGGAGAGCTTATGAATCAGCCCCTGTACTTGAGATGTGTTCGGACGGACGACCGTATGCCGAATTCGCCGGAGCCCCAAACCACGTAGCCATACCCGATGACTCTTCGGTGTTCCGATGGGACTGCGCGTCAATGTGATGCGTAACGCCTCTTGTCCCCGTGCCTTAGCCATGTCCTGAACCTCCTACGGGTTCAAACGCCGCTCGTCGGATACGCAAGACTTCTTCAGGATCTCTGAGTCTGTTCAAACCCTCTAGGGTGGCCTGTACAACATTGAACGGGTTCCCTCTTCCAAGCGTTTTCGCGACGATATTATGGATGCCCGCCAACTCAATGACCGCTCGCACTGCTCCCCCGGCAACGATACCGGTACCAGCCGTCGCCGGTTTCAGCATCACGTGTTCCGCTCCGAAAAGACCGTGTACCTCGTGCGGAATCGTGCCGTTCTTGATCGCAATTCTGACAAGCTTTTTCTTGGCATGCTGGACCGCCTTGGAGATCGCTTCAGGAACTTCAGCGGCCTTGCCCTTGCCGATGCCGACCCATCCTTGCTCGTCGCCGACGACCACCAACGCGGTGAAATTGAAACGCTTGCCGCCCTTGACGACCTTCGCGACCCGGTTGATAAAGACGACCTTGTCTTTCAGATTCAATTCATCAGCATTGACCTTCAAATCAGTCTCGCTCCTTGTCAGAACCTTAGCCCGCGTTCACGCGATGCTTCTGCCAACGCTTTCACCCGACCATGATATCGATAGCCACCACGATCGAAGACGACCGCTGTCAGTTTGGCACTCAACGCACGCTCCGCAATGAGTCGGCCGACGGCAGCCGCCGCCTGGACATTGCCGCCGGTTTTCAACGTCCCGCTCACCGCTTCCTCCTGGCTCGAAGCGCTCACCAAGGTCCGTCCAGCGGTGTCATCAATGACCTGAGCGTAGATGTGCGCAGTGCTCCGAAAGACATTTAAGCGCGGGCGTGCAGGCGTTCCATAGACCCGTCGCCTGACGCGTTGATGACGTCGCTCCCGATCCTGCTCTCGTTTACTCTGACTCATGGCCTCCCACCTATTTACCTGTCTTGCCTTCTTTTCTGATCAGGACTTCACCGGAGTATTTGATCCCCTTCGCTTTATAGACATCGGGCGGCTTCAGCGCCCGGAGAACGGCCGCGGTTTGTCCCACGAGAGATTTGTTGGCACCCCTGATCGTGACGATCGTTTGCTTGTCAATCTTCGCGTCAATACCTTCAGGAAGTGGGTACGCCACAGGATGAGTTCGCCCGAGGCTAAAACTCAATGTCTTGCCTGCCTGTGTGACCTTGTATCCCACGCCGTTAATTTCCAGCACCCGTTGGAAGCCCTTCGTCACGCCTTCGATCATGTTGCGGATCTCGCTGCGTACCAAGCCGTGCAACGCCTTCTGATGGCGGTCTTCGGCTGACCGAGCAACGTCCACATGCCCGTTTGCCACAGAGACGGTAATTCCCTCCGGGAGCGAGCGCTTCAACATCCCTTGTGGACCTTTGGCCGAAATCTCTCGTCCGTCGGCCTTGACCTCGACTCCGGCGGGAATGGATACCGGTTTCTTCCCTATGCGTGACATGCCATCACCTCTACCAGACGTAACACAGAACCTCTCCGCCTATTCCCTGAGCCCGGGCTTCCGCCCCGGTCATAACGCCTTTTGGCGTCGACATGATCACCACGCCCATTCCCCGCATGACCATGGGAATACGTGTATGGCGCGTATAGACGCGGTGGCCCGGCTTACTGATACGCCGAAGTCCGGTGATCATCGGCATCTCTCCGTCCTGATAGCGTAACCGCAGGCTGAGATGCGGGTGGCCGGCCTCTTCGATCGATTTCATTCCCTGGATAAACCCTTCCTCCTGCAGAACACGTGAGACCTCCGCCTTGAGATGAGAGGCGGGAACCTTGATTTCGGCATGACGACGCTGCATGCCGTTTCGTATCCGGGTCAATAGATCGGCAATTGGATCGGTCATCGCCATGGCATCACCAGCTCGACTTTCTCACTCCGGGGACATCACCCCGGAGACTGAGGAGCCGGAAACAAATCCGGCACAAGTTAAACTTCCGCAGGAAACCCCGCACCCGCCCGCAATGCGGACAACGATGATAGGCACGCGTCGAAAACTTGGGGGTGGTCTTTGCTTTTAGCCTCAGTGCGAGCCGCGACACTCTCTATCCTCCTATCACGCCCGAAAGGGCATACCCATTTCTTTGAGGAGCGTCTTGCCTTCTTCATTCGTCCTGGCAGACGTCACAATTGTGATGTCCATGCCATGAATAGATTCCACGGAATCGTATTTGATCTCCGGAAAGATCAGTTGCTCCTTGAGTCCCAAGGTATAGTTGCCTCTGCCATCAAACGCTTTGGGCGAAATACCCTTGAAATCCCGGATGCGCGGCAAGGCTGCTGTTAACAATCGATCCAAAAACTCATACATCGTCTTCCCGCGCAACGTGACCTTGGTCCCGATCGGCAACCCTTGGCGCAGCTTGAAGTTGGCGATGGCCTTGCGCGCCCGTGTCACGACAGGACGCTGCCCCGTAATCACGCCCAGTTCATTCACTGCAGAATCCAACAGCTTGCCGTTCTGGGTCGCCTTCCCCATGCCGACATTGACGACGATGCATTCCACGCGCGGCACCTGCATTGGATTCCGATAGGAAAATTCTTTCATCAAAGCCGGGATCACTGCCTTCCGGTAGTGGTCCCGCAGGCGGGCGGGACCACTCGTGTCCGGTGCCCCGTCGTGCGTGGCCGCAGGCTTGGCTACCGTTTTAGCAGAGGATTTCGAGTCAGCCTTCCCCTCCCGCTTCACGACGGGCTTCTTGTCCTTGGCGACGTGCTTCTCGTCAGACTTGGCCATGATTATTTATTTGGTCACCGGCGTTTCGATCGGTTGATCGCATTTTCTACAGACCCGTGTCCGACTGCCGTCCGCAAGGGTCTTCGAACCGACGCGGCGGCCCTTTTGACACGAGGGACAATAGACCATGACGTTGGACAGGTGGATCGAGGCTTCTCGTTCGAGAATGCCCCCTTGCCGGTTCTGCTGGTTCGGCTTGGTGTGACGCTTGATGATATTCACTTTCTCGACGGTCACTCGGCAGTCCTGGAGAACCACGCGGAGCACCTTCCCCGATTTGCCGCGATTCTTTCCGGCAATGACCACAACCGTGTCCCCCTTCCGGATGACACTTTTCGGGGGAGCGGGTTCAGGACGGTTGGCGCTAAGCCATCCATGTCGACGCATTACAGAACCTCCGGAGCCAGCGAGATGATCTTCATATATTTCTTCCAGCGCAGTTCCCGCGCGACCGGTCCGAAAATACGTGTCCCGACAGGCTCGCCTTGCGCATTGATAAGGACCACGGCATTGCGATCAAACTTAATGTAGGAGCCGTCTTCACGGCGGACGCCTTTTGCCGTACGCACGATCACCGCTTTGCTGATCTCGCCTTTTTTGACGGTCGCATGAGGGATCGCCTCCTTGATGGCAACCATGACAACGTCACCAAGGCTCCCATAGCGACGCTTGGTGCCTCCGAATACATGGAAGCACATGACTTTCTTGGCGCCGGAATTATCCGCGACGTCGAGCATGGAGTAGATCTGGATCATAATGCTTTTGCCTTTTCCAGAACTTGCACGACCCGAAAATGTTTATCCTTGCTCAAGGGGCGCGTCTCGCGTAGACGGACCCGATCTCCGACGTGGCATTCATTCTTCTCATCGTGCGCCTTCAACCTGGTCACGCGCCGAATCACCTTGCCATACTTGGCATGACGGGTCAGCCGCTTCACGACCACCACTACAGTTTTCGCCATTTTGTCGCTGACGACTTCGCCGACCATTTCACGACGACGGTCACGCGGCGCTTGTTCGGCATGACTCTCGGGCAGCCCCATCTCGTTATGTCCCCTTCTCCCAACGCTCTCCCGCCGTGACACGAGCTGTTTCACTCAGAATCGTCTTGGCGCGCGCGATTTCACGACGCGTGTGCCGAATTTTTGCGGGGTTTTCAATTCGACCCGTCACCAATTGAAAACGCAAGGTAAACATGTCCTTCTTCAAATCGCTCACCTTCGTATCCAATTCATCTGCGGTCAGGGCACGAAGATTCTTCAGATGCGCGCTACGCGTTTCCACCAATGCCTCCACGTGCGACAAAGCGGGTCGCGATCGGCAACTTATGCGACGCCAGCCGCAGAGCTTCCTTTGCAACATCGAGCGTCACGCCATCCATTTCATAGAGCATGCGTCCCGGCTTGACGACCGCCACCCAGTATTCAGGATTGCCTTTGCCCTTTCCCATCCGAGTCTCGGCGGGTTTTTTCGTAATTGGTTTATCAGGAAAGATGCGAACCCAGACCCGGCCGCCCCGCTTCACATGGCGCGTCATGGCGATCCGCGCAGCCTCTATTTGTCGATTCGTGATCCATCCCGGCTCAAGCGCCTTGAGCCCGTATTCCCCGAGTGTGACGTTCCCGCCGCGATAGGCTTTCCCACGCATGGTGCCCTTGTGCATCTTTCGATGTTTGACCTTTTTCGGAGCGAGCATCGGTCTCTCCTACCGCCGTTCCATGGCGCTGTCATCCTTGCCCGGCAGGCTCGGCAGAATCTCGCCTTTATAGATCCAGGCCTTGATGCCGATTTGCCCCATCGTCGTATGGGCCTCTGCAAATCCATAATCGATGTCTGCGCGAAGGGTATGGAGCGGCACGCGGCCTTGCAGGTACCATTCCGTCCGGGCAATTTCCGTCCCGCCCAACCGCCCCGAGCATCGAATCTTGATCCCGCGTGCCCCGAGGCGCAGCGCAGAGGCGACGCTGCGCTTCATGGCACGACGAAACGCAACCCGTTTTTCAAGCTGGACCGCGATGTTTTCCGTGACCAATTGCGCGTCGAGTTCCGGTTTTTTAATTTCCTTGATGGTGATATAGACCTGACGACCCACCATTTTTTCGAGATCGGCTTTCAGCTTGTCGACTTCAGCGCCTTTACGGCCAATGATAATACCGGGGCGAGCCGTATGGATGATGACCTTTGCCTGGTCGCCCGAACGCTCAATCTCTACCTTTGACACGCCGGCGTGATAGAGCTTGCTCTTCACCATGCGACGAATGCGTATGTCCTCATGGAGGATCTTTGCGTATTCCTTGTCGGCGAACCATCGCGAATTCCACGGTTTGACATATCCGAGTCGTAAACCGATTGGATGTACTTTCTGGCCCATTAGCTATCCTTCGCTTTCTTGGTCGCCTTCGCAGGCTTCACACTCGCCGGTGTCTGTTCGGCGGCAGGACGTGGCGATCCTAATTTCGTCTTTTCCGGACCCTTCGATTTGGCAGGACTCGACGCGGCTTTCCCCCTCACCTTTGTTTCCAACGGCGATACCGCCACCGTGATATGACTCATTCGCTTGTGGATCGTGAACGCCCTGCCCTGCGCGCGCGGCTGGAACCGCTTCATGGTCGGCCCGCAGTCGACAAACGCGCGGCTCACGCGCAGTTCGTCCGCATCCCCGAGTTCTTTTCCGCCCTGTTGAGCATTGGCGACCGCGGACATCAGCAGCTTCTCCACCACGCGCGCGCCGGCGCGTGGGGTAAATTTGAGACGTGCAAGCGCCTCATTGACCGCACACCCTCTGATCAAGTCGACCACGACCCTGGTCTTACGGGGAGACATCCGGACGTACCGCAATTTGGCCATCGCTTCAGGCATCATGCTTTCCTTATTTGAGAGCGACTGCCTTTTCGCTCTTCGCAGCCCCATGCCCCTTGAAGAATCGCGTGGGAGAAAATTCCCCGAGCTTATGCCCCACCATGTTCTCGGTAATGAAGATCGGCAAAAATTTCTTCCCGTTATGAACAGCCAGTGTGTGACCGATCATTTCGGGCACGATCGTTGATCGCCGTGACCACGTCTTCAGGATTTTCTTCCCGCCGCTCGCGTTCATCTGCTCAATACGACTCAGCAAACGAGGTTCGATGTAATACCCTTTTGATACTGAACGAGGCATAGTCTTCCTCAGTCCCTTTCGGGATTATTTCTTCCGCCGGGCGATAATGAATTTGCCGGTCCGCTTGGTCCGGCGGGTCTTATAGCCCTTGGCTTTTTGCCCCCACGGAGATACCGGATGGGGGTTGCCGGCGCCGGACTTACCTTCGCCGCCGCCATGCGGGTGATCCACCGGGTTCATCACCACGCCCCGCACGTGAGGCCTCCGACCCTTCCAACGCACACGGCCGGCTTTGCCTATCGTTGTGTTTTCGTGATCCGTATTGCCGACCTGCCCGATGGTCGCTTGGCATGTTCCCAATATTCGTCGCATTTCTCCGGACTTCAGCCGAATCTGCACGTAAGCGCCTTCTCGACCCATGACTTGAGCCGAGCCTCCGGCGCTTCGGATAAGCTGGCCTCCCTTACCAGGACTGAGTTCGATATTATGAACCATCGTTCCCGTCGGCATGCTGGTCAGTGGCAATGTATTGCCCGGTCGAATCTCCGCATCCGCGCCTGATTGAAGACGATCGCCGACTCTGAGGCCTACGGCAGCCAGAATATAGCGTTTCTCTCCGTCGGCGTAATGAAGCAGCGCCAAACGGGCGGAGCGATACGGATCGTATTCGATCGAAACAACTTTTGCGGGGATGCCGGTCTTCTCACGCCGGAAGTCCACCTTTCGGTACATCCGCTTATGGCCGCCCCCTCTGAAACGTACCGAGATACGGCCCTGGCTGTTCCGCCCGCCGGAACTCTTGATGTACGTCAGCAATCTCTTTTCGGGCTTGCCTTTAGTGAGTTCGTCGTTCGTCAGAACCGACATCTGACGACGTCCAGGCGACCTGGGTTTAAATGTCTTAATGCCCATCAGGGACGGCTCATAAATTCGATCGATATCCGGCGCGGCCTATGCACGGCGATCACACGCCCTCAAACATTTCCAGTTTCTCGCCCGCTTTCATCGTGACGATCGCCTTCTTCCAATCCGGCTTTTTTCCCGACATCCGTCCGATACGCTGTATTTTCCCTTGCCCGTTCAATACGTTCACTTTTTCGATTTTTACTTTGAGCACTTCTTCGGCCGCCTTCTTGATTTCCACCTTATTGGCGTCCGCGCGCACAAGGATTCCGATTTTCCGTTGCGTCTCCCTGAGTTCGGTCAGCTTCTCCGTCAGAACCGGACGAAGGATGATGCTGTGCGCTTCACGAGTCATGCCCAGAGCTCCTGGATACGGGAGAGATCCCTTCTGGAGACAAGGAGTGTGTCGTGATGTAGGACATCGCGGACGTTAAGGCCCTCTGCATCGATCACGGTCACATCCCTGAGATTGGCGGCTGCCCGTCGCAGCTTGTCATCATCCCCCCCCGCCACGATCAACGTCTTCGTTGTCAGGCCGAGTGTCGCGAGGATCTTCGACAATGACTTTGTTCTTCCATCGACGGTCGGGAATTCATCCAGCACGACCAACCCGCCTGCGCTGAGCTTGATCGACAATGCAGAACGAATCGCACCGCGTACCTTTTTCTTAGGCATGGTATAACCATAGTCCCTCGGCTGGGGCCCAAAGATGATGCCGCCATGGCGCCACAGCGGAGACCGATTGGAGCCCGCGCGCGCACGTCCCGTATGCTTTTGTTTATACGGTTTCTTCCCTGTTCCGCTCACCTCACCTCTCTCCTTCGTCGAAGCGGTTCCTTGACGAGAACAGGCCTGCTGCATCACAACGACCTCATGCAGGACCGGTCCTTTCACCGGCGCTGCAAAAATCCCCGAAGGCACCTCGACCGAGCCGATCGTTCGCCGATTCAAATCCACAACATTAACGCTTGGCATGGCGGTCCCCGCTGGCTGTCTTCTTGGACTTTTGGATCATCACCACGCTTCCCCGCGAGCCAGGAACGGAGCCTCTCAGGAAAATGAGATTTTCTTCCGACCTGACTTCCATCACTTCCAGACCTTGCGTGGTGACCCGCACACTTCCCATGTGCCCCGCCATTTTCATGTTCTTCCACACGCGAGAAGGTGAAGAACTGCTGCCGATAGACCCTGGCGCCCGGTGGAACATGGAACCGTGTGTGCGCGGGCCGCCGTGGAAGTGGTGTCGTTTCATGACCCCTTGGAATCCCTTCCCCTTTGAGATTCCCGTCACATCAACATGCTCCCCCTTCGAGAAGAGATCTGCCTTGACCGTTGCGCCGATCTGATTTTCTCCGTTCGCGCGAAATTCACGTACGTGTCGGAAGCCCGGCAGTTGCGCTTTGCTGAAATGTCCTTTCGCCGCCTTTGACAATTTGCGATCCGGCACTTCATCGAACGATAATTGAACGGCAGCGTATCCATCCCGTTCGACGGTCTTCACCTGCGCCACGCGGCATGGCCCCGCTTCGATCACGGTGACGGGCACCATCCGCCCACCCTGCACAAAGATTTGCGCCATTCCGAGCTTGTGTCCCAACAATCCGGATGTCACAGCTTGATCTCCACATCAACTCCCGCAGCCAGATTGAGCTTCATCAAGGCATCCATTGTCTCTGGTGTCGGCTCCATAATATCCATGAGCCGCTTGTGTGTCCTGATCTCAAACTGCTCACGTGACTTCTTATCCGCATGAGTCGAGCGCTGGACGGTCCATTTATTGATCCGTGTGGGAAGAGGGATAGGTCCCACAACCTTGGCCCCTGTTCGCTTGACGGTATCCACAATTTCCGACACGGACTGATCAAGGACTCGATAGTCAAAACTTCGGAGTCGAATGCGGATACGCTGATCAAGCTTGATGGCCATTCCCTACCCTTTGCCTTACGCCAGAATTTCGGTGACGATGCCGGAGCCGACGGTCTTGCCGCCCTCGCGCACGGCGAAGCGCAGGCCCTGATCCATGGCAATGGGCGAAATCAGCTCGGCCGTCACCGACACATTGTCCCCCGGCATCACCATTTCCACGCCCGGGTTCAGCGTCACCACCCCCGTGACATCTGTCGTGCGAAAATAAAACTGCGGCCGGTACCCATTAAAGAACGGCGTGTGCCGCCCCCCTTCTTCCTTCGCCAGCACATACACTTCCGCCTTGAACTTCGTGTGCGGCGTGATCGTCTTCGGCTTGGCCAACACCATCCCGCGCTCCACTTCTTCCTTCTTCGTGCCGCGCAAGAGCACCCCGATGTTATCGCCCGCCTGCCCCTCATCGAGCACCTTGCGGAACATCTCCACCCCCGTCACCACCGTGCTGGCCGTCTGCTTGAGCCCCACGATCTCCACTTCGTCGCCGACTTTCACGATCCCGCGCTCGCACCGCCCCGTCACCACCGTCCCCCGCCCGCTGATCGTGAACACATCCTCGATCGGCATCAAAAACGGCTTGTCGATCGCCCGCACCGGCATCGGAATGTAACTGTCCACCGCCTCCAACAACTTCAGGATCGCCGGCACCCCGATCGGCGACTGATCCCCCTCGATCGCTTTCGTCGCCGACCCCGTGATCACCGGAATCTTGTCCCCGGGAAACTCATACTTCGTCAACAGCTCACGCACTTCGAGTTCCACCAACTCCAAGAGCTCCTTGTCATCCACCTTGTCCGCCTTGTTCAAAAACACCACGATGAACGGCACCCCCACCTGCCGCGCCAACAAAATGTGCTCGCGCGTCTGCGGCATCGGCCCATCCGCCGCACTGACCACCAGGATGGCCCCGTCCATCTGCGCCGCCCCCGTGATCATGTTCTTCACATAGTCGGCGTGCCCCGGACAGTCCACATGCGCGTAATGCCGGTTGGCCGTCTCATACTCCACGTGCGAAATCGCAATCGTCAAAATCTTGGTGGCATCGCGCCGACCCTGGGACTCACTGGCCTTCGCCACCTCGTCGTAGCTGATGAACTTGGCCATCCCCTTGTCGCCCATCACCTTCGTCAACGCCGACGTCAACGTCGTCTTCCCATGGTCCACATGCCCGATCGTCCCGATGTTCACATGCGGCTTCTTCC